>NZ_JAWLVJ010000018.1:0-98396 GCF_033100395.1 Terasakiella sediminum | reverse complement strand
GCCTCTCCGGTGGTTCCGGGGACGACATCCTTGAAGGCGGTGCAGGCAAAGATGTCCTGTCCGGTGGCAAGGGTGATGATGTTCTCAATGGTGGCGCCGGAAACGACAAGCTCCATGGTGGTGATGGCAATGACCAGCTGAATGGTGGTTCCGGTAATGACATCCTGAACGGTGGTAAAGGCGACGATGTCCTGAACGGTGGTTCCGGCAACGACAAACTTGTCGGCGGCGCAGGCGACGATACACTGGACGGCGGCGATGGCAACGATGTCCTGAAAGGCGGTTCCGGCGATGACGTCCTGATGGGCGGTGCCGGAAACGACAAGCTGGAAGGCGGTACCGGGAATGACACTTTATCCGGTGGCGAAGGCGATGATCGTTTGTCCGGTGGTCATGGTGATGACAACCTCGATGGTGGCGATGGAAATGACATTCTGCTGGGCGGTAAAGGCGACGACAGCCTTTCCGGCGGTGACGGTGACGACGTCATGAAAGGAGGATCAGGCAACGACACCTTCGACGGTGGTGCTGGTGACGATGTCATGAAAGGCGGATCAGGCGACGATCTATTCTTCTTTGGTGAAGGCGCCGGATCAGACACTGTAGATGGCGGGGCTGGCTGGACCGATACGGTTTATCTGGAAGGCAATGATGATGGTGTTGCCATGTCAGAAGATGACTGGACCATCGAGCTGACCTCCGGGTCCATCGAAGAACAGGCCGATGGCTATCTGGAACTGTCCGAAGATGCCGAAGGCACAATCATTCTATCCGATGGATCCGAGCTGTCCTTTGACGGGATCGAACGGTTTGAATGGTAATAAAAATGACGCCCCGGATCAATGGCCCGAGGCGTCGCCCCCCTCATCAGTACTGAGGTGCTTATTTCGCAAATGTCTTGCGGATATACATCACAGCGTCTTTGATTTGTGCATCTGTTAATTCATCGTCACCCGCGCGTGGTGGCATGGCAATTTCTGCGCCCGGTTTCTCAATTCCCGTAATGACTGAGTCAGCGCCGCATCATCTTTTGCCCAAATGGCTGGTGCGTTGGTAAAATCCGGCACACCTTCCATTCCTTCAGCGCCGCGACCGTCTTCCCCGTGACAGCCGCTGCAGGTATCTTCATAAACAGTTGCCCCATCAGCAAAGGCCTGGTTTGACAAAACCAGCGCCGCACCGATAATAAGGACTCTCCCTAAAACGTTCTTCATCTTCACTATTCCCCGAATATTGAACTATTTCTTTAAATTCTGGCTATACTCTAGCTGATTTAAAAATCTCCGGTTTGGCATAGATCAAAAGTACACAGGAAAAGTTGAATGACCCCCGCAATTAATCTGGCAAAAAAGAAAAAGATCACTTTTCACATTCATCAATATGAACATGATCCTAAAGCAGAGTCTTATGGAGAAGAGGCCGCAGAAAAGCTGGGACTGTCTTTGGATCAGGTTTTCAAGACCCTGGTGGTCGCAACAGAAAAAAACGATCTCTGCGTCTGTGTCGTGCCTGTCGCAGGCATGCTGGATTTGAAACAGGTCGCCAAAGCCCTGAAAGTCAAAAAGACAGGCATGGCGGACGCCAAAAAAGTACAAAGCACTACTGGCTATGTGCTGGGCGGGGTCAGCCCGTTGGGGCAAAAGAAACAACTGACCACCCTGATTGATACATCTGCCGAAACTCAGAACACCATCTTTGTCAGTGCTGGAAAACGCGGACTTGAAATTGAACTGTCACCGACTGACCTGAAAGACCTGACACGAGGCACATTCGCCCCCATCGGCAAAGCTTAGGGTCTTTTGAACAAGCGCCCGTCTATGATCAACAAACCAAACAGAATCAGTCCCATCCCGATCAGTTGATCCGTGCTCAGCTGTTCCCCCAAAAACAAACTGCCAAGCGCAATGGCACTGAGCGGTACAAGAAAGGTCACCAGCATCAGGTTGGTTGCCCCGGATGTGGCGAGGATTTTGAAATAGAGAATATACGCAAACACCGTACAGACCAGTGCCATAAAACCGATGGCAAACAGCACTTCGCCAGTCGGGACGAAATATCCATCCGGGAAACCAAAGAACAAGGCAATCGGTGTCATGACAAAGCCGGAACAGGTCACCTGCCCTGTCGCTGTCACCATCGGATTAATCCCTTTAAAGCGCCTGCCCCAGATCGCCGCACAGCCATAGGAAATGGCGGCTGCCAAAACCGCTATTTGCGCCAGGACCACACCGGAAAGACCGGACAATGCCTCAACCCCGACCATCACGATCACGCCAGCAAACCCAAGCAAGAGGCCAACGACTTTCAACAGATTGATCTTTTCATCCTGCGTTAGAAACTGCGCCAGGACGATTGTAAACAAGGGGGTAGTGGCATTAAAGATCGAAGCCAGCGATCCGGTAATTGCGGTTTGTCCCCAAACGATCAGTGTGAAAGGGATCACGTTGTTTAACAGCCCCATCACAAAAAAAGCTATCCAGAGCCCCTGCCCTTTCGGAAAAGGAATTCCTTTGATGCGCAGAACCAGCAACAGGATCACCGCAGCCCCGGCAACCCGACCCCAGACCACGACCAGTGGGCTGGCTTCGCGCAACGCAATTTCAGCATAATAAAAAGATCCACCCCAGATCAGAGAGAGCAGGATCAGTAAAATCCAGTCGGTCAGGCGCATTTGCGTTTCCATGAAAAACTCCTTCAATCGTCATATGACAATCTTAGGCCCCTGCTTCCAGTAAAACCCGCCACTTTCGGACATTGTGATTTTTAGTTCTTTATAAAGTCCGCATGGATTTCTTTAAACACACCAGCATCACGCAGACGACGTACAGCGATGCGCAGACGATCAATCACTTTTTCATCACTAAATTTCTTTTGCTTGATCAGCGCAATCTCATAATCCTGAAAGATCAGCGGTGTGCCAAACATGCCGTCCACATCATAACCGTTGATACGGGCATTATAGGTGATGCTTTCCACACCACCTGCGATCGCATCAACCCGGCCACGTTTCATAATGATGGTGCTTTGATTATAGTCTTTGGTTTCAAATTTACTGAGCGTGCTGTCATTATCAAAACGATCATTGATCTTCAGGCCGAAGGGCGTGGCAATCCTCAGACCCATTAAGTCCTCATAAGAATAGACTTCAACCCCGGCACGCGGCAAAACCCCGGCATCCAGATTCAACCCCAGCGGTTCCACCACATCATAATGTTTCACCACATATGGCGTACTTGCCAGAATGCCAAAGCTGACATCACCGCGCTGCAATTCATTCTGCATGCGTTTTAGCGGCAGCATCTGGACATCATCCACATAGCCTGCCTCACGCAAAATCGCCTTTGCAACATCATAAAGATAACCTGCTTCCCGGCCATTTTTGTCGATGAAGCTATAAGGAATTTGCTGAATGGTTGCAAGCACGGGGCCACGATCCTGTGCCACCGCAACCGATGACATCATCAGGGCGGTGCAAAGGATCAGAAACTGGTGGACGGCACGTCTCAAGAAAAGGCTCAGTTCTGTTTTGGATATTGAACGATGGTAAAGACATTATTGGCTGGATCACGGAAATGCGCGAGCGCCCCGCCCCATTCTTCCATCTCCGGCTTGCCTTCAAAATTGACACCTTTGGCTTTCAGTTCTTTGTAGGTCGCCTTGATATCATCAACGGCAAAAGACACGCCTGTAAAACGCCCGACCATGCCTGCTGTTTCAGGTTCGCTCAGGTCTACCTCTTCCAGGATCAATTTGGTACCGGGCAGATCGTAGACACAGACACCTTCGCCTTCAAACCCGATTTCAAACCCCAAAGCTTCCACGAAGAATTGCTTTGTCTCGGCAAAATCACCGGAAAAAATACGAATAGCGTCAATTGCGTTCAGCATCACTTGCGTCCCTGAAAAATTAAGTTCATATATCCATAGCAAATGCATAAGGAAAAAACCATGGACTATCTTATCACAGGACCCGAAAATTCTGACATCATTCTCGCCTTCGCCCACGGTGCAGGTGCCCATATGGATAGCAAGTTCATGGAACGCGTGGCCGTTGGTCTGGGTGAACAAGGGATCAAGGTGGTTCGCTTTGAATTTCCCTATATGCAGAAACGCCGCGAGACAGGCAAAAAACGCCCGCCGGACCGCACGCCAAAGCTGCTGACAGCCTGGCGTGAAGTGATCAACGACCTGGGCGGTGCAGACAAAATCTTCATCGGTGGCAAATCCTTGGGCGGACGTATGGCCACCATGATTGCTGCTGAACTGGAAGCCGAAGAAACACCCGTGCGCGGCGTTTGCGTGACGGGCTATCCCTTCCACCCCATCGGAAAATCAGAAGCCGAATATCTGCGTATCGAACATCTGATGGAACTTAAAACACCGACGCTGATCTGCCAGGGTGCGCGTGACGTTATGGGCTGGTGGGATGAGGTCGTGGAATATGGCCTACCCGACACCATCGATTTCCACTGGGCCGATGATGGCGATCACGACCTGAAACCCCGTGTCCTTTCCGGGCGCACCATGCGCGAAAATCAGGAAGAAGCCATCGCTGCACTGGCCGCCTGGCTCAAAGAAAAAGCAGCCGCATGATTATGGACGCAGCCACCCTGCTAGCCTTTGTCCTGACCGCCGGGGCGATTGTCTTATCGCCGGGGCCGGATACTGTTTTGATCCTCAGATATTCGCTTAATTCCGGGCGCAATGTGGGGCTGGCGACCGTCTTTGGTGTGCAGGTCGGGCTGATCGGCCATACGCTGCTCGCCATCTTAGGGATTTCCGTAATTGTGGCCTCCAGCCCATTTTTGTTTAAATCGGTTGCCGTTTTGGGGGCGGCTTACTTGGCATGGATCGGTATTCAGGGCTTTCGCGGTACCACGCTAAAATTTGATTCAGATGGTCCGGCCATCACGTCAAGAAAAGCCATTCGTGATGCGGCACTTTGTAACCTGTTGAACCCCAAAGTCATCATCCTGTTTCTGGCCCTGCTGCCCAACTTTGTGGATCCGGAACGGGGCAGTGTAACCATACAGCTGATGATCCTGTCTGCCGTGCTGATCCTGATCAACGTCATCTGGCAGGCCCCGCTGGCCTTTGCAGCCGACGCCATTCGCAACTGGCTGTCGCGTCCACGTGTACAGAAAACGGTGAATGCCTCAACGGGCGCTTTCCTGTTGTTCTTCGCTGCCCTGATGTTGTGGGAACACCTGATCTTACACTGATTTATACCAAGGTCGGATGGTTTGACTCAAAGCCACCGTAAGGCCGGGAAAATTTTCATCCTGGATGTCGTCATGTCTTGTTTGTTGTGAATGACACAACTTCACAAGCCATTCCTAACCAGAATGAAAATTTTAACCGATCATATGGGTCAAACCATCCGATCTTTGGTATTAGTCACCACGACTTTCTGATAAAGCCCGCCAAAGATGGTTTCTTTGGACCATGACCATTGATTTGCATCTATCGCATAATCACGAATTTCTTTCTGCCAGAGACCTTTTGCAAACGGTTCCAGCCAATCAAAAACCTTGCTCATAATCGGTTTTAAAGGATGGTGACAGACGGGCTTATGGTAATCGACAAAAACGATTTTACCACCGGGTTTGACCGAGGCCAAAAGCGCGTTCACGATCTTCCCCTTCATCTCTTCCGGTACTTCATGCAGCAAGAAGAAACAGATGACGGTGTCATAAGGATTGGTCTGCACAACAGAGGCATCGCCCAATCGGACACTTGCCTGATCAAACCCCTCAACCCGCTTGCGCGCGGTTTCCACTTGAATGGGTGCCACATCAATGACATCCAGCTTCCCTGTCGGACCGACCGCTTTTGCAAGGTCCGTTGAAAAACGTCCATAGACGGCGGCAGCCTGCAAGACACGCTGGCCCGGTATAATCTCTGCCGTCGTCATAAGGATCAACCGATTGGCATTGCCCCACAAAATCGCAGCTACAACAGGCGCAGAACTGAGCAATGGCACCGTCTTTGGATTAAGATATGCCCAGGTATAGGTCTTTTGCAGGTAATCCGGCAAAGACACCGAAGATGGTGATCCATCTTCTTTTCGAATATAGGTCATGAGCCCCCCTCATTGACTATAATCGCATCATATATGATTTTTTACATATTCCCAAATGACGGTTTTCATAAACAGCCTTACGGATTTTGCATACCAGCTTCTTCCAGTACCCATTCTTTAAAAAGGGCAACCTTGGGCACTTCGCCGCGCCCTACAGGATACGTCAGATAATAGCCATCGCGTTGATCGGGCAGGTCTGGAGCTTCAAACGGGATAATCAGGGTGCCCGCATCCAATTCGTCCTGTACCGCCGTCTTTCCTTCCAGGGCAACGCCAAGGCCGTTCATGGCCGCATCAATAGCTAAGGTCGCGCGATTGAAATGCAGGCCCTTGGCAGGATTGATACCGCGCACCCCTGCATTTTCCAGCCACATGGACCAGTTGACCAGTCGGGCCTCACTATGAATGAGAGTGTGATGGGCAAGATCTTCAGGCTGATCCAGCGGACGATCATATTGAATAAGCGCGGGCGAACAAATCGGCACCATGGTTTCAGGAAACAGCATCTGCGAAGTCTGATCCGGCCACACACCCCGACCATACATCAGCCCCACATCAAATCGCCCGGAAAGATTTTCAGATGGATTAAGCGTGGAATTCACCCTGATATTCACATCCGGATGCGCGCTTACAAATCGATGCAGGCGCGGCATCAGCCAGGATTTTGCAAAAATCGGTGCCGTGGCCACAGTCAGGATATCGCCCGCGCCTTGCGCCATTACCGATGTCACGACTTCTGAGATTTCATCAAATGATCTGGAAAGACAGGGCAGTAATATTTTACCCGCATCCGTTAAGATCAGGGCATTGTCCGTTCGTTTCCCCTTATTCACCCGATGAAATAGTTTCACGCCAATATAATCTTCAAGCGACTGCACCGCATGAGACACCGCAGACGGCGTAACACTAAGGTCTTCTGCGGCTTTTTTAAAACTTAGAAGTCGGGCCGCAGCCTCAAATGATCGAAGCTGCGGCAGAGGAGGAAGTGGTCTTACCATATCATCACATGAATTTTATTCATCTATTTGATGAAATCTTATCGTTTGTTCGCTGCAAAGGAAAGGCATATTTATGGGGTTAACAAGAAAACAAAAAACCACACAAAATCTTTTACAGGGAAGTATTCGAAATGCTGACACAGAGTGCAGAAGCCGTTAACATGTATTGGGAACATCGCGGAATGAGCGTACCATTAATGACGGAAAAATTATCACTTCGCAAAAGGTCAGTAACGATCGCAGGTCACGGCACCAGCGTCTCACTTGAAAATGCCTTTTGGGATGCACTGAAAGACCTGGCGGAAGATCGCGGCATTTCCATGAATGCCATGATTACCGAAATCGACAAAGAACGCACCGGCAACCTGTCCAGCGCGATCCGTGTTTTCATTCTGGAAAACATGCGCCGCTAAGGGCGCACACTTCACTTTATCTATTCTTTAAAAGATCACCAAGCCCACGCAGCAATTGTTGTTCAACAGACGGTTGCTGCTGTTGCTGTTGTTGGGTCGATGAACTGCCCCCTGGTGGCGGTGGTGGCGGTGCAATAGTTCCGTCATTTGCCGGAACCGGGGCAGGCGCAGGGGCTTGTTGCTGTACAGGTGCAGGCGATTTGGATCCACCGCCTGTTGCGCCCAGAATACCGCGCAGCAAGGTACCGACACCGTTCTTTTCCAGCTTGTTGGGCAGTGGAATAATCAGCCCGCCGCCATTAGACAACCCGCCCGTATCCAGTTTCACATTTGGCGCGTCAATCGGGCCTTTCAGGGTGAAAGGATATTCCGATTTCATCTTGGCTTTTTGGGCAAGCAGGCCAATCAGTGCGTTTTGTTTGACACTCATCACCCCTGCCACATCCATATTCCATCGGGGCAGATCAACCGTCCCGCTGGCATTGCCACTGGCAATATTGGAGGTTAATTTCGCCTGATCCAGATTTGCCACCCCATTGGTGATGGTAGAGGCAAACACCACATCAGCCAGACTTTTGGACGGATCACTGCCCGACAAGAAAGCCAGGAACTTCAACAGATCCAGGAGGGACCCATCCTGCCCCTTTTTCGACCCCACAGACACTTTGGTCAAATCCATTCCGGCGGTCCCGTTGAGGTTGGAGACCAAATCAAATTCACTCACCCCTTTACTGGCAAGCGCAGCATTCAGGTTAATACCACCATCGGCAAGCGCCGAATTTCCGGTTTGCTGCAACAGCGTTTTTAACTGCATGCCGGATACTTTTAAATCTGTTTTCAGATCAAGCGTATCGCCTAATAACCAATTTGAATTGGCCGAGATCGCCCCGCCAAACAAGGTCCCGGCGGCATCTGACAATTGCAGAACGCCATCTTTCAGATCTGCCGCCAGTTTCACATTTTCCGCGATGATCTTGTCGTACGAAACCGCCTTGTGACTCATACGCACTTTGCCGTCCATTTCTTTTAAGACAGACACATCAATGGGTGTGCGCGACCATCTTGGCGTTTGCGAGGATGACTTGGCAGGACTGCGACTTGTCTTGGCCGAAGTTTTCTTCGAAGATGTCGCGGCAGTTGATTTTGATCCGGCTGGCATAAAGGGATCTAGACGGACATGGCCCGTTTCGATATTCAGCTCCCCATAGGGGCGTTTACCCATCCTATAAAGGGCACTGCCGGACAAAGGCATCTTGCCCACTTGCCCGGTGACATTTTTCAGGCTGACACTATTGACGCTGTAGGCGATATCGGCATTAACCTCAATCGCACCTGGATTACCCTGTGGCTTATAAGAAAGCCCAAGACCCCGCGTCACACGCTGCAGGTTGGCAATCTGCGCACTGATTGTTGCATCCAGTTTTGGTAGCGGAAACAGATCCGCACGTCCGGCGACAATCACGCTTGCATCTAACGCATCCAGACTAACATCAATTTCAGGCGCAAGAATATTTTCATTTAAGGTGGCTGAAACAGAAACAGGCCCCAGTTTTTGCCAATTCAGCAGATTGCCCAGTCCGGCAATTTTAGCTGCCCCTGTCAGGTTCTCACCATTGGCGTTGAAGGAGAGGTTTTCGGCCAGCACGCCCTTGTCGGTGCGCGCAATTTTCCCGCTCAGCCCCAGTTTTAATCCTGCAAAATCAGCAACACTTGCCTGTTTGATATCCAGATCACCATTATAGATCAGGGCATTAACGTTGGCATTGCGGATATTGCGTTTTTGATAAGTCAGTTGCCCAACGGAAAGATCAAGGTTCGCATCAAACGCATCCAGAACCGCCAGCGCATCCAACGGGTCAACTGGGTTGGCCGCAGGTGCTTTCTTCGCAGTCGCGGCTTCCGTTTCACCCGTTGAAGACTGCTGATCAGCAGCGGGCCTTGTTGTTGATCCCTTAACCAGATAGGCGTCAGCATTAAACCGATCCAGCGACAGGTTCGCCCCAAAAGAAGGTCGGCTGCGAAGTGCGATGGTCGCAGCCCCATTTAAGGTAGACCCATCCATCGTGGCGGTCAGATCAACCAGACTGATCGCTTCGGGTGTCGCGCTGATTTGTGTCTGCATCATCATCTGCTGCAAACGATCCGTCGGCACCGGGCCCACATCAATCCCTAACCAGCGAAACACACCGCGCAGGTGGGCAAAATTCACATCCATGGATCCATCAAACTGGATCGACCCATTACGTTCCCCCGCCACACCAACAACCGCAACTTCGCCTGCACCGGGAAGGATCGCAGACAGTCGTTCAAGGGCGACTTCACCTTCGACAACAGACAGGCTGGATTGCAATTGACGGATGGGTTGCCCCTTCACCACAATGGCATCCACATTCAATGAAACGGTGGCGTCGATATCTTTGGGAATGGTCGGCTGTACCGTGTTGTCATTTGCCGCTTCTGGCTTGTTGGTATCCGATGGCAGTGGGCTTAAGGCAGCAGATACACTGCGACCTGATGGCTTTAACTTGGCCTCGCTTGGTTCAATCACCAGCGCCAGGGGTTCGGGTTCAACAACTTTGTAGGGTTCAGCCGTCATCCAGCGATCCCCGTCGATCTTGCTGAAATTAGCGGCTGCCTTGATCACTTTCTTTTCTGCCATAGATACATCCAGCGCAATGCGACCACGGTCATCGCCAAGGCTGATATCCAGACCATCATTTTCAAACACGACACCCTGTTGGGTCAGGGACACATCCCCGCTTACGGCAAAAGAGCGATCAAGCCCACCGGGCAAGGTCTCGCTTTCAGAAAATGCACTTAGCAGACCTGCCAGACTTTTGCCTTTAACATCCAGGCGGGTCTTAACCTTCGGTCCTTCAGAGACATGAACAAGGGTACCATTGACCCGGGCTGAGGTTTCCCCATGGGCAAAATTGATTTGTGTGGCAAAGCTTGCTGTCCTGCCATGAACAATCTGACCAACTGTTGTTTCAAATCCAACCGGAATGCCGCGCAGTTTCATGGTACCGACGGCTTCGAACGGGCCATTTAACGCCGCGATGGCAAAGCGGCTGTTGAGATCGGTAATTTCTTCGCGCACGCCACTGGCTGCATCTATATAAACCAGATGACCTTTTTCAATGATGAAATCATCAATCTGAATCGGAAGCGCAGTATCCTGTGGTGTGTCATCCACTTTAAATTCAGGTTCTGTACTTTGTGCAGGCGTGTCAGGTACAGGATCAGCCACTGCCTGTTCGCCCAACACCCAGTTGCCCTGTCCGTTTGGCAACATTTCAAGGCGGATAACAGGTTCGATCATGCGGATGGAATTGACATGCACCGTTCCGGCGATCAGCGGCATCAGCGCGACCTGAACATCCAGCTGGCGAATCGCTACCATATCATCCTGGCTGGCGCCATCAGCGTTGGCAAAACGAATATCGCCAACGCTTAACGTTGGGCTGGGCACCAGACGAAAGACGATATCGCCACCAACAACCAGATCACGGCCAGTCAGTTCCTTGACCTTCTGTGCAATTTCTGCGCGATAACCGGACCAATCAATAAAGCCCGGCACAACAAGCACTGCAGCAATAAGAACTGCCACAAAGACAGTAAAGCCGATAAGGATTTTCTTCACGTTTTTATCACCTGATCGAATGTCAATTTACAAGAAAACAAGATCGCGCCCTGACCCGCCAGCCAAGGCTCACCCCTCATTACCTAACACCTCTGGCGTCATATTACATCAAAATATCAGATCAATTAAGATTGAATCATTGATTTTACTTCACTTTTCATCAGGTAACCCTTGATATCCTAGGTTCAACCCCTCATAATTTACCCCAACTTTCAGGCCAACGTAGCCTGGACAAAAACAATATCCAATTCTTTCACCGAAAGACCCGAGATCAGACAGGAATAGTTGGCTAGGACTCTTGATGCAAACGACACCGCCAAACGATGATATGATCGGCGCACCGTCAGAAGACAGCACCGCTTTTGCACGCCTGGCAAGCCTGCCGCCCGGGACCGATAAAAATACCCTGATCAGCACAATCGACAGTGCAGTGAATGTTGTTGTCTCTGAACTGACCAACCACGAGAAAGGGGAACTGCCCGGTGACCTGCTGTTAAAAGTGCAGACCTCCCTGACTTTCCTGGAACAGTGCCTGGCCTTCAAGGATGAAGAATTCACAAGCTTCGCAAAGAAACGCGCCAACGAAGTGCAGATGGCACTTTCCAACACACTGGCGCGCATCACCGAAAAGGCCAAAAAACCAGAACCCGCGCCCGAGCCGGAACCTGCCCCCGTTGCAGAAGAACCAGCCCAAGCAGAAATTGAATCAGAAGCCGCACCTAAACCTGATCCAGCCCCTGCGGCAGCCAAGGAAGAAGAACCGGAAGAAGAAGAACCTTTTGATCCAAAAGCCTTCCCTTATCCACGCGAAGAAAAAATTCTTGTTGAATATGCTTTTGAACGTTTAAGCAAACGCCTGGCGTTCCTGCGCGGTGATCATTTCAAGGCGGACCGGGGCGAACCTGTTCTGGTCAGCGGCATTCACGAAGATGGCGTCCCCCCCTTCTTCCTGATCAGTCCCGATTTCCCGAAAATTCTGGAACCCGCCTTTAAAGAATTGATCGAAGAAAAACGCGATCTTCTGTCGCGCCGGATTTATATCCATACGGACAAAGATGACAGCGATGAAGAGGTACGTACACTTTATGCAGAAACCTATCACCGCGACATCGATGGCATCCTGGCGCTTGCCTTTGATGACTGGTCGGGCGAAGTCGCGCGTGCTGGCATTGCAGGTGCTGGCTTACCCCAAGAAATTAAAGTCCTGGGACCCAAGAAAAAAGAAGAAGAAGCAAGTGGCGGGATCGGTTCCAGCCTGAAAAAAGTTTTCTCTTTTGGTGGCAAGAAAGACAAAAAGAAAACCACCAAAACCAAAGTGGCCAATGTTCCGGACAGAACACCAATCCGAGTCCATAAGGAATGGCAGGCTTTGGAAAACAAAGGCGTCTTCAGCCTGTCGCAGCATTTCAGCTACAGCATGATTTCCTATGCTATCCAGTTGAACGAAAAACAATTTGATACAGAATATGAATGTATTGCCCAGATCGTAAACCAACAGGAAGAACCCGATGTGGGTCCGGTCATCACCAACCTGTCGCGTCTTTATAAATTTTACGACAATATCTTTTTCGACCTCGTCATCCTGGTCCTGTTCCAGCGCAAAAACGCCTTTGACATTAATATGCTGCAGGCCGCCTGTATGTCGCAGAACTTTGTGGTTGACCGCCTGCCGCTGACCATGGACGAGTTACGCCGTCGCCCGATGGAACATGCCAAACGCATCATCGCCACCCTGAAAGATGGTGAAGATAAGGATACGGTCAAACAGGCCTTGGTCGATTACTTCCATGTCCATGAAACCATCCATGCCTCCAAGGTTGGCAAGCGGATTCAGGCATCTGAAAATCTGATCAAGCGTCAGGCGGAAAAAATGGATGGTCCAACACAGAATGTCTTGAAAGAAGTGCTAAATATCTTTAACGACATCAACAACTTTAAAGCACAACAGGAAGAAGAAGGCGTATTTCTGGGTGAAGAGATTTTGGAATGCGTTTCTGACGGCATTGATCGTGCCATTTTATTCTTGTCCTGACAGTAGAATTTGAAAAGTTCAACGAAACTGCACACCGTTTCAGATGCGGAATCTTTTAGCCGTCAAAAAAATGCAATAACCCACTATAATTTGTTGACAGCAGCCCCTCCTACCCACAATATCTAGGGGTAAGGCACGTTCATTTATGGGCTCGCAAGCAGCAGGAAACGCTATAAATTCCGCCGATTTTATCAGTTTTTCTGCCCACAGACGAAATCGAATCTCGTTTGTTCTGACGACCGTCTTCTCTAAATATGGGGTAGGCGGTCGATGCGCGAATCCAGACACCAAATCGGACACTTTACACCATAAATAAGGGCCAGCTTTCGGACTGTCCCACTCTTGAAATAGCGAAATAAGAAACGAAATGGATGACAGGCACTTTCGTCCATCGGTGTGTCTTATTTTGCAAAATGATAAACCGCTAATCGGAGGCGTAATAAAGTGGAATCTAGTATGCTTGATGTTGTTCAGGTACAAGGGGGCTGTCAGGTCCATGTGGATCATGCACGCGACAGTCATCTGACCGACTTCGGCAAATCTGTTTTGGCAGATCGTTATCTCATGCCGGAAGAAAGCTATCAGGACCTGTTTGGTCGTGTGGCCTCGGCTTATGGGGATAATGACGCCCATGCCCAACGCATCTATGATTACATGAGCCGCCTGTGGTTCATGCCTTCCACACCTGTGCTTTCCAATGGCGGCACCACACGCGGCTTACCCATTTCCTGCTTTTTGAACGAAGCCAACGACAGCCTGGATGGCATTGTCGGTCTGTGGACGGAAAATGTCTGGCTGGCAGCCAAAGGCGGCGGTATCGGGTCTTACTGGGGCAACCTGCGTTCCATCGGCGAACCTGTGGGCCGTGTCGGTAAAACCTCCGGCGTAATCCCGTTTGTGCGTGTCATGGACAGCATGACTTTGGCGATTTCCCAGGGCTCCCTGCGCCGTGGCTCAGCCGCTGTTTACCTGCCGGATCACCATCCGGAACTGGAAGAATTTATCGAACTGCGCCGCCCGACAGGGGGTGACCCAAACCGCAAGACACCAAACCTGCACCATGGGGTTCTGCTATCTGACAAATTCATGCGCGCGGTTGAAGATGATGAAGAATGGAAACTGCTGTCCCCTCATGACGGCACGGTTATGCGCACCGTCAGTGCCCGTGACATGTGGATCCGTATCCTGACAGCACGTATCGAAACGGGTGAGCCGTACATCATCTATTCTGACCATGTGAACACATCTTTGCCGGAACATCACAAGCTGGCAGGTCTGACGGTCAAGACATCGAACCTGTGTGCGGAGATCACCCTGCCAACAGGGACGGATCACCATGGTAAAGAACGCACTGCCGTTTGCTGCCTGTCTTCTGTCAACCTTGCCAATTATGAATCCTGGAAAGACAATCCACGCTTTATCGAAGATATCCTGCGCTTCCTGGATAATGTGCTGGATGACTTTATCGAAAAAGCCCCGGACGAAATGGCCCGCGCCAAATATTCTGCCATGCGTGAACGCAGTGTCGGTCTGGGCGCCATGGGCTTCCATTCCCTGCTGCAGAAAAACGGTGTGCCGTTTGAATCTGCACTCGCCAAAGCCTGGAACCGCAACATCTTTGCCCATATCCAGAAAAAGGCGGATGAAGCGTCTGAAGTTCTGGCCGATGAACGCGGGTCCTGCCCGGATGCGGAAGAATATGGCATCAAAGCCCGTTTCTCCTGCAAAACAGCGATTGCACCGACGGCATCAATCTCCATCATCTGTGGCGGTTCAAGCCCGGGGATCGAACCTATTGCCGCCAACAGCTATATGCACAAAACCCTTTCCGGTTCTTTCAACGTGCGTAACCCGTATCTTGAAAAAGTGCTGGAAGAACATGGCCGCAATGACGAAGACACCTGGACATCCATCACGGTGAATGAAGGCTCTGTTCAACATCTGGATTTCCTGACAGACGATCAGAAAGATGTCTTCAAGACATCGTTTGAACTGGATCAAATCTGGGTGGTTGATCTGGCCGCAGATCGCGCACCATTTATCGATCAGGCGCAATCGGTCAACCTGTTCCTGCCCGCTGACATTCACAAACGTGACCTGCACCAGCTGCATTATCAGGCCTGGAAACGTGGGCTCAAGAGCCTTTATTACTGCCGTTCCAAATCCATTCAACGCGCCGAAGTGGTCGCCACCAAAGACCATATGCCGGACAGCCTGAAAGCGCTTTTGGAAAAAGTGGAAACGCCGGATAATCCGCGCCTGCCACTGGCCGATAATGACGCCGACAAATACGAAGAATGTCTGGCCTGTCAGTAAGATAGAAATCGTCATTCCTGCGAAGGCAGGAATCTCATTTAAACAGAAAAAGACCCCTGCCTTCGCAGGGGTGACGACTTAAAAGAAAGAAAATACCAATGTCACTTCTGGACGCAAACCCCGTCTATAAACCGTTTCGCTACCCCTGGTGCTACGAAGCCTGGCTAACCCAGCAACAGGTGCACTGGCTGCCTGAAGAAGTGCCACTGGCCGATGACGTCAAAGACTGGCACAAAAACCTGACAGAGGCAGAGCGTCACCTGCTAACCCAGATTTTCCGCTTCTTTACCCAAAGTGACATCGAAGTGAACAACTGCTACATGCGTCATTACACACGCGTGTTCCAGCCAACCGAAGTGCAGATGATGCTGGCGGCATTTTCAAATATGGAAACCATCCATATCGCGGCTTATTCGCACTTGCTCGATACCATTGGTATCCCCGAAGCAGAATATGCCGCCTTCCTTAAATATAAGGAAATGAAGGACAAATACGACTATATGCAGCAATTCGGCATCGACAGCAAAATTGATATCGCAACCACGCTGGCTGTATTTGGCGGTTTTACCGAAGGGCTGCAATTGTTTGCCAGCTTCGCCATTTTGCTAAACTTCCCGCGCCTGAATAAAATGAAAGGCATGGGCCAGATCGTGACCTGGTCAGTGCGTGATGAAACGCTTCACTGCAATTCCATCATCAAGCTCTATAAAACCTTCCTGGAAGAAAACCCGGACATCGACATCGAAGAACTGCACAAGCGCCTTTATGAGGCCTGTGCCACCATTATCGAACATGAAGATGCCTTCATTGATCTTTGTTTCGAAATGGGTGCAGTTGAAGGTCTGACAGCGGATGAAGTCAAACAATATATCCGCTACATCGGCGATCGCCGTCTGGAACAACTGGGGCTGGAAGCCCAACATAATATCGATCGCAATCCACTGCCGTGGCTGGATGCGATGCTGAACGCGGTTGAACATGCCAACTTCTTTGAAAACCGCGCAACAGAATATTCCAAAGCCGCCACCCAAGGCACCTGGGACGAAGCTTTTGCCTAAGGCCTTGATCTAAAATAACCATTGTCATCCCGCACTTGTTGCGGGACAATCCTTGGACAAAGTATATTTGTTTTAACGGATTGTCCCGGCACAAGGGCCGGGATGACAAGGGTGTTTTTATGCCAAGCCAGCTTCGACAATCCCTCCTCATCAGTGCTCTCATCGCCCTTTGCCTGACGGGCCTGTTTGACAAGCTCTATCACCTCACTCCCCTACCCGCTTTTGAACAGGAAGCCAGTGATTATCTGGCCGATATCCGTGAACGCGCGGCTTATTCTTATGCTGCAGCACGCACCCTAAACGCCACCATATCCCTTTTGGAATCGGTGGATGCAGGGGTGGGTGTGGTCAGCATCCAGCCGGGACAAATTTTAGAGCCCATCAATGACATGATCGAACAGTTTTCTGATCTCATGCTCATTGCGCTCGCAAGCGTCGGGGTGCAGGAAATCCTGATCGCCGTGTTGGGTGATATAAGCTGGACCTATCTTCTGCCGCTTGCGCTCCTGCCTCTCCTCATCGCGCCTTTTACCAAATCTTATCAAGCACGGCTAAATCGGTTGGGTACGGTTCTGATCGTCAGTGTAATTGCCACCCGTCTGCTGATCCCTACCATCGCCCTTGGCGGACAGGTCATTTCCAATACTTATCTAAAACCGGATTATGATCAGGCGATCCATCATGTGGAAACGGTGCGCGAAAAGACCAATGAAGCCGTCGGGGTAAAACCTAAAAACACCCAGCCTTTACCGTCCCTGACAACCGGGTCGAAAGACACCTCTGTCTTTTCCCCTACACCACAGGATACCCACGATACTCTTTTGCTGCCGGATTGGGAAACGGTCAAAGGACTGGCCAATTCAGATAAACTTGTCGGGATGCTCAACAACGTACCGGATCGGGTGATTACCTTGATCACCATTTTCACTTTTGAAACCATTGCCTGGCCAATCCTGATGGCCTTGCTGTTTTTATGGATCGCCAGACTTGTGCTTCCCCCTAGGGACTAACCCGTAAAAGCTGTGAATAGCCTTTCAATCCAAATAGATACAGATTATAATTAAAAGAAAAAACTGACCGTCTTTTATTGGATTATGGTTCATGCTGCGTCTTGCCTTCCTCACCCTTTTTTTGGGGCTGTCCTTTTTCAGCCCGTCGATGGCGGCTTCTGATTTAAAAGTCATCATCGGGGATGTCAGTGACTATGGCGGCAAGCTCAGATTTTTCATCCATAACGAACAAAGCTACCCCCTGGAAGAAGAAGCCCTGCTTTATATGGAACTGAAGCCACGGGAAGGCGATATGGTCCATCATATCACCGGGCTTAAAAAGGGGCGCTATGCCATCATTGTGCACCATGATGACAATCAGGATAATGAATTTAACACCAACCAGTTCGGCATGGGCGAAGAAGGCGTGGGCTATACCAATGACCCGCGCCTGACCTTTGGCATGCCGGAATTTGAAGATGTCTGGTTTAACTTTGACGGAACCAAAGATGTGGTGGTCGTTTATATGACTTATTAACACCGTACATTCTTAAAATTGCACTCATTCACCTGTCGCCTTTTTCAAAGAGTTTCACCCATGCGTTTCCTTCTCCTTGTCTTCCTTGTTTTCTTTCTCAGCTTCACCAGTGATCATGATTTAGCAGCTGATGACAGTGTGCAGGCCCTAAAGATTGATATTGCAGGGCGACAGCGCATGCTTTCTCAACGTATCGCCAAGGCCGCATGCTATATCAGCACCTATAGTGATGTGGATATGCAAATTGATGCCCTGAAAAAGGCCGTTGACCTGTTTGAAAAAAGCCATTACGCCCTGCAGTTTGGTGATCCATCCATGGGACTGCCCAAAGAAGATAATGTATCGATCCTGCGTGAACTACAAAAGATTGACAAGAACTGGCATCTCCTGGAATTCGGCGCAAAATCCCTGTTGGATATGCCGACCTTTCCCGGTGTGGATATGGACCTGATCGCAGAATTTAACCTGCCCGTCCTGCGCCAGGCCAATATGGCCGTGCAGTTTATGGAAAATGTCTACAGCAAGGACGAAACGCTGAACGCAGGCCTGGTGCGCGCCATCAATATTGCCGGACGTCAACGCATGCTGACACAAAAAGCTGCCAAGGAATTTTGCCTGCTGTCTTATGGTCTGAACGTTAAAGAAAATCAAAAGAACCTGAAAACCAGCATCCGCATGTTTGATCAGGCCCTGGATGATCTGCGTGATGGCAACCCGGCGCAAAATATCCCGCCTGCGCCCAGCGAAGAAATCCACAAAAAACTGGTTGAGACCAAATCCAACTGGCAGGCCGCCCGTGCAACCATGCTATCGGCCGCCAATGGACGTGATGCCCACAGCATGGATTTCCGAATCATTTCTTATGCCAACGAAGCCATGCTGCGTCAAAGCAACGAGATCGTGCAGATGCTGGTCAAGTTCGCAAGTGAGACAGTCAACGGCGAAGAAACTATAGAGCTACAATTTTCCCGGGGTTCATAATATTCTGCGGATCCATCGCGCGTTTTAACGTGCGCATGATATCCAGCCCGGCTTCGCCAAATTCATCTTCCAGATATTTCATCTTGCCGTGACCAATGCCGTGTTCCCCGGTGCAGGTGCCTTCAAAGGCAATGGCACGTTCCACAATGCGGGCGTTTAAGCGTTTTGCTTCCTTCAGTTCTTCCTCATTGTCCGGGTTAAAGACGAACAGGGCGTGGAAATTTCCATCACCCACATGACCCACGATAGTGCCATACAAATCACTTTCCTCCATATCAGCCTTGGTTTCCACAATGGCTTCGGCCAGCCTTGAGATCGGAACGCAGGCATCAGATGATACACCCTTGCAACCTGGGCGCATGGCAAGCGCGGCATAATAGGCATTGTGACGTGCCGCCCACAGACGGTCGCGGTCTTCCTGCTTTTCTGCCCATTGAAAATGGGTCCCCCCAAAATCTTCGGCGATATCTTTCACCATCTCCACCTGTTCAGCCACACCGGCAGGGGAGCCATGAAATTCAAAGAACAGGGTTGGAGAGACTTGATAATTCAGTTTGGAATATTGATTCACCGCATCCATCTGATTTTCGTCCAACAGTTCAATCCGTGCAATGGGGATCCCGCACTGAATGGTGGTAATCACCATATTGACCGCTTCTTCCAGACTGGTAAACGGACAGATGGCGGCTGTCACACTTTCCGGAATGCCATACAAGCGCAAGGTGACCTCAGTAATAATCCCCAACGTGCCTTCCGCCCCGATATAGAGATGGGTCAGATCGTACCCGGCAGCAGATTTTTTTGCACGTGAGGCGGTCTTCACGATCTCGCCTGTCGGGGTCACCACGGTCAGGGACAGGACATTTTCACGCATGGTGCCATAGCGAACTGCATTCGTGCCCGATGCGCGCGTCGCCGTCATCCCGCCAAGGGATGCGTCCGCGCCCGGATCAATGGGGAAGAACAAGCCGGTATCGCGCAGATATTCATTCAGGGTCTTGCGTGTGACGCCTGCTTGTACGGTCACATCCAGATCCTGCGGGCGGACCTCAATAATCTCCGTCATCTGCGAAAGGTCGATACAGACCCCGCCATGAAGGGCCGCGATATGCCCTTCCAGAGAGGTCCCTGTCCCATAGGGGATCACCGGAACGTTATGTTCCGCACATAATTTAACAATATTAGAAACTTCTTCTGTGGAAAGTGTGAACACCACCACATCCGGGGCCTTGGCTTTGTGGTAAGACTCATCTGTTCCATGTTGCTCTCGAAGTGCTTGCGAGGTCGAAACCCGATCCTCCGCCGTCAGCACTTTTAACGTAGCAAGGAAATCTGCATCGATAATGCCGTATGGGTTACCCATTGTCTTTTCACATCCCGGTATCATTTCATTTGAAACCGATTTTAGGGGGTGAAATAAAAAAGAACAAGTCGGCATTACCGCGTAGAAACATTTGACTTCTAGGTTGAGCCATGCTCGATTTAGAAACCATTACATGAGGAAAGAAACTTAATGAGTTTGGTAGATGTTCAATTTCTTGGATGCGGGGATGCCTTTGGTACGGGCGGCCGCTTCAACACCTGCTTTCATGTCAAAGGATCAAAAAATTCCTTCCTGATCGACTGCGGGGCCAGCTCCATGGTGGCAATGAAAAAATTCAATGTGGCCCCCAACTCTATTGATACCATCTTCCTCACCCACCTCCACGGCGACCATTTTGCAGGGGTCATTTTCTTCTTAATGGATGCACGCTACCTTGCGGCCCGCACAAAACCCCTGGTGATCGCCGGACCCAAAGGGGTCAAAAAGCGCATCATTGATACCATGAACGTGCTTTACCCGGGCTGCTGGGATAAAGGCGTGGATTTCGAAGTCCTGTTTGTCGAATTGACAAAGGGGCGCCGCCAGGTTCTAAACGGCGTCGGCGTTCATCCCTATAGCGCCAAGCATTTGCAGGACGGCAATGACTTCATCCTGCGCTTTGATGTGGATGACAAGGTGATTACCTACAGCGGCGATACAGGCTGGACAGAAGAACTGCTGCCTGCGGCCAAAAACGCCGACCTCTTTATCTGCGAATCCTTTCATTACGACAAAAAATGCGAATTCCACCTGGACTTCGACACCATCAAAGAAAAACGCGAAGAATTAAACGCCAAACACACCGTCCTCACCCACCTCGGCCCCACGGCATTTGAGCTCCAAAACAAAATCACCCACCAGGTCGCCTTCGACGGGATGAAAATTTCTGTTTAACGAAAAAAAACCTGCCTTCGCAGGAATGACGCCCGGAACAAGGATTCAAAAAATATTCAATTTCGTCATTCCCGCGACGCCGGGAATCTAGTAAGACATGGGCACTGCTGTAATTTGAGACAAGACTGATCCCATGGCCCCTCCTCTTCTGACCCTTCGTGATGTGCATGTTACCTTTGGCGGGCGTCCCGTTTTTGAAGGGGTGGAATGTCATATTCAGCCCAATGACCGCATCTGTCTGGTCGGGCGTAACGGGTCGGGGAAATCGACCCTGATGAAAGTCATGGCTGGTCTTGTAGATGTGGATGACGGCGAAGTGTTTCTTCAGCTCGGCATCACGGTTTCTTATCTACCCCAGGACCCGGTTCTGCCCAAAGGTCAGACGGTGCATGATTATGTCCATGCGGGCCTTCGTCATGAAGATGAACATCATCGCGTCGCCATGTGTCTGGATGCCATGAAACTTGATGGGGAGCGTGATACGGGAACGCTATCGGGTGGGGAAGGACGCCGCGCAGCCATTGCGCGCGCGATTGTGTCTGAACCGGATATCCTGTTGCTGGATGAACCCACCAACCACCTGGACCTGCCCACCATCCAATGGCTGGAGGAAGAGCTGCAATCTTTCCGTGGTGCCATGATGATGATCAGTCACGACCGGACCTTCCTGCGCAAACTGTCACGTCAATTGATGTGGCTGGATCGATCAAAAGTGCGTCGCACCGATCAGGGCTATGAATTCTTCGATGAATGGGTTGAACATGTGATGGCGGAAGAGGAAAAGGAACTCACCCGCATCAATATCCAAATCAAGGAAGAAGAACGTTACATGCTGAAAGGCGTGACGGCACGTCGTAAACGCAACATGCGCCGCGTTCGAAAATTGGCTGACCTGCGCCAACAAAAGGCGGGCCGCGTCAAGGTACAGGGCACGGCCAACCTGCAGATTGAAAGCGGGGAGAATTCCGGTAAGCTGGTGATCGAAGCGCTTGATCTACACAAAGCGTTCGGCGAAAAAGTCATCACCAAAGGCTTTTCCACACGCGTCATGCGCGGCGACAAGATCGGTCTGATCGGGCCGAACGGTGCGGGCAAAACCAGCCTGTTGAAAATGCTCACCGGACAGATTGAACCGGACAGCGGCGAGATCCGCATCGGCACAAATCTGACAGCGGCCTATTTCGACCAGAAACGCGACAACCTGCCACAGGATGTGACCTGCTGGGACTATCTGGCCGATACGGGCGGGGACGAAATTATGGTCCATGGCACACCAAAACATGTGGTCACCTACATGCGTGACTTTTTGTTTGAGGAACGCCAGGCCCGCCAGCCCATTCATGCGCTTTCAGGTGGAGAGAAAAACCGATTGATGCTGGCAAAGCTGCTGGCCAGTCCGACCAATTTCCTGGTGCTTGACGAACCGACAAACGATCTGGATATGGAAACACTGGATTTGCTGCAGGAAGTCTTGTCTGAATATGACGGCACCTTGCTGCTGGTCAGCCACGACCGTGATTTTCTGGACCGGGTTGTAACCTCCACCATTGCCGTTGAAGGCATGGGCGATGTGCAGGAATATCCGGGAGGCTATGAAGATTACCTGAGCCAGCGCAAGGTAGCTGAGGAAGCCAAGATTGTTAAAGCAAAGGTGGTTGAAAAACCGAAGCCACAGGCGAAAAAGCCCAAAGGCAAACTCAGCTATAAAGACCAACGCGAACTGGACATGCTGCCGCAGAAAATGGAAGACCTGACGACTGAAAAAGAAAAGCTGGAACAGGAAATGGCAGACCCGAACCTGTTCACCAAAAATCCAGATAAATTCCAGAAAATCAGTGATCGCTTATCAGAAGTTCAGACTGAACTGGAAACAAGCGAAGAACGCTGGCTGGAACTGGAAATGATGGTAGAAGAGTTGAACGGATAAAAGGTCAGCAAGCCACAAGCGAAAGATGGCACCCAAACAAAGAAGACCGTTAGCCACTTTTTTATACAAGGCTAAGCCACACTATCTATCCAAATGGATATAACCCTGAATCATTATTCATTTTATAAAACAAGTACTTAAGTTCTATATTGCACTGCACAAAACTTGTACAGACGCTCTTTTTTTATGCCTAGAAAATAAGCATGACTAAATCATGAGCACTATGTATATCTACGTATTTTTTAAAAAAGCTAATAATTTCATATTCTTGAGGCTCGTGTCAATTGTTTGGCATTCACCTTGCAATTCTCCAAAACAGATGCTGATCAAAAAGATCGGCAAAAAACAAAAAATGGAGAGTACCAATGATGGTATGCAGCGGGGATCAATGGCGATCCTGTTTATCTTCATTTTCGCAATTAGCCTGATCGTCGCAGGCACCGAGGCACTGGCCATGGATGCGAAAATGCTGGAAGAGCGTTTAACCTTTCTTGAAAATGAACTGACCCAAAAACAGGTCAATATCGATCATATCTGGACCATGATGGCCGCCTGCCTTGTGTTTTTTATGCAAGGGGGTTTTTTGCTTTTAGAAGCAGGCCTTGTGCGCTCCAAAAACTCCATCAACGTGGCACAAAAGAATATTGCTGACTTTATCCTGGCAACCGTTTGCTTTGGTGCGGTGGGGTTCATGATGATGTTTGGTACATCTGCAGGCGGTTTGATCGGGCTTGATCTTGATCTGCTGGCTTTTGATCAGGTGGAAGACTGGACCTTTACCTTCTTCATTTTCCAGGTGGTTTTCTGCGGAACGGCAGCAACCATTGTTTCAGGGGCCGTGGCGGAACGGATGAAGTTCGGCGGCTACCTTGCGGTAACACTGCTGATCGCTTTGCTGATTTACCCTGTCTTTGGTCACTGGGCCTGGGGGAACTTGCTGAATACGGACAATGAAACCTTCCTGACCTCTCTTGGTTTTATTGATTTTGCAGGCTCTACCGTTGTGCATAGCGTCGGGGGCTGGGTTGCCCTGGCGGCTGTTCTGGTAATTGGTCCGCGCCTGGGTCGTTATGATCAAAACGGTAAGCCTGTAGAAATTAACGGCCATAGCCCGGTTCTGGCGACATTCGGCTGTATCATTCTGTGGATCGGTTGGATTGGTTTTAACGGTGGATCAACCACCGCTGGTACACCTGCCTTTGCTCATATCATCGCCAACACAGTTGTGGCGGGTGCCATTGGGGGCCTTGTCGGTCTGGTCTGTGGTCGCTATGTAGACGGACACTATCGTCCGGACCGTTCCATCAACGGTGTGCTTGGTGGTCTGGTCGGGATCACAGCCGGTTGTGATGTGGTAAGCCTGTGGGGGGCAATCTTCATCGGTGGTGGTGCGGCTGTTTGTGTTGTGATCGCGGCTGACTTCCTTGAAAAAGTTTTGAAGGCCGATGACGTTGTCGGTGCGGTATCCGTGCACGGTGTCGCAGGTGCGTTTGGCACGCTGGCTTTGGCGTTTGTAGCCCCAGTTGAAACCTTCGGCGGCAACGGCATGTGGACCCAGTTTCTGGTACAGGCCGTTGGTGTGGGCGCTGCTTTTGTCTGGGCCTTTATCCTGCCCTACATGATCCTGAAAATCGTTGATAAGATGTTTGATGGCGGCATGCGGGTGTCTGAACAGGACGAACTCAATGGCCTGAACTTTGCCGAACATGCAGCCACAATGGGCGCATCTCACGTGCTGCGTGAAATGGAACATGTCTTTGGCGGTGTGGCAGAAGATGAACCACACGCGAATTTTGTTGCCGCAGATGAAGCAGATGAAATCGCCTTTTACTTTCAACGCCTGATGAAACGCAATGCCTCCCTTGTCTCAGGTATGGAAAAGACGACATCCGTTTTGGTCAATGCGTCGCGCAATCTTTCCAGCATGTCCACAGGATTAAGTGCGCAGGCCGAACAAACACAGGCCCGCGCCCATGAGCTGGAAAGCACGACCCAATCTGTTTCCGGCAATATGGATCAGATGGCAAATGGTGTGGGCGAAGCCGGACAACTGGCGAAAAACATCGCGCAGAATGCGGATGAGATGTCATCCACCGTGCAGAATGTCGCCGACGAAATTAGATCGGTTGTCAGCAGCATTGATGAGATTTCATCCTCCACCGGACAGACCCAGACTTTGCTGAAAGATGCGGTTGGTGAAGTGCGTGATGGGCGCGATAAAATGAAAGCATTGGGGGAAGCTGCCGAAGCCACAGGTGCGGTTCTCTCCATGATCAGTGATATTGCCAACCAGACCAACATGCTGGCACTGAATGCCACAATTGAGGCAGCACGCAGTGGCGCGGCAGGTAAAGGCTTTGCGGTTGTGGCAGGCGAAGTTAAGAACTTGGCTGATCAAACCGCTAAAGCCATTGCGGATATTGAAAGCCGTGTTTCCACCATGCAAAGCGGGGCCACCGAAGCCGTTTCTGTGATGGAGAAAATCGCAGGCCTGGTGGAACATGTGAATGAAACGGCAGATGGCATAAACAATGCGGTTTCCCAGCAATCCACAGCAGCTGATCGCATCACCGGACGATTAGGCGAAATGACAGATATGACGTCTTATGTCGCCCAGGAAATTAACCGGGTGGCGGCCGATACACATGAAGCGTCTACGGTTGCCGGACAAGCCGCCAACCAGACTGGGGCCTTGAACGAGGGAATTTCCGACGTAAAAATGGCTGCGGGCCTAAGCCGCACGCAAGCCACCGACCTGAAAGGCGAGGCGGAACAAATCTCCAAAACCGCCAACGAGCTGAACAAACTGGTCAGCAGCCTGTCACTTCACAAGATCTCACAGCAAGCTGCTGAATAAACCGAACGACCCGTGACTTGGCCCCGCTTGATCTGATCAGGCGGGGTATTTTTTTTAGCTCATCAAAGCTGATGACATTGGTTGACCCATAAATACTACCGGCCCGATCCCTTCTGATCATGATGAGATTTTTGTTTCCAATTTCGCAACCAAACTATCAAAGAAACGTTCACTAAATCCCGCAATAAAACAGAACACCATGAGAGCATCACGCTCAGTGGCAAAAGCCCCCAGGATAAGATTCCCTTTTGCCGCAAGGAACAACAGAAGGCCACTTATTGCCCCAAATGATAGAAAAATAGTTGCTTGAAGCCAATGATAACGGGCCTTACTGAATTTCTCCGGCTGAATGGTTCTGCTGCGGTGGATGATGGAAGTCATCGCACCAACAATTCCAAAGACGATGGCAAGAAAGACATTTTCAACTTGATGCAAACCAGTAACGTTGAAATGAAGGGCTGAAAAAACAAGGGTACTGAACAGTGTCAGCCCGATGCTGATAGACGTGAAGTAGGTAATGGCCTCTTCTTCTGTCTTCTGGCTTTGAATAAAATTTTCAGCATTTTGCATATATTGCATGCCTTTGGGCGCTTCATTACTGAGCAAAAGGTCATCAAGGGCAGCAGAATAGGCGCGCCCTAAAAAGTATTTGAGCTGGATGTTTTTTGCACCATTAAACCGCGTATTGATGGCAAAACGGCATTTGCTATAGGTATTGAAAATATCATTTCTCTTTTGCGATTTGGGCAAGCCATCGGCCACATAACGCAGTTCATCGTCTTCATCGATATAAACAATAAAGGCGTCAGTTGCCGAAATGATTTGGGTGATCACGTCACCACTTGGCAGTTTGTCGCCTTCATTCAAATGTGTGTAATCTGTTTCGCTCATGGGCCATCCTATTTCCTATAGGGCGTAAAGCTATCATGTCTTCCCCTCATGGTGAAATGGAGTTTTCTGATATATTGGCATAAAATACGAAACAATCATTTTCAAAATGCACCCATTATCAAATTTTGCGAAACTGGGCATTCTCTTTCTCAGATAACTCATTCTTCAGTTTAAGAGGTCCTAACATGTCAAAACTTCTCGTCATCAATTCCAGCCCGATGGGCGAAAATTCTGTCTCTCGCAAACTCACTGCCTCCTTCGTTGAAAAATACCAGGCCAGCCAGTCAGGCAACGTTGAAGTGATTGAACATGATACTTCTGCGATGGAACTGCCTCATGCGGATGGTGAAATTCTAGGTGCTTACTTCACACCTGAGGATCAACGAAATGCCATACAACAGGCCCATGTGGATCGCTCTGACGCGATTGTGCAGGCCATCAAGGATGCAGATGTGATTGTAATCGGTGCGCCGATGCACAACTTCGGTGTACCATCTGGCCTCAAAGCCTATATCGACCATTTCGCCCGTGCAGGAGAAACATTTAAATACACTGAAAACGGCCCGGTTGGTCTAATTGAAGACAAGCCTGTATATGTGATCGGCACACGTGGTGGCGATTATTCAGAAAACGGTTATCCTCAGATGGATTTTGTGCTGCCATACTTAAAAACCGTAATGGGCTTTATTGGGATTACAGATGTGACTTTGTTGCAGGCAAATGGACTTGCCATGGGCGAAAATGCCGTAGCCTCTGCCGTCTCAGATGTTATTCAGGAGATTGAAGCAGCGCTTGCAGCGTAAGGAGCAAGAGAGATCTGGTATTTCCCGCACATGCTTCGCCACAATCAAGCAATATAACCAATTACTTTCATCAACGGGTTATTCAAAAATAAAACCTTCGAGTATGGAAAAGTGAGAGGTAAAAAATCCCCTTCCTCTCACTCCCTCCCCTTGCCAGGGCCACCACCGCGCCCCGTCGATAGAAAAGCGACAATTCCGCGCAGGGTCTGGACTTCCTGCCAGGTGAGTTCAATGCGCGCAAAAATATTGCGGATGTTACGCACCATATTAGGGCGTTTTTCTTCGATACGCAGAAAACCGGATTTATCCAGTTCTTCTTCCAGATGTTCGTAAAAACCGATGACTTCCTGCTTGGTAGCAGGTCGTGCCGATTTGCTTTTGCTTTTATGAACGTAACGCCCTTCGGTGTCGTCATTCATGGTGAACCATTCATAGCCTACCAGCAAGACAGCCTGGGCGAGGTTTAGCGAGGCAAAGGCCGGGTTCAGCGGCAGGTGCAAAATCGCATCAGACATCGCAACATCATCATTGTTCAACCCCTTGGCTTCCTTACCGAACAGAATACCGATCTTGCGATCATCAGCCGCCAGGGCCACGGCTTCTGTCGCAGCTTGTCGCGGCGTCACCATCGG
Source organism: Terasakiella sediminum (assembly GCF_033100395.1). NCBI lineage: Bacteria > Pseudomonadati > Pseudomonadota > Alphaproteobacteria > Rhodospirillales > Terasakiellaceae > Terasakiella > Terasakiella sediminum. Next base: position 69,980 of record NZ_JAWLVJ010000018.1, on the reverse strand, counting down.
TTTCACCATGTCGCGCACACGGGCTGTTGTGGCATAGACCGTTTCCAGGTCAGCCACAGCTTCTTTGGTACTGTCATAAATACGCGCACTATCCAGCACCATCACGGCACCAGAGCTAACCCGTTCAGCCCGGTCACGGTCCCAGCCTTCGCGCGGGTTGACCAGACGCAAATCTTTCAGGCCGCAATTGAGCATGGCACGCGCCACCATGCCGATGTTTTCGCCCAGTTGCGGTTCCACCAAAATGACGGCCGGGGCATCATCGCGGCAGAATTCCACCGCTTCTGATTTACGACGACGATCAGTTCCCGCCATGGGCCTTAACACCTGATTTATAGAGTTTGTAGATCAAGCTATCACGCAAGGCTTCGTAAGACGCATCAATGATGTTGGACGACATGCCGACTGTGGTCCAGGTATTGCCCTTGTCATCCGCACTTTCGATCATAACCCGCGTGATGGCTTCGGTTGCCTTATCCCCATTGAGGATACGCACCTTGAAGTCCACCAGATGCAGGTTGGCAACATCCGGGTAAAACGGGATCAGGATTTTACGAAGGGCCGCATCCAGTGCGTTGACCGGACCATTGCCTTCGGCCACATCCATTTTACGTTCCCCACCGATAAACAGTTTGACTGTGGTTTCCGACATGGTGTTTTTCAGCACGTGGGATTTGTCCCAGGAACGTTCATCGATCACACGGAAACTTTCCAGACGGAAATATTCCGGCACATTTTCCAGCTTGCGACGTGCCAGCAATTCAAATGAAGCATCCGCCCCATCATAGGAATAGCCGTTGCTTTCCAGTTCTTTAATCTCATCTAAAAGGGCATTGACCTTGGCATCTTTCGGATCAACCTCGACGCCCACTTCGCGGAACTTGGCGACCAGATTGGATCGCCCCGCCTGATTGGACATGATGATGGTGCGTTGGTTGCCGACACTTTCCGGGTTCACATGTTCATAACATTTCGGATCTTTTTCGATGGCGGAAACATGCAGGCCACCTTTGTGCGCAAAAGCAGATTCACCCACATAAGCTGCATTGCGAGACGGTGCCCGATTCAGACGTTCATCCAACATGCGCGAAACATGCACCAGACGCTTCAGCCCGTCTTCGCTGACCCCTGTCTCATAACCCATTTTCAGCATCAGGGACGGCAGGATGGAGATCAAATTGGCATTACCGCAACGTTCACCCAGACCATTGAGCGTACCCTGAATTTGACGCGCCCCAGCACGTACCGCCGCCAGAGAGTTTGCAACTGCATTGCCCGTATCATCATGACAGTGGATACCAAGGTGCGTGCCCGGGATATGTTTGGAAACTTCGGTGACGATGGCTTCGACTTCATCGGGCAGCGTGCCGCCATTGGTATCGCACATAACGATCCAGCGCGCGCCTGCTTCATAAGCGGCCTTGCAGCATTCCAGCGCAAATTCCGGGTTGGCTTTGTAGCCATCAAAGAAATGTTCCGCATCAAACATAGCTTCGCCGGCTTTGTCTTTCACATAAGCAATGGAATCAGCGATCATGGCGATATTTTCAGAGCGTTCGATCTCTAAAGCGACATCTACCTGAAAATCCCAGCTTTTGCCCACTAGCGTCACGGTTTTCACACCCGTATTCACCAGCCCGTTCAGGCCCGGATCATTATCCGAGCTGCGGCCCGGGCGGCGGGTCATGCCAAAGGCAGACAGGATGGCCTTTTCCATCTTGGGTGGATTGGCGAAAAAGGCATCATCTGTCGGGTTTGCCCCCGGCCAGCCGCCTTCAATATAATCAATGCCCAGACGATCCAGTTCAATGGCAATCGCAGCCTTGTCTGCTGCTGAAAAATCCACGCCTTGTGTCTGTGCGCCATCGCGCAACGTGCTATCATAAAGATAGACTCTGTTATCGTTGGTCATTGTGTGTATCCGTTCAATTCGAATTGGTGCCGGAGAATGCAAAATTTTCGCGAGTTTCTCAAGCCTTCCTTGATTTTTTATACGTATTTTAGGTTAAGGGGTTTAAAAACGCCTTATATTTTTGTATCAATAACAATAGAAGTTGTAATAATCTTTTAACAAAGAAAAAGAAAACAGCGAGGAACGAGCGTGGATGAGGGTATGAGCCCCGAATTTGAGGCCTATCAAGAACAGGTCCGGGGTACAAACATCAACGAAGAAACATTACTGGCGACCGATTATCTCAACCATTTCAACGAAGTGGTCATGATGATCGACATGTTGCCGGACATGCCTGACTGCCTGGACATGGTCAAAGAATGGGAACCCAAACCCTATAAAGACCATTTCCGCGACAGTACCATTGCTGATAAAGACTTGGCTGTTGAAGTCTATGATCATGTCCCCCCGCTTTATAAAAAAGCCTTTGAAGATACGGTCTCTCAGGTGGATATGGCGATCTTTCAGGCGGTGGCTGATGCAGAAGAAGCCATTGCAACCGGGGACATGGACTATTTGCGCTTTAAAATCGGCGAATCGGCACAAGGCATTCACCGCCTGACCGAGCGTTTAAGTGCGATTGTACACGGCACTGCCGATCTTAGCGGGATTGAAGAGCCGAAAGAAGAAGTTGTTATGGATCAAAACGACATTGACGCCCTGTTCGATTGAACAATTTGCATTTTTAATACAAGTCCCTCTTTTCAAAGATGAAATCTTAAGTCATCTTAGAAGAAAACAATGAGGACCTGTTATGGGCACACACGACAACCAGAACTATGAAGTTCAAGTCCATCACCATGGACGCTGGCAGGTCCATGCCCGATATGCCTTTCATGAACGTGCTGTTGCCTTGCGTGAAGCCAAAGAACTGGACATAGAACGCAAGGGCCATCCGGTGCGCGTCATTATGGAAGAATATAATGACAAGACCGGACGCCATAACGAAATTCTGGTCTATCGCAACAAACTGGAACCCACAAAAGCCAAACCCAAGGGACGTGCAAAGTCCAGCACCAGCTGGGCAGATATGGCCGTGTCCAGTGATGGCCGTGTGGGCTATACCCGCGATGATGTGGATGACTTCCTTTATGACGACCCGTTTGAAGAGATAGAACGGCCCAAGGCCAAAGTCAGCGCACGGATGTTTCTCGCCATTATCTCAACCATCCTGGTTATTGGTGTGGGTTCCGGCGGGGCGGCTGCAGGACTGCTCGCCTTATTGATTAAAGGGTTTGGGGTCAGTATTGAGGCCCATATCGAAAAAGCCCTGCTGATCGGGATGTTTGTCACGGTCTTTCTCATCGCCTCCCTTTCATCGCTCAGTTACTACACCACACGGTTTGATCTCAATCCTTTTAAGAAGAAGGAAAAGAAAAAGCCTGTGGTGAAGAAATCCAAAATCTCCAAAGAGATGGAAAAGGCTGCTGAAGCCATTGATAAAATGCCCACCGTCGAAGTCACCCAGGAACCCGAAGAAGAGTTCAACATCTTTGATGAGCTTGAAAAGCTGGAAATTTCCGAACCGGATGAAAGCATCGAATTTTCCGAAGAAGCGGAAAAACAGAAGATGTTCATGGTCAATTTCTTAGGCACCAGCCTGGGCGCCTTAAAAGGCCCAGACGCCAAAGCCCAAAACCTCAACCGTTTTGGGCTAAACCTTTTTATGACTGGCGCAACTGCGCGCATCGCAAAAGACCATGACCTGACTCAGGATGAATTTGACATCATCCTGCGCCGCATTCTGGAAATGTTGGGGGCAAAGTCAGCACAGGCCGAGCGCTTTGCCGCTGAATATGAAAAATACCTGGCCGATCCCCGCCATGCAGAATTGTTTAACGATGCAGGCGAAATTGCTGCACGCTACAGCAATGGCGATCAGTCCGCGCCCCTGTTTATCCGTGAAACCATCGAAGAATGGGTCAACTGGAAACCGAAAATTGACGAAACCATCAATCCGAACCTTCTGACCATTATGTTCACCGATATGGTGGGATCAACGGACCTTACGACCAAACATGGTGATTTTGCAGCACAGGAAGTCCTGAAGGCCCACGACCTGATTGTGCGCACGGCACTAACCAATCTGGAGGGCACAGAGATCAAACATCTGGGCGATGGCATCATGGCGTCTTTCAAAGACCATGATATGGCCATGCAGGCCGCGATCGAAATCCAGAAACGGGTGGAAGGCAACAACAAGTCCGGCCCCGAATTTCCGTTACATGTGCGCATCGGGTTAAATGCAGGTGAACCCATTAAAAAGAACAACGACCTGTTTGGAACCTCGGTTCAGCTGGCCGCGCGTCTGTGTGATTTCACCCCCAGTGATTCCATCTGTGTCTCACAATTTTTCAAAGACCTGTTTGGGGAACAGCCCGTCTATACCTTCATGGATATCGGCCCCCAGTCTTTAAAAGGATTTGAAGAAGACCAGCAGATTTATCAGATCGACTGGACCGCCCCACCGATTGAATATCTGGATGAAGAAGAAGGTAAGGACACGCTTGAAGAAGGGGAAGAAGGCAAGATTGAACTGGTGGCCACCGAAGGCGTGGCCCCTGACATCGCCGCAGCTGCCCCCGTGAAAGAAGCTGCAACAGATGATGGGTTTGATGCAGGATTAACCGTCAACGAAGAACAGGTTTCAGAAGAAGCCCCTGCAACGCCTGTCGCCACAGACGAAGAGCCACCTAAAAACGCTTGATCACCAGGCTGGTGAAATCATCGTTCTGTTCTGCCCCATCGCGAAAATCATTCACAAAGGCAAACAGATTTTCAGACAAGGCATGGGCGGAAAGGCTTCGATTATTCAGCAGATAGTCGATCAGCCGTTCATCCGAGAACTGGTTCTTCTGCGGATCAAAGGCTTCTGTCACCCCGTCCGTGTAAAAGAACAAGGCATCGTGATGACCCAGCATATAGCTTGATTCTTCAAAGGGCATATCTTCCTGCACGCCAAGCACAATTCCCTCTCCACCTTCAAGAGCGGTTGCCCCCTTGGCATCATCGCCATGGATCAGATATGGCGGCAAATGCCCACCATTGCTATAGACCACTTCCCAGGTTTTGGGATCAACCGTGCAGTAAAAGATCGACACAAACATGGATGTGATCTGGTGCTGGCACAGCATATTGTTCACACTGTAAAGACAGGCCCCGGGCGACGGGCTGTTCATGGCTGTTGCGCGCAACAAGGTCCGTGCCACCGCCATAAAGAAGGCAGCCGGAATGCCCTTGCCCGAGACATCGGCAACCGCCAGACCGATCTTGCCATCAGGCAGGTCAAACGTGTCGTAAAAATCCCCGCTCATACGTTTGGCAGGTGTCAGATGGGCAGAGATATCCAGCTTTTCACGTGATGGAAAGATGGACGGCAAAATCTGGCGCTGAATATTTTCAGCAATATCCAATTCGCGTTGAATGGCCGATAATTGCGCTTCGTTGCGCCAGGCTTCACGACGTGCTTCACAATCTTTATAGACTTTATCCACGGTCACCAGCAGATCATCGGACTGCACAGGCTTGGTCAGAAAATCAGCTGCCCCGTCATTCATGGCTTTGCGGATATTGGATAAATCACTGCCGGCTGTCAGGGCAATCCGCGGTACACGCAGGCGCACGCTTTTTAACTGGCGAAACAGGTTCATGCCGGAAATATTGCCGCCATCAATCGACACAATCGCAAGGTCCAGTTCCGGTTTTGATTCGATTATATTGATAGCTTCTGCATCATTTTTAGCAAACAGGAAATCATGTTCGCCCATAGGGGTGCTCTGCCCCAGACAATTGCGGCAAATTTCCTCAAACCCGGCATCATTATCAACAACAAGTGTTGTCGGCATCCATCATTCCCCCAAATGCGCAGCTGCACTTTCATAGGAAACTACAACAGCCATTAGGACAATGCCAATGATATTTCAGATTGAGACTATTTGACCTCTAGGTTATTTTCGAAGCTTTTAACGCCTTTGGTTTTTTGCATCAAGCTGCGGATAACGTAAAGCTGTGCGGCCGTGACCACCGTCCCGGTGAAAATCACATGGGCATCTTTTACTTCCACATTCACGACAGCGCCGGAATCTTCAAATTTTTCAGCCACTTTATCTGCAACGATTTTCTGCAGTTCAGCATCGCTATAGAAGCCATCGCCTTTGGATTTACGGAAAGTATCTTCATCATCCGCCCAGACAGGGGCAGTCAAAACCAAAAACAAGCCGAGGAATAAATATTTCATATGCGCCATAACCTACAAAGCAGCGCGAACAGCCATTCAGTCGCGCCCACTTTTTATCCTTTATTGTTGATACTGAAGGTAGCATCGCGACCATTGTTTTTCAAGCCCACGCAGACGCCAGCCCATCGGTCAAAACATGCTGTTGTCATGCGCCATTTCAGCCGGGATCACCTGCAACACATCCCAATGTTCCACAATCTTCCCCCTGTCATCAAAGCGGAAGATATCAATCCCGGCGTAATCTTCGTCCCCGGGCCATTCCTGATGACAATGCAGAATGACCATATCGCCATCCGCCAATACCTTTTTAAAGGTCACCTTCTTACCCGGATAGTCCCGCGCCATCTCTTCAAAATAAGCAATAAAAGCATCCTTGCCATCTGCAACGTGTGGGTTGTGCTGGATATAAACATCCCCGACATAACGATCTATCGCCTCGCGTGGCTTACACTGATTGAACATCAGATCATAAAAAGCAACGGCATTTTCCTTGTTTTTATCCAGATCAGACATAGGACCTCCTAAAATAAACAAATCATTATGATTGCATAATTTTGATCACATCATCATATTTCTTAAGCTCTTCACGCCCCAAATCGGTTAGCCCATAGACGCCGCGATCCAGACGTTCAAACCAATGATAATAATTTTTCTGCAGGATGGATGATGCCTTTTCCACGCCTGCTTCTTTTCGAATGTCAGACAGTTTCATTCGCTCTTTTCCTGCCAGGGCAAGGGCGCACCGCAAGGCATCCTGACGATAGGCCGTGATGATCTTCTTCCCGGTGGTCCCGCCGACGTTGGGGTCGCCCAGTCGTTGGTTGAATTCCTTTAAAAGGGCAGTGGTTTTTCTTTTGTTTCTACGCGGTTTATATTCCGTCGGATCCAGCAGGATTTCTGTTTTTTCTTCAGATTTCACCAAGATCAATCCCAGCCCCAGCATGCGGCACAGTTTCAGATATCCGCGCTGACGCGCCCGCCAGTTCTTGCGCTTTGTCGGTGTATCCGGTGCGGGAATAGCCATATAGATCAGATCAGACAAGCTTTGACGCTGCACCGCCTGAAGCAACAGATCGATTGAAAAGCTCAGCTTCAGCTCCACAATGACCATTTGGTCATCACGCAAACCGACAACGTCGCAGTCTTTCACCTCTGCCTTGACTTGATAATTCAGGCTTTCCAGCAACTGTTTAACGGGCGCATATAAATCTGTTTCTCTGATCATTAAAAAAGGGGCCTTGCGCACAAATCCACGATATAGTTTCCCCCATCTTAGAATTAAAGGAAAGCCAGAGTGAAGCGCGAAGTTGCCTTTTCAAAATTAAAAGCCGCGATGGGCAGATATTGGGTCTTGTCGGACGCCACGTTTGACGCCATTAAAGACATCTGCCATACCACCACTGTAAAGAAAAACGAGCATTTGCTCCATTTCGGCGATGTACCCAAAAGCTTCTACTTCATCTGTCAGGGGCTGGTGCGCACCTATACGCTGGGTGGTGAAGATCAAGACAAAGAGATTACGGAAAATTTTTTTGAAGAAGGCAAATTCCCCGCCAGTGTCATCGCCTTGCTGCAACAGGCCCCGTCTGCCTATGGGCTTCAGGCCCTGGAAGACAGTGACCTCATCGTCATTGATCATGCGAAATATCGATCACTTCTTGATCAGTTTGAAGACCTGAAGTCCTATCACATCCAGTATATCGAGATGAACTGGATACAAGCCAAGGGCCCGCGCGAAATCAGCCTGATGAGTGAGGACAGCCTGCAGCGTTATCGCAACTTCATGGCGCAGAACCCCCATCTGGTGGGCCGGGTGAAGCTGCATCATATTGCCTCGTGTCTGGGCATCACCCCGACACAGCTCAGCCGGATCAGAAAAGAACACAATCTTTAAATCTCTCAACATATGTAAAGGAAACGCCCAACGGGTTTGTTTATAACCATTCCAATCGGGGTTTTAAGATTTACTTTGAAGGATTTAATATGAACAACATCACCGCCCGCTATTTGAACAAACTGGATATCAATCCCGATCAGTCCCCTTTGGAACTGCTGTACGCGCTTGCACAAAAACATCTTGCAACCTTCAGCTTCAACAATCTTGATGTGTTGCTCAACCCCGGTGACATCCTATCCCTGGAAACCGACGACCTTGCTGATAAAATCATTGATCGGGGCCGGGGCGGCTATTGTTTTGAACATAACAAACTGATGTTTCATGTATTGGAGGAACTGGGGTTTGAGACTTCAGCCCAACTGGCCCGCGTGATCTATAACCGCGAAGGCGACTTCCCCAGAACCCATCGTGTCAGCATCGTCAACATCAGCAATGATATATATCTACTGGATGTGGGTTTTGGACCTTATACACCGTCTGCGCCCATTTCACTATCCGGCCAAGAGGTCTACTGCCCCAATGGGGAGCGTTATCGCATCCAGCAAAACCAGGACGGCCACTATCAGTTGGAGCTATTCAAGGACGGAGCGTTCTTCATCCTCTATCGCTTCGAACTGGCAAATTACACCGATGCGGATTTCAAAATGGCGAATTTCTATACCAACTGCCACCCCGCATCCAAATTCGTCAATGAACTGGTGATCTCCCTGAAGGGGGCGGACAACACCACCTTCATGGCCCAAAACACCCTGACGACAGTGCACGACGGTCATCGCCATGATCAGACGATAGAAAGTGAGCAAGGCCTCAAGATACAGCTTGAGACCCTGTTCGATATTGATCTGAATAAGGAGGAACTGACAAAGATTTACAAGGTCATTCGACCCACAGGATAAGCTTATCCCTCAATCTTGTAGTCATAGACAACACAGTGTTTCGTGGTTGTTTCCACCACTTCCCAAAAGCCACGAAAGCCGTTGGGGATCATGAAGCTGTCGCCTGTCTTAAAGGTCTGGGCATGGCCATCTTCGCCGATCAGACGCACATGGCCTTCCACGATGTAGCAGAATTCATCCTTATCGGTAAAGGCATGCCATTTGCCCGGCGTGCTGGTCCATTTACTGGCGCGAAGGTTACCTTCCTCATTCACAAAACACTGGGTTGATTTGTGATGGGGATCCCCTTCCACCACACGGTCCGGTAGGTCTTTCAAACGGCGCTCGGAAACAGGGTGGGATGGGTCAGCAAAATCAATAACACGCACGGGCATGGACATAGAGGCATTCCTTTTAAAGGTTCAATTCTCAAGGAATAAATTTATCCCATCCCCCTAATGCCAGACAGAACCAGCTTTGATTAAACAAAGAGTCCAGTTCGCAGACACAAACGTGTTAACCAAAACATATGTACCAAAATAAATTGTATCTAAACATCCTCTCAAAAGTACCCTATAGTCATGAATAATTTAGATATTTATCTTCACGCTTTTAGAGGACACCCTTTTGTTTAAAAAAATTGAGTCATCGTCCATTCTCACAACATTCATCATTAAAAAAAGTTCAGCACGACCAGTTCCTATTCTCCTTCTTGCTGTCATTTGCGTTCTTCTAAAGACGGCTCCTGTATATGCAGAAGATATTACCCAATGCCAAAAAGGGTGGGATGAGACCCAAATTGGCAACCATGACAAAGCCATTTCGCTGCTTAATCAATGCATTAAAACAGGGAAACTGACCAACGACAACTTGGCAAAAGCATATGAAAACCGTGGTGTTGTCTATTCAAGAAAAGGGAACCTAGGTCAGGCAATTAAAGACCAGACAAAAGCGATTAGCCTCAACCCCTCAGATTTAGAAGTTAAATATAAAACAAGAGGAGTTCACTACTCCAATAAAGGCGACTACTTTTCCGCGTTGAATGACCTTAAAAAAGCTCTCGAATTAAAGCCAAATTACGCGACAGCAATTTATGATCGAGGCATCGTTTATGAACGTTTAGGTGACCGCAAAAAAGCTATTTCTGACTATAAAATCGCTTATACCCTTGGCCTGCGCATTCCTGCTTTAATTAACCGAATGAGACAATATAAGTTACCCATTCAAGAGAAAAAAACGGCTCAAACAAATAGCGAGACTTCCAAAAAGAAACCTGACATTCTTTGTTTTCTCGGACATCGTAAATATAAGGAAAATGAGTTTGTTGCCGCTGTCGGGTTGATAGATATTTGCCTGAAAAACGTTGGAATTTCGGAACAAAGTTTGATTATCGCTCATCGAACACGTGGGTTGGCCTATATAAAGCTGAAACGTTTTGATAAGGCAGTTAGTGATTTCAATGAAGCTGTCAGATTAGCCCCTAAAGACCCAGGAATGTTTGTCTTGTTAGGCCACGCTTGGGAAAATTCAGGAAGCAGTCATTATAAAAAAGCAATTAAATACTACACTCATGCGTTATCCCTTGACCCGAACTTTGGTCACGCTCATTTGCATAGAGGATTACTCTATTCTTTAATGCAGGAAAAACAGAAAGCCTATAACGACCTGACAAAAGCCCAAAAACTCGGAAGCACTTTGCCTTGGATACCGAAACTCATCCGACAATTGGAAATGTCTGGTGTTAAAAAAACACAACCTGTGAATATAGATTTCGTAAGCACATGGGATGGAATCTTTCCAGAGTTCTATCAACCAAAAACCACACCGAAACCCATTGTTAAAGATGATGAAACTATAAAATGGACGAAGCCCACCCTCACAAACTTTAAAAAATACGCCACAAAAGGGGCAAATTTTCGGGACTTAAAGCTAAAAAAAGATTTTTTCAGTGACACTACGGTTCAAAATTCGCTTTTTAGACGCCCTAATTTCCGAAATTTAAATATTCGTTCTCTCTCAATGAGAAAAAGCAACATTGAACAAGGCAACTTGGAAGGTGCCAAATTTGCACACTTCAATTTCACTGATAGTAACATGGTATTGACGAATGCGAAGAAGGCCGAGTTCGCCAATGCCTGGATATACACATCCTCACTCAATTATTCTCAATTAGATCAGGCCAATTTTTCACAGGCACGGTTCAATGATGCAGATATTAACCATTCCAGCCTCAGAAATGCTGATTTTTCACACGCCGAGTTCAGAAGCACCTCGATGCGCTTTTCTGATTTAAGAAATGCCGATTTCTCATTTTCAAATATGAACGGCTGGCTTCTCGCACAAAAAAGTGATTTAAGCGGTGCAAAATTCACGGGTGCCTCAATGTCAGGCGGGGATTTTTTATATTCCAATCTCACAAATGCCAATTTGGATGAAGCCAGTTTATATAATGCAACCTTCATACATGCAGACTTTAAAGGGGCCAGCCTCAACAATTCAAACATTTCTAAGGCCGATTTTTCAGGAGTAAAAAATCTGACGCAAGAACAGATTAAAAATGTTTGGTTTTGGCAAGACATCCCACCCAAGGGTCTACCAAAGGGATTTACAATCCCGGCTTCGCGTATTTGCCCCAGGCATGTAAGAAACGGTGCTCACGTATGGTCTCCTCTCCCGCCCGAACAGTGCCTAGCAGAGTTTGATAAGCATAAGTAAATTACTATAATTTTTGTAAACTGACGTAAAAACGCCCCGGCAATCACTCACCGGGGCGCTTTTCGTCAAATCATAAATGATTAAGCATCCAGATTAGACACCTTCAACGCATTGTCCTGAATGAAGTCTCGACGCGGTTCTACCACGTCGCCCATCAGGGTGGAGAAGACCTCTTCGGCTTCGTCTGTATGGTTGACTTTTACCTGCAGCAGCGAGCGCACACTCTCGTCCAAGGTGGTTTCCCACAGCTGTTCCGGGTTCATCTCGCCCAGACCTTTATAGCGCTGTACGTTCATGCCTTTTTTTCCGAGGTCGGTGACGGTGTTGACCAAAGCAACCGGGCCGTTAACGGGGAATTCTTTTTCTTTCTGCTTCAGTGTTGCCACATGGGCAAAGCTCTCGCTCAATTCTTCTGACAAAGCATGCAGGTTGCGCGCTTCGGCTGAACGCAGGATACCATGATCCAGAACGTGGGTTTCGGTGACACCACGCAATGTGCGGCTGAAGGCCAGGCTGCCGTCATCCAGAACGGAGCCTTCCCAGCCACGGGCCAGATCAGTTTCAATCGCATCAAGACGGGCTGCAACTGTTTTGGCGACTTCCAGTGCCTTGGCGTCATCCTGCAGCAGTTCCACATTCAGACCACCCGCGATGGCTGCTTGTTCTAGGATGTCCGAAGGAACTTTACCAGCAAGGCTTGCCAGCTGATTTTTGACGATACGTGCGTTGTTAATACGGTTGCGCAGGTCTTCGCCGCCGATCTGATCCCCGGAATGAAGCGAGAGGATACAATCATCCACTGCCAGATTCACCAGATGGTCTTCTAAAGCTTTTTCATCCTTAAGATAAACTTCAGAATTGCCGCGCTTCACACGATAAAGCGGAGGCTGTGCGATATAGAGATAGCCACGTTCGATAATCTCTGGCATTTGACGGAAGAAGAAGGTCAAAAGCAGGGTCCGAATGTGCGATCCATCTACGTCCGCATCGGTCATAATGATGATTTTATGATAGCGGCATTTTTCGATATTAAAGTCATCGCGGCCAATGCCAGTACCCATCGCCGTAATCAATGTGCCGACCTCTTGCGAGGAGAGCATCTTGTCGAAACGGGCACGTTCCACGTTGAGAATTTTACCTTTGAGCGGGAGGATAGCCTGACTTTTACGATCACGGCCCTGCTTTGCAGAACCGCCTGCGGAATCACCCTCCACGATGAACAGTTCAGACTTGGCAGGATCACGTTCCTGACAGTCAGCAAGTTTACCCGGCAGGCTCGAAATATCCATCACGCCTTTGCGACGGGTCAGCTCGCGCGCTTTGCGTGCGGCATCACGTGCGGCTGCGGCTTCACAGATTTTACCAATGATCTGGCGTGCTTCGTTTGGATGTTCTTCAAACCATTCTTTCAGCGCTTCACCAACCAGATTTTCCACAACCGGGCGCACTTCAGAAGACACCAGCTTGTCTTTGGTCTGTGAGGAGAACTTCGGGTCCGGCACTTTTACAGAGACAACAGCTGACAGACCTTCACGGATATCTTCCCCGGAGATCGTCACTTTCATCTTTTTCGCCAAGCCACTTTCCTGGGCATAAGCGTTAACCGTACGGGTCAGCGCGCCACGGAAACCCGCCAAGTGTGTGCCGCCATCGCGTTGCGGGATATTGTTGGTGAAACACATGACATTTTCATGGTAGCTGTCGTTCCACTGCATGGAGACTTCCACGCCGACTTCTTCCCCGTTGTTATCCGCCTTGGTGCCTTCCATAAAGACAGGTTCAGGCAGAATCGCGGTTTTGGAACGGTCTACATATTTCACAAATTCGATCAGGCCGCCTTCATAATGAAGCGGTGTTTCTTTGGCTTCGGCATGACGTTCATCACGCAGCAACATGCGCACACCGGAATTCAGAAACGCCAGTTCGCGCAGGCGATGTTCCAACGTGCCATAATCATATTCAGTGATCGCGAAAATCTCGTCAGAGGCATGGAAGGTTACGAATGTACCTGTCTCTGGTGTGCCGTCTTCTTTCAGCGGTGCATCGCCTGTGATTTCCAGCGGTGCAACCGATTCCCCATTTTCAAAGCGAACCTTATGTTCTTTGCCATCACGGTAAATCTTCAGTTCCAGCCAGTCAGAAAGGGCGTTTACAACCGACACCCCTACGCCGTGCAGACCACCGGAGACCTTATAGGAATTGCTGTCAAACTTACCACCTGCGTGCAGCTGGGTCATGATCACTTCTGCCGCCGAAACACCTTCTTCCGGGTGGATATCAACCGGGATACCACGACCGTTATCGGAAACAGTGACGGATCCATCACCATTCAGCGTGACGACCAGAATGTCACAGTGCCCGGCCAAGGCTTCGTCGATGCCGTTATCCACGACCTCATAGACCATGTGGTGAAGGCCGGTGCCGTCATCCGTGTCACCGATATACATACCGGGGCGCTTACGCACAGCTTCCAGCCCTTTGAGGACTTTAATGGAATCCGCGCCGTATTCTTCGCCGTTTTCACCGTTATTCAGGTTTTCTTCACTCATGGTCGATACCCAGGTTTCACTTTCAAATTCTTCATTTCACCCGATTGACGTTGCCATTTTCCACATCAAAGAAATTGGCCCGGGATTTCAATGGCTGAAATGATGCCATATCCGTCCCCGTCATCCAGGCTTGTGCCCCCAAAGCACAGATGGCTTCGAACAACGCCTTGCGGCGATCTTCGTCAAGGTGGGCCCCCACCTCATCCAGAAGCAGAAGCGGAATGCGCCCCCGATCCAGTGCCAATGCTTTTGTGTTGGCCAGCACCATGCCAGTCAACAAGGCTTTTTGTTCCCCGGTAGAGCAAACCTCTGCCGGTTGGTCCTTCGGAACGTGGCGCACCAGCAGATCGCTTTTATGCACCCCGTCTTTCGCGCCACCGACCTTCGCATCAATATCGCGATGCTGTGCCAGAAAGTCGCGAAACTTATCTTCAACTTCCAGCGCGCTAAACTCATCCAACCAGCTTTCTACCAAGCCCGTCGGCGTCAATTGCGCCCCTGGAAACGGCCCCCAGCCTTCAACCGCCAGGATATTCAGCCGCGCACCGATGTCTTTTCGTGCTGCGGCCACCGCGACGGCCTTTGTAGCCATTTGTTCTTCCAGACCGGACAGCCAGCGATCATCATTTCGCCCGGTCTTGAGCAGTTTGGCCCGCTCACGCAGCCCATGCTCATATGCATTCATCCGGGTCGCGTGGCTGGGATCAAACCCGAACACCAATCGATCCAGAAACCGTCTTCTGGCGATGGATCCATCCAGAAACAACCGATCCATCTGCGGCAAAAGCCAGACCACATCCACATAATCTGCCAAAACAGATTGTCCGCGTGCGGTTTCGCCTTCGATACGAACGACCCGCCTTTCGCGCGTGCCCTTCAATCCGCTTTCTTCGCGCCCCGTGCCGATATCGACCGGGCCACCTACCGTTTCAACGGTTGCAGCCACCCCCCAGGGACGGCCACTGTCTTCTTCACATCCAACGTCGCGCCTAGCCAGTTCTGCCGCCTTGGCGCGCCGCATCCCCCGACCGGGTGCCAGCAACGACACCGCTTCGAGGATATTTGTCTTTCCCGCCCCGTTATTGCCAAAAAGCACAACCGGGCGCGTATCCAGATCAAGGCGCTGAAAGTCGTAACATCGAAAATTACTGAGAGTCAGTCTGGTGACAGCAACGGCAATGGCGTTACTGGCAGCAGAATTTTCACTGTCGCTTCGCACCTTGGTTAATCAGTCCGTCACACACGCATCGGCATCAAAACGTACAGGGCCGACGCATCAGACGCATCGCGCACGATGGTAGGTGAGCCGCCATCAGACAGCATAAACTGCGCAGTTTCCCCTTCTACCTGCTGAGCGATATCCAGAAGGTATTTGGAGTTAAAGCCGATCTCAATGGCATCTGCTGCGTAAGACACTTCCACTTCTTCACGCGCGCTGCCCGCATCCGGGCTGCTGGCAGAAAGAACGAGGGAGCCTGCACTGATTTCCAGCTTGATGGCACGGGATTTTTCGGTGGAGATTGCAGACACACGATCAACAGCGGCTGCAAATGGCTTGCATTCCAGTTCCATCATCTTGTCGTTACCTGTTGGGATCACGCGTTCGTAATCCGGGAAGGTTCCGTCAATCAGTTTTGAGGTCAGCACCACATCGCCAAAGGCAAAGCGAATTTTTGTATCAGAAAGCGAGATGGAAACATCATCGTTTGTTTCATCAATCAGCTTGCGAATTTCAGCAACGGTTTTGCGCGGTACAATCACGCCCGGCATTTCCGCAGCGCCTTCCGGCAGTGGCACTTCAACGCTTGCCAGACGGTGACCGTCTGTTGCAACGGAGCGCAGAACCGGCACACCATTGTTTTCCCCGGCGTGAACGTAAATACCGTTCAAGTAATAACGGGTTTCTTCGGTGGAAATCGCAAAGCGCGTGCGATCAATAATGCCTTTAAGTTCGCCTGCCGGAAGCGCGAAGTTATGATCCAGATCGCCACCGGACATCAAGGGGAAGTCCATGGTGGGAAGGCACGCCAGGGTAAATTTGGAACGACCTGCGCGCAGCGTCAGCAATTCTTCATTCGCACCGTTATCGAGCTCGACCTGCGATCCGTCAGGGAGCTTGCGCACGATATCATAGAGCATATGTGCAGGAGCTGTTGTCGCCCCTTCGGTGACAACTTCGCATTCAACCGTTTCCACAATATCCAAATCCATATCGGTCGCATTCAAGGACAAACGACCGCCATGTGCGTCCAGTTTTACATTGCTCAAAATCGGAATAGTGGTGCGACGTTCCACAACACTTTGCACGTGAGCCAGGGACTTCATTAAGCTTGCGCGTTCGATGGTAATCTTCATGACGTTCTTATCGTTTCAAATATGGTTTCGAAAATGGTTTTTGGCCTACCCCGAGAAAACCGAATTCGTAAGGAATTACAAAGCATTAGCAATAGCCCCGCCAATTCGGTTCGCCATTATAACAAAGCCTGCGAGAAATCGAAGCTTTTTTCCTATTTTAGGGAGAAAAATTGCAGGTTTTTTACAAGCTTAGCCCACACCGCCCAGCATGCGGCGCAAAAGCTCAACATCTTCTGCAAAATCCTGGTCGTGAAGGGTCAATTCACCGACCTTTTTAACCGCGTGCATCACGGTTGTATGATCGCGTCCACCAAACTTGCGCCCGATCTCCGGCAAAGAGCGAGAGGTCAGCTGTTTGGACAGGAACATGGCGATCTGGCGCGGGCGTGCCACAGAACGTGCACGACGCGCAGAATGCATATCTGCTACACGGATATTGAAATGTTCGGCAACTTTTTTCTGGATTTCCTCAATCGTCACACGACGATCATTGGCGCGCAGCAGGTCGTGTAACACTTCCTGAGATGTTTCCAGCGTGATAGGCCGCCCAACCAACTGTGAGTGGGCCACAACGCGGTTTAATGCACCCTCCAGCTCCCGAACGTTGGACGCAATCTTGTGTGCGAGGAATTCGGTGACCTTGGTTGGCAGCTCCACACCCAACTGTTCTGCTTTGGACAGCAAAATGCCAAGGCGCAGCTCATAAGTTGTTGCATGAAGGTCGGCCACCAGCCCGTGGTTCAAGCGGGATTTCAGACGGTCTTCCAGTCCTTCAATATCGGACGGAGATTTATCGGCAGACAGAACGATCTGACGGCCCTGATCCACCAGCGCGTTAAAGGTATGGAACAATTCTTCCTGGGTGGAATCTTTGCCTGCAATAAACTGCACATCATCGATCAAAAGCATATCAACGCTTCTGAACTGCTCTTTAAAATCCACCGTCTTTTGTTCGCGCAGGGCGCGGATAAAACGGTACATGAATTTTTCAGCAGACAGATAAACCACTGTGCGGTTTGGGTGTACTTCGCGCATATGATGCGCAATGGCATGCATCAGGTGGGTTTTACCAAGACCGACGCCCCCGTACATAAACAGCGGATTAAAGGGCGGTACATCTGCTTCGGCGACACGCTTGGCAGCCGCATGGGCAAATTCGTTGGGTTTTCCGACCACGAACCCGTCAAAGGTATAGCGGGGATCAAGCGGTGCACCCAATTGTTCTGCCGGATTAACCTGTGGGGCTTTTACCTGAGCGACAGGCGCAGCCTCAGGCGCTGCGGTCGGCGCTACCTGTTGTTTCTGCGCGTTGGAGCTGGCTTGCGAGAGAATCCCGCCGCCATGTGCGTTGCCGACGCTGATTTCCACATTGATGATTTGTTTGTTGATGGCGCACCACAGACCACGGATCTGTTCCAGGTAGTTATTCGCTACCCAGTCGCGCATAAAACGGGTTGGTACAGAAATCGTCGCCACACCGGCATCAACGGAACGAACGGACATAGGCTTGAACCAGCTGTCAAAAGCGGCATCGCCAATTTCATCGCGCATATGCGAACAGACTTGTGCCCAATCCCCATCAATGGCAGATGCGTTCATTACGTCAGACATACTTTCCTTCAATCCTAACCCGATTCTCTGTCACAGCTTCATCATCCGCCCTAAGGATCATGATCCGCGACAGTCTTGTGCCCTATATGTTTCTCGTTTGCGTCATCACAAAAAACGCCCCTTCAAACAGCATAAATGCCGTTTGAACAGTTCTTTTCCCACAAAAGAGAAACGACTTGAAAAGGAGTCGCATTTTTATGACAGATCCGGTCTTTATTTTAGATGCGACACATTAAGAATTGGCCGCTTGTGACCCGATCAAGGTTGTGGATAACTTTATCCATGTGTCGTCCAAGAGTCTACAGGTTCATTTACAAAAACTGTAAAAAAATCCCTTGACGAAACATAGCCTGAACATAGGGAAACCCTAGGGTTCAGACACGACAAAAGGGTCGCAAAACAAGTGCTTGCGACCCTTTTGTCAGAAATTCGAATCCCGAATTCGTGTGACGCTTAAGCCAGAGCTTTAATGCGTGCAGACAAACGGGAAAGTTTGCGTGCTGCTGTGTTTTTGTGCACAACGCCTTGAGAGACGCCAACGTGCATAGCAGGCATTGCAACTTTAAAAGCTTCCGCAGCTGCTGTTTTATCACCAGCTTCGATCGCAGCTTCAACTTTTTTGATGAAGGTACGGATACGACCAACACGTGCTGTGTTTACAGCAGTACGGCGTTGGATTTGACGGTCGCGTTTTTTTGCGTTCTGTGTGTTAGCCATCGGTTTTCCTGAAAAAGCTAATTTCTAAATCGGTTGGGGGCTTATAAGGGCTCGCCCCAACCTCGTCAAGAAAGAATTGCAGAAATATTGCAATCCTCTAAAAAGCAAATCCCCACAATCGCGGGGATTTACCCAATACATTCCAGCGTTCCCCCCGAAACACCGGGGTTCACAAAGCTTACTTATGCAGGAAGTTCGGGGAACGTTTTTCTGCAAAAGCGGCCATACCTTCTTTGCGATCTTCCAAAGCAAAGGTGGAATGGAAGACGCGACGTTCAAACATCACGCCTTCTGCCAGCGTTGTTTCAAACGCTTTATTGACCGATTCTTTCGCCATCATCACAACAGGCATGGACAATTTAGCGATCTTGTCGGCTGTTTCCATCGCATCTTCAACCAGCTTTTCAACAGGGACAATACGCGTCACCAGACCGGAACGTTCTGCTTCTTCTGCATCCATGATACGGCCGGTCAGGCACATTTCCATGGCCTTGGCCTTTCCTACCGCACGTGTGAGGCGTTGTGTACCACCAGCACCCGGAATGGTTCCGATGGTGATTTCAGGTTGGCCGAACTTGGCGTTTTCAGCCGCAATGATGAAATCGCACATCATAGCCATTTCACAGCCACCGCCCAGCGCATAGCCAGCCACAGCAGCGATTACAGGCTTGCGGCAGTTTGCAGCCACTTCCCAGTCACCTGTGATGAAGTCGTTGGAATAGACATCGTTGAAATCTTTCGATTCCATTTCCTTGATATCAGCACCTGCGGCAAATGCTTTTTCGCTGCCTGTCAGTACCACTGCGCCAATATCATCATCGCTGTCAAATTCACTCAGTGCCGCGCCCAGTTCCGCAATCAGCGGAGAACACAAAGCGTTCAGTGCCTTTGGACGGTTGAGCGTAATCAGGCCAACGCGGCCTCGTTTTTCAGCGATAATATGTTCGTATGCCATATCCCTAATCCTAATCTGATCTTGTTTGAATTCTTGTGACGTTTAGTTTGCGTTTGGCGACAATGAAAAATGCACAATGGCTGTCTGATTTTCCATCTTGACCGAAACGGTTAAATATTCACCCTCACGCATGTAGTGGCCATGCGCTGTTCGCTTCCACCCCAAAGAGGGTAAGCTGTCTTTATAGTAAGATAAAACGGAAGCTTTTGTGACAACGCCCAGCGCATAGGCTTCCACAATGCGCCCGCCCGGCGTATCAAAGCGCACCGAATCATCAGGAGATTCGGTCAGCCCAGCCATTAGCGGAACATCGTCCAATACGGATAAAAAGACCTGATCCTGTGCCATTGCCTTTTGGGCAAACAACAAAGAGACCGCCAACAATCCTATGCGTAAAGCGTTCAACATACCTATGCTCATACCTTATTGTTGGCAAACAGAACAGTGAAAAGTGGACCGCCCCTGCTGAACAATGCGTTTGATGGTGCCTTTATTACACGCCGTGCAAGGCTCACCCTCACGTCCATAGACTTTGAAAGAATGTTGGAAATACCCAAGTTCCCCATCGGTCTGGCGATGATCTTTCAATGATGATCCGCCTGCAGCAATGGCTTCGGTTAAAACATCTTTGATGACCTCAACCAGCTTGGCCGCTTTGGGCCTAGTCAATTTGCCTGCTTTTTTGGTGGGTGAAATACCTGCGCGATAGAGCGCTTCATTGACATATATATTACCAAGACCTGCAACAATGCGCTGATCCATCAGAGCCGCTTTCATCGAAGTGGTCTTGTTTTTCAGCTTGCTTATTAAGAGGGCCGCATCAAAATCATCACTTAACGGCTCTGGTCCCAGCTTTTCAATCGCCGGATAAATCTCGATCCCGTCCGGTTCGATCAGATCAACAAAGCCAAAGCGACGCGGATCGCCAAAACGGATACATTTGCGATTCTGCGTAATGAATTCAATATGGTCATGCTTGTCCGGTTCAGGCGGGTTACCCTCTTCAATGCGGATTCGACCTGACATGCCCAGATGGATGATGATGGTTTCCCCGCTTTCCAGATGCACCAGCACATATTTGGATCGACGATCAAGGCCCAAAACCTTCTGATTAATCACCCTATCTTCAAAATCTTCGGGAACGGGTGTGCGCAGATCACGACGGCGCACAATCACATCGGTAATCACCTGACCATTCAGGGCAGGCAGCAATCCAAGACGCACAGTTTCGACTTCGGGCAATTCGGGCAAGTTCATCTCCTTTAGGGCTAGCCTAATGAAACAGCTTAGGCTATTTTCTGGCAACTCTTACAAGAAAGAATTTAGGCCATGTCCGATAAAGATACGACACATTTCGGTTTTCGCACGGTTGCAAAAGACGATAAAGCAAAAATGGTTCGCGGCGTTTTCGATAGCGTTGCTTCCAGCTACGACATTATGAATGACCTGATGAGTGCAGGCATTCACCGTCTCTGGAAAAATCAGATGGTCGATTGGCTGAACCCGCAAAACGGCTGGAACACGCTGGATGTGGGTGGCGGCACAGGGGACATCGCTTTTCGCATTCAGGACCGGGTGGCCAAAAAAGGCGGCAACTGCCATGTCACCGTCACCGACATTAACCACGAAATGTTAAAAGTCGGGCGCGCCCGTGCCATTGACGCCAATCGCTTACAAGGTCTGAGCTGGCTGTGCGGGAATGCTGAAAAGCTTCCGGTTCCCGATGGCACCATGGATGCCTACACCATTGCTTTCTGTATCCGTAACGTCACCGACATCCCAGCTGCCCTTCGTGATGCCAAACGCACGCTGAAACCGGGCGGTCGTTTTATGTGTCTGGAATTTTCTGAAGTCGTGATGCCAGTGCTGGATAAAATCTACGACCTTTATTCCTTCAAACTGCTGCCGGAAATTGGGGCGGTTGTGGCAAAAGATCGCGATTCTTACCAGTATCTGGCCGAAAGCATCCGCAAATTCCCGCCGCAGGAAAAATTTGCACAAATGATCCGTGAAGCGGGCTTTGAAAATGTAAGCTACCGCAACCTCACAGGGGGGATCGCCGCCATTCATACAGGATGGAACATCTGATGTTGCGATCACTCACCATCCTGAAACGTCTGTTAAGTGTGGCACTTACACTTGCGCGCTATGACGTATTGTTCATGTTTGAACGTATGGGCATTGCCCCCGGTATTGTACTTCTGGCCCGATTAATCCCGGTGGGCCGTGCGCGCGGTGTTAAAAAGATGCGCCCGGGTCAGCGACTGGCCCGCGCCCTTCATGACCTTGGTCCCACAGCGATTAAACTGGGACAGGCCCTTTCCACCCGACCTGATGTGATGGGCGAAGAAATTGCCGAAGACCTGACCGAATTGCAGGATCGCCTGCCACCATTTTCCGGTCGTGAAGCGCGCCGCATTATTGAAGAAGACCTGGGCGGTCCGATTGAACAGTTCTTTTCTGAATTTGATGACGAAGCGGTCGCCGCGGCCTCCATCGCACAAGTGCATTTTGCCAAGACGGTGGATGGCGAAGAAGTGGCTGTCAAAGTTCTACGCCCAAATATCCGCCGCGATTTCAAGGCCGACTTCCGCCTGATGGAAACCATTGCAGAATGGGTGGAACGTGCACGTCCCGATCTGCAACGCCTGAAAATGGTGGAATCGGTCAAGACGCTGGAAGATACCGTTCGTTTTGAAATGGACCTGCGCTTTGAAGCGGCCGCTGCTGATGAGATGCGCGAAAACTTCAAGGATGATGACTATTTCTACATCCCCGAAGTCAAATGGCCTTATTGTGCCAAGCGCGTCATGGTGCTGGAACGTATCCATGGGCTAAACGTTGATGAACCACAAAAACTGATTGATGCGGGCCATAACCCGAATACAATTCTAGAACATGCCTCCACCGCCTTTTTCAACATGGTTTTCCGTGACGGTTTCTTCCACGCAGACCTGCATCCCGGCAATATGTTTGTGATGGATGATGGCCGGGTGGCGGCTGTTGACTTCGGCATTACGGGCCGATTGGACTACACCACGCAACGCCATCTGGGCCAATTACTGCTGGCTTTTATCACACGGGATTACAAAGGTGTGGCCGATGTGCATTTCGAGGCCGGATGGGTCCCCATGAACCAGTCAGTGGAACTGTTCACTCAAGCCGCCCGATCCATTGCAGAACCGATCATGGGCCTGCCGCAGAATGAAATTTCCATGGCTCGTTTACTCGCTCAACTGTTCGAAGTGACCGAATATTTCTCCATGGAAACGCAGCCACAACTAATCCAACTGCAAAAAACCATGCTGATCGCCGAAGGGGTTGGGCGTAACCTGAACCCGAATGTGAACATGTGGTTCCTGGCAGAGCCCTTCATTGAAAAATGGATGCGCGAGAATTTGGGTCCACAGGCACGTGTTAAAGCAGCAGCCACAGAAACACGTGACACCGTCATGCGCCTGCCCCGCATCATCGCCAATATTGAAGAGACACTGGATGATGTTTCCAAGAACGGACTGAAACTGGATACGGGTCGCAGAAATGGCAATGGCCGTATAGGCTTTGGCTGGCTCGGCTGGGTGATTGCCGCTGGTTTGGCCGTGGCTTTGGTGGTTGAATATATAAACTAAACGTCATCCCTGCGAAGGCAGGGATCTCATGAAAACAGATTCCTGCCTGCGCAGGAATGACAGGAAGTTAGATCATGACCCAGGCTTTCAATCTCTCCGGTAAAACTGCCCTTGTTACAGGGGCTACACGTGGTCTCGGCTATGAAATGGCAAAGGCTTTAAGTGAAGCGGGCGCTCACGTCTATCTCAACGGGCGCGATGAAACTGCGCTCATCAAAGCCTGCAAAAACCTCCCAAACGCAACACCACGTATCTTTGATGTCAGCCAGACAGATCGTCTGGGCGATATTTTCAACGGCATCAGCGAACTGGACATTCTGGTCAATAACGTTGGTGGGCGTGATCGTCGTACCATTGATGAATTCGCCATCAAGGACGTGGAAAATCTGCTGTCCAGTAACCTGATTGCCCCGTTCGAGCTATCCCGTCTGGCCGTCAATAAAATGAACAAAGGCGGACGTATTATTAATGTCACCTCTATCGCGGGTGATATTGCGCGGGCAGGTGATGCGATTTATACGGCAAGCAAGGCTGGGCTGACCGGACTGACGCGCGCATTAGCCGCTGAACTGGGTCCGCGCGGCATCAATGTAAATGCCATTGCGCCGGGCTATTTCGCGACCGAAGCCAATGCAGCCATGGTCGATAACCCGGATATCAAAGCCTTTCTGGAAGGACGCACGTCCTTACAACGCTGGGGCAAACCAGAAGAAATTGGCGGGGCCTGCGTGTTCCTGGCATCAAGTGCCGCCAGCTATATGACCGGGCAAGTGCTTACAATTGATGGTGGGTTCACCGCACATTTCTAATTTCTTATATATCTTCGTATAATAAAATCAGTGCTTTAGGCTTTTTTATTGAATAAACCTACTTATTTGCTTGCACTGCAACACAGCTATGCGTAGGTTATGTACAAATTTTATGCGTACTACGATCTGGAACCCATCGTGTATAAGAAGAAAAGAATACTCCTCATCATCACTGGTGGTATCGCCGCCTATAAAACGCCCGAGCTGGTGCGACGCCTGCGCGAACGCGGCATCGAAGTGCGCTGCATTCTGACCAAATCAGGATCAGAATTTGTAACCCCGTTGGCCCTGTCTGCCGTCTGTGGCGATAAGGTCTATGATGACCTGTTCGATCTGGATGACGAATCTGAAATGGGTCATATCCAACTGTCACGCAGTGCCGACCTTGTGGTCGTTGCTCCAGCCACCGCCAATATCATGGCAAAAGCAGCCAATGGTCTGGCAACGGATCTGGCCTCCACCACCTTGCTGGCAACCGACAAGCCCGTAATGATGGCGCCTGCCATGAATGTGCGCATGTGGGACCATCCGGCAACCCAGGCCAATGTGGCAACGCTGAAAGATCGCGGCGTCACCATGATTGGCCCCGATGAAGGCGATATGGCCTGTGGGGAATATGGCTTTGGCCGTATGTCGGACCCGATGGACATTGTCGCTGCCGTCAGTAAATTCTTTGACCAGGACGGCCCGCTTAAAGGCAAGAAAGCCCTGGTCACCAGTGGGCCGACCCATGAACCGATTGATCCAGTGCGCTATATCGCAAACAGATCATCGGGCAAACAGGGTCATGCCATCGCTGCCCAGCTGGCTGCCCTTGGTGCCGATGTGACGCTCGTTTCCGGCCCCACACAACAGCCGGACCCGGATGGGGTCAATGTGGTGAATATTGAATCGGCGCGTGACATGCTGGCCGCTTGCGAAACTGCCCTGCCCGTTGACATTGCTGTCTGTGCGGCAGCTGTTGCGGACTGGCGCGTGGATATTGAGGCTGACCAGAAGCTGAAGAAAGATGGTTCTGGCGATATGCCGGATCTGAAACTGGCAGAAAACCCGGACATTCTGGCAACCCTTAGCCAACATCCAGATCAGCGTCCAACCCTTGTGGTTGGCTTTGCGGCTGAAACGGAAAAAGTCATAGAGCATGCCACCGCCAAACGGGCGCGCAAGCAATGCGACTGGATCATCGCGAATGATGTGTCACCCGCCGCCGGGACCTTTGGCGGCAATGACAATACGGTTCATTTCATTGCGAATGATCAATGCGTGGACTGGCCAAAACTGACAAAATCAGACGTTGCCAAAAAACTGGCAGAACAAATTGCAGAACATTTGAAAGAAGAAAAAGCATGAGCACTGTAGATGTAAGTGTCGTTCAATTGCCCCATGGCGCAGATATGGACCTGCCCCATTACGCCACCGAACATGCCGCCGGTATGGATCTGATGGCCGCGATTGATACACCTTTGACACTGGAACCCGGCAAGCGCGCGATTGTGCCAACGGGTCTCTCCATCGCACTGCCTGTAGGATATGAAGCGCAAGTACGGCCCCGTTCCGGCCTTGCGGCCAAACATGGCGTTACCGTTGCCAATGCACCGGGCACCATTGATGCAGATTACCGCGGCGAAGTCGGGGTTATTCTGGTCAACTTGGGTGAAGATGCTTTTGAAATTGAGCGCGGCATGCGCATTGCCCAGATGGTTGTTGCCCCAGTCACAACCATTTCCTGGGTGAAAACCGATAGCCTACCTGACACAGAACGTGGCGCAGGCGGTTTTGGATCAACAGGCTTAAACAAAAAATAACCCGCTTATAAGGCAAGGACCCCCTCATGTTACGACTTTCCAAGAAAATGCTTTTTGCGATTGAAGCTGTGCTGGATATCGCATACCACAGCGGCGGACAACCTGTCCAAAGCCGCGAAATCACCCGCCGCCAAGGCATCCCGCGCCGGTACCTGGAACAAGGCCTGCAACAACTGGTCCGCGCCGGCGTTCTGGTTGGCGTACGCGGCCCCCGTGGGGGATACCGTCTGGCACGTGAACGTCGCCGCATTACCGTTGGCGAAATCGTTCGCATCGTTCGCAAGATGGAAACCGCAGAAGATCCGCTAAATGATCCAGCGGGTTCAGAGCTCGGCCACAAGGTTGTGCGCCCGGTCTGGACCGAAATGCAGGAAAAGCTGATGGTCGAACTGGATGAAGTCAGCATTGATGATCTTTGCACCCGTGCCAATCAGGCAGGGCTGGTCAGCGAAGGGCGTCAGAACCTGGATTTCACCATCTAATTTCCCATATTACGACTGGCAGGTGTAAATTTTTCCCAATTTCCCTGCCATTTATTCTTTCTCTGTTGACAAGCCCTTTCAGCGGTTCCATACATTTTAGTAGATAGAATTTACCTAATTAACAAACAATATCCGTACAAAGAGAGTGGACATGTCTGAACAATCTACATCCGACGCGCCGACACGCGGCAAAATCTATGACAGCATCATCGACACCATCGGTGCAACGCCTTTGGTTAATCTGTCCGGTCTGGCAAAAGCACATGGTGTGAAGGCCAACATTCTCGGTAAATGTGAATTTTTCAACCCGCTTGCCTCTGTAAAAGACCGTATCGGTTTTGCCATGATCGAAGCTGCTGAAAAAGCGGGCAAGATCAAACAAGGCACTGTATTGGTTGAGCCAACATCTGGCAACACAGGGATCGCATTGGCATTCGTTTGTGCGTCACGCGGCTACCGCCTGATCCTGACCATGCCGGAAAGCATGTCCAAAGAACGCCGCAAAATGCTGGCGCTTCTGGGTGCGGAACTGGAACTGACCCCGGCAGCCAAAGGCATGTCCGGTGCGATTGCACGCGCTGAAGAACTGATCAAGGAACTGCCTGATGCCTTTATGCCACAGCAGTTTAAAAACGAAGCCAACCCGGCGATCCACACCCGTACAACAGCACACGAAATCCTGACAGACACCAACGGTGAAGTCGCTGCTTTCGTGAGCGGCGTTGGCACAGGCGGAACCATCACAGGTGCTGGTGGTGCGTTAAAAGAACAACGCCCTGACATCAAAGTGATCGCCGTAGAACCAGAAGACAGCCCGGTCCTTTCCGGTGGCGTCCCAGGTCCCCACAAAATTCAGGGCATCGGTGCTGGCTTTATCCCGGATATCCTGAACACAGGTGTAATTGATGAAGTGCTGAAAATCGGGAACGAAACAGCATTTGCCACGTCTCGTCAAGTTGCTCACACAGATGGTGTTCCGGTTGGTATTTCTTCCGGTGCGGCCCTTGCTGCAGCGATTGAGCTTGGCCAACGTGACGAATTTGCAGGTAAAAACATCGTGGTGGTTTTGCCTTCCTTTGCGGAACGTTACCTGTCCACAGCCCTGTTTGACGGCATTGTCGGTGACTAAAGCGCATCACCCTACGCGTCAATAAAAAGCGAAGACTAAAAAGCCCTTCGGCCAAACTGGCTGAAGGGCTTTTTTATACTGAGAAACGAGAAAGCGGTTCTTAAGCCGCCTGCACGTTGGTCAGGAACACATCCACTTTTTCGCGCAGCGTGATGGTCTGTTCATTCACTTTTTTGGCTGAATCAAGAACATCGCTTGCGGAATGCCCGGCATCATCTGCTGCCTGACTGACCCCGGTGATGTTGGATGAAACCTCATGTGTACCACGTGAGGCTTCCTGCACATTGCGCGAAATCTCCATGGTTGCCGCGCTTTGTTCTTCCAGTGCGGTCACGATGGAACCGGAAATCGCACTGACGCGGTTCACCACATCTGAAATTTCATGAATGGCAGAAACCGCATCGCTGGTGCGCGCCTGAACCGCATTAATCTGGGCAGAGATTTCTTCGGTGGCCCGGCCTGTCTGGTTGGCAAGGTTTTTCACTTCAGATGCCACAACCGCAAAGCCTTTGCCGGCATCGCCTGCACGCGCCGCTTCGATGGTGGCGTTCAAAGCCAGAAGGTTGGTTTGTTCAGCAATATCATTGATCAGCTTAACCACTTCGCCAATGCGCGACACGGTCTCGTTCAAACTGTTAACCAGTTCATTGGCATCTTCGACCTTGTTACGGGCTTCTTCTGTAATACGCGAACTCTCATCGATCTGAACATTAATCTCAGAAACAGAGGCAGAAAGTTCTTCTGCCGCCCCGGCAACCGTTTCCACATTGGCGGCTGCCTGATCAGACGCTGCGGCAACAGCTGTTGCCTGTTTGGACGTTTGTTCACATGTTGCTGACATGGCCTGTGAATTCTGTTCAAGCCCGGTGGCCTGATCTTTCATCACATCCAAGGCTTCAGTCACTTCATCGCGGAACACATTGATCAGACTGTCAACGACTTCGACCCGTTTTGCCCGTTCTTCCTGTCGCGCGATTTGGCGGGCCTGCAGATCATCTGCCTTGATCCTGTTTTCTTTAAAGACCTGCAAAGAACGTGCAATGGTTCCGATCTCGTCACCATAATCATTATGGGGAATTTCGACCGTGGTATCGCCCGTTGCCAGCACATCCATGGCTGCGATGATGCGTTTCATGGGCGCAGTAATGGACTTGGCAAACATCAAGGCAATCCCGACCCCAATGACAGATACCACAAGTACGATCACGATACTGATGTTGCGCACACTGTTTGATGTCTGCATGGCTTCAGACAGATCAACCTCTGCCAGAATAGCCCAGCGGGTGGAAAGAAAATCCAGCGGCGTATAGGCAGAAACCACATCAATGTTACGATAATCAGCTACGACTTCCACACCTGTCTTGCCATCCAGTGCGCCATCAACAGTTGCCCCGGTGACCTTGGTTTTCAAAATAGTGCTTTCTTCAGAAAAACGCGAATCACTGCGCATCATATTGTCTTTACCAACGATATAGGTTTCCCCACTTTCGCCCATACCTTCTGCAGCCTGCATGATGCGGTTGATCTCGCCAATTGGCATTTGATAAATCAGGACACCATGGAAGCCACCTGCATCATCAAAGACAGGCATGCCAAGGAAACTCGCTGGCGCATCATAACTTGGTGCATAGGGGCGGAAATCTTTAAAGGTAGTGTAATCCAGCTTGGCGTTCTTCATCACATCTTTATAGACGTTGGCAAGATCCGTATCAGCCCATTTCCCCGTATTCAGGTTGGTTGCGTAATCCAGTTCCTTAAAGACGCTATAAATTACGTTGCCTTCCTTATCGATCAGGAAAATATCGTAGTAAGCACGTTCTTCCAAAAGTGTGCGAAAATAAGGATGGAACCTTTTATGGGCCTTATCATAAGCCGAACCCGTATCACCTGCCGTCAGCTTGTGTTTTTCACCCAGCGGGTTGAGGTTGTCAGTGATATAGGTTTTTTGCAGACTTAAAAGCTTGTCACCTTCCACCAACGCCCAGGCCGCCTGAAATTCATCCAGCGCTTCAGCCACCACGGGGTTATGGGACTGAACCTTCAGATCACTGCGGATGATATTCAGGTAATTGGACAATTCCGATTTGCGAGCCGCAACCATCGAGACCAACTTGCTTTTTGCAGCCTCATCAAACCCGGAATTAACTTTAAATAGAATGATGGAACTGAGCAAAACCCCAGTCATAACCATCAGCGCCACCATAACAATGGGCAGCTTTTTTGCAATTTCAATGTTTCTCAGCATCTCGTTATCCACCACCTTTGCTTAATTTTTATGCAAATTATATGACAGCACAGCGTATTTATTTTTTATCCTATTCCAAAAATCTTACCTTTGGCATAATAGCTTGTAATATTTATGCAATAGTTCAATTTTTAGGCACATTTATTGTTCTTATCGCAAACAATTGAGACTAGCAAATTAATTAAACCACCCAATTAATAAAACTGTATTCACACTTAAGGATTATTACGGATAAAACAAGACCTAGACTTTTTTCCAGCTTGATAACTTGCAGAAACCCGCCCACTGTGGGACAAGAATGCAATCGAATAAACAGGGTCAGACCAATGGATTTCACAGAAGAACAACTCAACCGTTACGCGCGCCACATCCTGCTGCCCGAAGTTGGCGGTGATGGTCAGGCAAAACTTTTGAACGCGCGTGTTCTCGTAGTCGGTGCAGGCGGATTAGGTGCCCCGGTTCTAATGTATCTGGCAGC
Organism: Terasakiella sediminum; assembly: GCF_033100395.1. Lineage (NCBI taxonomy): Bacteria > Pseudomonadati > Pseudomonadota > Alphaproteobacteria > Rhodospirillales > Terasakiellaceae > Terasakiella > Terasakiella sediminum. The sequence continues at coordinate 39,541 of NZ_JAWLVJ010000018.1, read as the reverse complement.
CGCCGGGATCGGAAAAATTGGCATCATAGATGACGATGTGGTGGACCTGTCCAATCTGCAGCGCCAGATCATCCATACCACACAAACCATTGATGTGCCCAAGGTAGAAAGCGCTAAAGAACGGCTTTTGGGGATTAACCCGCATCTGGACATCACCACCTATCAGACCCGCCTGAATGCTGACAATATCATGGACATTATCAAGGATTATGATGTGGTGGCTGACGGCACGGATAACTTTGCCACGCGCTTTTTGCTGAACGATGCCTGTTATCTTGCAAAAAAGACATTGGTCTCCGCCGCTATTCTGCGTTTTGACGGTCAGCTTTCCACCTATAAGGCTCATGAAGAAGGCGATGACAAGCCGTGCTATCGCTGCATCTTCCGCGAAGCCCCGCCAGAAGGCCAGGTGCCGACCTGTTCCGAAGCTGGTGTGTTGGGGGCTATCTGCGGGACCATGGGGTCTTTGCAGGCAACCGAAGTCTTAAAAGAAGTAATGGGTGTTGGACAATCCATGTCCGGTACACTTATGATCTATGATGCGCTTCACAATGAATTTCGCAACGTGAAAGTCAAACGCGATGCGGGATGCCCTTTGTGCGGTGATAAGCCGACCATTACTGACCTGTCTTCACATACTTAGGTATTTTATCGTGCGATTTTTTCTAGCTCTTGTCCTTCTTGCCTTTTCCATCAGCACAGCTTCAGCCGTCGATAAACCAAAACTTCGCGGCATTAAGGGTAAAGATGACCGCATCCTGATTGAAAAATACAAATACCCCTGGAGCGCCATCGGTCGGATCAACAAAGAAATCGGCGGATTTTGCACCGGTACGCTGATTGCACCAAAACTGGTATTGACTGCCGCGCACTGTGTCTGGAACAAAAAACGCAAAGTTTTTTTAAAACCACACACTATTCACTTTCTGGCCGGGTATCGTCGTGGCAGCTTTATTGATCACGCCAAAGGGGTAAAGTTTCACCTCTCCCCCACCTACAACCCCAAAAGAGGCACAACTCTATCCGTGGCCGCCAAGGACTGGGTCCTAATCGAAGTCGATAAGGATATGAGCAAACTGGTAGGAACCATTGCTCTTGCCCCCGTGGGCAAGACCCTTTTTAAAAAATTAATCCAGCAAAAGACCAATTTTGTGCAGGCTGGATATAGCCAGGACAAAGCCCATATCCTGAGTGTAAACCAAAAATGCCCGATGAAATCCTACAACCGGATGCTCAACATCATCGTTCATACCTGTGATGCGGTCAGCGGTGATTCAGGCTCACCCATTTTCTATAAAGCAGAAAATGGGGAGATCAAAATTGCCTATATTCACGTCGCCACCACTAAAAAAGGCACCTCAGAAGGGATTGCCGTTGCAGGCTCTGCCATCGCGAAACATCTTAAAAAGCTGGGCCTGTGGGAACAAGCCCAGAAAGCACATCCACCGAAACAGAAATCCTGACGATTTACTGTGTCTGTAGTTTGGTCACCTGGGCCTTGACCGACAGACCTTTACTGTCCAACAACGGGATCAGACCTTTATCGACCAAATAACCTTCGTCACCAATCGCCGTCTCGCTGGTAAATTCGGCCAGAAAAACCTTGATACTGGGCAGGATTTGCAGATGCTCATCCTTCACATACAGGAACAAGGGACGCGCCAATGGATACACCCCGTCCTGAATGGATTCAAAGGTAGCTTCGATCCCATCAATACTCATCGCCTTGATATAGGCAGAACGGCGTTCCACCGCATTATAGCCCATGATCCCGACGGCTTTTGGATTGTTGTTGAGACGGCGCACGATCAGGTCGTCATCTTCACCAGCTTCCACATAGACACCGTCTTCGCGCATTTCACCGCAGATAACTTTGCGTTTTTCTTCATCCAGATTTTCAATATAGTCAGAGCCGCGACACCCCTTTGCCATGACTTCTTCCACAAATACATCGCGCGTGCCTGATGTTGGAGGCGGACCAAAGACCTGGATTGGGCTATCGGGCAGATCACTATCCACATGAGACCAAAGCTTATGCGGATTTTCCACCAGCTGACCATCAAATGGAAGACGTTTGGCCAAGGCTTTCCAAAGCTGTCTGCGGGTCACATTAAAGGTTTTGCCGTTTTTCGCTGTCGCCAAAACGATCCCATCCCAGCCGATCATCACTTCAGTGATCGCGCTAACATTGTTGTTAGCACACAGGCGCAGTTCAGACACCTTCATGCGGCGTGATGCATTAACAATGTCAGGATGATTGGTCCCGACGCCGCCGCAAAACATCTTGATCCCGCCACCGGAACCGGTGGATTCCACAACCGGGGACTGCTGACCATTTTTGCGATAAAATTTTTCTGCGACAAAGGCTGCGAACGGAAAGACTGTAGAAGACCCGACAATACGGATCGTATGACGAAATTCATCATTGGCCTGCACAGACTGCGCCGACGTAAAACCAACCGCAACGACACATGCCAGCATAACAGCTTTAAAATTCATCTGGGGGGATGTCCTTATTCTTCCTCATCCGGATGTTTTTCACGCAAGGCAACAACATCAGGAATGATTTCAATAAATAATTTAATGAGAGTAGGATCGAAATGTGATCCTGCATTATCCTGAAGGAAATTGACAGCTTTTTCCAGCGGCCAAGCCTCTTTATAGGGACGTTCGGACGTCAGCGCATCAAAAACATCACAAATGGCGGCAATTCGTCCCGCCAAAGGAATATCTTCGCCTTTTAATTTCTTTGGATAACCCGAACCGTCCCATTTTTCATGGTGCGTGGCTGCGATTTGACGCGCCATCCCCAACATCGGGCTATCAAACTTACCAATAATATCCACCCCGATTTCCACATGGGTTTCCATCACCCCCCGTTCCTCTGGCGTCAGACGCCCGGGTTTCAAAAGAATATTATCCGGAATACCAATCTTGCCCACGTCATGCATGGGGCTGGCTTGTAAGATCAGTTCCGCAAACAACCGATCCTGCCCGGCTTTTAGCGCCAGCAGCTCACAGCTTTTACTCATCCGTACCACATGGGCACCGGTTTCGTTATCGCGATATTCGCCCGCGCGCCCCAGACGGCGCACCACTTCCAGCTGGGTTTCCTGAATTTCCTGTGTGCGTTTAAAAACTTCATCAGCCAGAATATTGGCCCGGCTGCGCTGCGACATATAGAAACAGCGGGTTTCCAGCAGGTTGTGGATACGTTGAAAAACTTCCCAAGGCTGAAACGGTTTAGTCAAAAAGTCACGTGCCCCCATTGCCAAGGCTTTCTGGCGGGTTTCCATATCCGTTTGTGCCGTCAGCACCAGAATCGGCAGATAGTCATCTGGCCCGATAACTTCTTTCAAAGCTTCCATAACCTGGATACCGTCCATATAAGGCATACGGATATCCAGCAGGATCATATCGACTTTTTCAGTCACATACAGATTAACAACTTCGCGTGAGTCCGTGGTTGAGATGACATTTTCATAGCCTTCTTCTTCCAGAAACTGTTCCAGCAACAACACATTTGCCGGTTTATCATCCACCACCAGAATTTTAGACTGACGTAAATCTTTGACCATTATTTTTCTTTCCGTCTTACAAGGCTTTCAGTTTTTCAACAAATGAAGAGAGATTCAAAGGTTTTATAAAACATTCATCAACCCCAGCCTCTTCAGCCTTCATGACGACTCCCTGATCTGTTTCACTGCTTACCCCCAAAATTGGGATTTTTTTGTATTTTTCATCTTCTTTTATGGATTGGACGACAGATAAATTGTCCAAACGATCCATTCGCACATCCAGAACCAGAACATCCGGTTCAATTTCTTCCAGTACGGCTTTCCAGTTCAGCCATTCTTTTTTCAACACAAGCTCCACCCCATCCACCATCCGGACAAGTTGTGACATCATATCCACATTATCAGAATGATCATTGAGATAGAGCAATTTTTTCTGTTCCTTTAGGGCGAAATTTTCAGCAATCATGGGTTCCTCAACAGCACCATCTGCCACATGCAGTTCAATCCAGAACCGCGAACCATGTCCCTGCTGGCTTTCAAAGTCGATGATCCCGCCCATAATTTCAACCAGTTGCTTGGTCAGGGTCAGGCCGACCCCGGTACCTTCAACATCACCCACTTCTGCGCCCAGGCGATGAAACGGTTTAAACAATTCATCCTGATATTCTTCTCCAATACCGATCCCGTCATCACGCACGGAAATCCGGATCACGCCCTGACCTTTCCGACGAACGTCCAGCCAGACATGTCCGTCCTCTTTGTTATATTTGATGGCATTGGAAAGCAGGTTCAGCAAAACCTGCTTCAGACGGGTACGGTCCACACAAAGCTGCACCTCCATATCGCCTTCACAATTCAGATGAACCTTTTGTTCCCGTGCCAACGTTTCCACCAGCGGCAGACAGTCATCTACAACGGATTGCAAAGAGATATTTTCCAAATTCAGGTTCAAACGTCCCGCTTCGATACGGGAAAGGTCCAGAATTTCGTTGATCAATTCCAGCAGATGATGCCCGGCCTGAACGATCTGATCGACCTGCGTCTGCTGTCGATCTGACAAAGCATGTTTGCGGCTGATACCCAATAATTGCGCAAACCCCAATATCGCATTTAAGGGCGTGCGTAATTCGTGGCTCATTTTTGATAAAAACTCTGACTTGGCTTTATTTGCCTGATCCGCATTTTCACGTGCCACCCGCAATTCGTCTTCACGGGTTTTGGTTTCTGTCATATCCAGAATAACACCAATCATTCTAACAGGTTGGCCTGCGTCGTCCTGAATGATATTGCCATGTTCAAGAACCCAGCGTACCGTGCCATCCGGCCAGCGCACGCGATGTTCCTGCTTAAATTCAGTGCCATTCTTAATACAGTCATGAACAGCTGCTTTTACACGCGCCAGATCATCGGGATGGACCCAGTCCACCAGCCGTTCACCGCGCACTTCCGATTGATTGACGGCTAAGCCCAACAAGGGAGGCACCTGATCGGACCAATAAAGGACGTCATCCACCAAATGCCAGTCCCAGGTGCCGATCTTGCCGACTTGTTGGCTCATGCGCAGACGTTCTTGACTGGTACGAAGGGCCTGCTCTGCCTGGGTGCGCATAGATGTATCGCGCACACAACCGACAAAACATTTCCCCGTTGGCAGGTCCAGTTCGCTGACAGAAAGGTGCATGTCAAACACCTCCCCATTTTTACGCTTTCCACTGACCGATCGCCCAACCCCGATCACTTTTGTGCGATGTGTCTTATGGTAATTTGCCAAATAACCATCATGTTCCTGAGCATACGGTTTGGGCATTAAAACCGATACATTTTTGCCAATAATCTCTTCTGGGCTATAGCCAAAAATTTCCACAGCTGCGTGGTTGACATCCTGAATGATCCCGCGCCAGTCAATGGTGATGACCCCTTCAAGCACAGTTTCAAAGATTGCCCGGTACTTCAGTTCACTTTCCGTCAGCGACAGGGCAGCCGCCTTACGTTTGGCATTATCACTAATTTGACCGACGAACCCTTCTGAACATTCTTCCACGCCCACAATATGACGCACTTCATCCCGAATCCAGATATAGTCCCCAGCCTTGGTGCGCAGGCGATATTCCAGCACATGCTGATCTGTTTCAAATAGTTTCGGGATTTCCAGGCGGACACGTTCCACATCATCAGGATGAACGATCTCTCCCATAAAAAAGGCACGATCCATCAAATCCTGCTGAGACCAGCCAAGAAGATCAGTTACGTTGGGACTGATAAAATCAAATTCCCAGTAAGATTGGCAATGATACAGAATGGCAGGCCCTTTTTCCAAAATGGCCTGCAGCTTTGACATATCTTCCCCCAATGGGGATTTGCCACCCGCATTACTTTCATGACGATGTACTGACATACCCTATCATCATGAATTTCCTGCTTAATTGCAAGAACTTGAATATTTCAAAATAATACAGCGAAGCACTAGAAATTAACGTAAATGTTCGTTCAAACGTGGCATCAGTTCAACAAAGTTACACGGACGTGTGCGTGCATCCAGCTGATGCTCCAGGATGTCATCCCAAGCGTCTTTCACCGCCCCGCTGGAACCGGGCAAAGCAAACATATATGTCGCATTCACCACACCCGCCATCGCACGTGACTGAATGGTGGAAGCTTTGATTTTCTGATAAGACAGCATGCGGAAAATTTCACCAAAGCCCGGAATTTCTTTTTCGATCACCTGCTTGAAAGCTTCCGGCGTTACATCACGACCGGTCACACCTGTGCCACCTGTCGTGATGACAACGTCCACTTCTGAATTATCCGCCCAGGCGCGCAGTTGGTCTGCGATGGCATCGGCCTCATCCTTCAGGATCAGACGTTCATAAACTTTGTGCCCTGCCCCTTCAATACGACCGACCAGCGTATCGCCCGACTTGTCATTTTCAAAGGTGCGGGTATCAGACACAGTGATAATAGCGATATTCAGAGACTGGAACTCGCGTTCCCCTTCGATCTTGGACATGAAACTTCCTCTTATATAAACAGTCAGGCAAACCTAGACACATTAGATGGAACAGAAATTGAGGATGGTCAATCACCCTTTAGTCTGCCCAATCAATGGAGCTTAATTTTTTGCCAGTTCGACAGAATGTTTGTCCTGACTTTCATACATCGGCCAGGTTCCGGACGCGATGGCGTCAAGTGTTGGCGCTTCCTGTCCCATCCGGTCACGATAGACCCAGAAATTTGTCAGCACCCGTTCAATGAAAATCCGGGTTTCACGCGATGGAATACTTTCGATAAACAAAAGTGGATCATCTTCATGTTTGACCCCACGCTTCCATTTATTCAGATTCCCCGGCCCACCATTCCAGGCGGCGGTCAGATGAAAAAGATCACCACCGATGTACTTTTCTTCCAACAGCATATTGATGTAATTCTGACCAAGATGAATATTGGTTTCCGGCTCAAACAGTTTTTTACTCCAACGCATACGACGATCGCGCGCCACAAAACTTGCGGTACCCGGCATCAGTTGCATCAGCCCTTTGGCCCCAGCATAAGATTTTGCCTTGGGGTTAAAACCTGACTCCTGACGCATCAAGGCAAAGATCAAAGCCCGGTCCACCTTAAAACCAGCTTTTGGCTGCCATTTCGGCAGTGGATAAAGCGCGCCGTCCGGCACATCCACGCCAGAACGCGCCAATTGTGATGCCAATCGCATGCTGAAAGACGGCATATTGCTGCGCATGGCAATGGCCAACATAGCTTTGCGCCCGTCCACATCTGCCTTGCTGTAGGCTTTGCGGAATTCTTTTTCAGCCGTTTCATCCTGCCCCAACTGCAACAAGGCAAGCGCACGACGACCCGGTTTATGGGTGGTCAGGTCAGCCAGTTCATCTGCATCAATTTCAGGATAGGTCCAGTCAAAGACAGCCTCATACCCCAGCGCGCGGTTTGCCAGCAACCCATAAAAAGTGCGCGGATGTTCGGCAGCCTTCGCCAGCCAGTAATTCACCTGTTCAGGTTTACGCTCCAGCAAGTAAGCCCGTGCGGCCCAGTAAGAACCTGCTGACACCATCCAGTCAGATGAATATTTTGATTCTGTCACATGTTTAAAATGATGGGCCGCCTGTTCGCGTTTGCCCATGCGCCAGGATGCAAGACCCGCGACCCAATGTGCCGTCGGGATATATTTGCCAGATCGCTTGACCGCTTTTTGTGCCCAGTCATAGGCCCATTGGTCACGCCCATCGGCATAATAACCAGCCGCCAGCCAAGTACGTGCCTGATCTATTTGTCCACGATGCAAAAGTTGATGCACTTCTTTTGTACGCAGCAAGCGTTTGACCGATTTGGTCCAGCCCTTGCGGGTGTAGTAGCGCATCTTGCGGGTATAGCCAGCCGCCTTGCGTGCCTTGGCTTTGCTTAAACGTTTGCGCGGTGCATAGACCTTGGAGGCGTGCCCCGTTGCATCATAGCCCGACCCACTGAGATATTGCCCAGAGGGGCGCTTCGGGTTAAGGGCATTTTTCGGGCGGCGTTTCTTCGCCAGATCATAGATGCGTTTGGCCTGCGGGTGGTCGTGATATTTCACCAACCAGCGGCGTAGTTCTTTATAGCGTGAACGGTATTTGGTCGGATGAAGATAGCGTTGCGCCTGCACATGGCCCATCAAGGTCTGGTCTGTCAGTTGCTTGATCAGCTTATCCGCCTTTTTCCAGCGACCACGTTCCTGCACCTCGAAAATCTGCTTATAGAGCGCGAGGTTCTTGTCATCCAGCACTTCTGGCAGGTCCAGTGACAGTTCACCCCCATCCGGCAAAGAGGCCAGTTGGACATCATCTGCAACCGACGGTGTCGTGCTGATCAGGATAGCCCCCAAGGCAAAAGCCGCTATCCATTTCGTAAAGTCAAATACCATATCTATTAAGCAAATCTATCTTCATACACTATATATAGCGTTAAATTAAAAAACAGCCCTAAGGATCTGATTCAAAAGGCTGTTCAGTTTTTACAACGCAACTGCAACAAAGTAATACATTTTTACAAAAACCGCAAGAATCTGCGGCTTTTATAAAGATTGAAGTTTTTCAACGATCTTTAACAAATCCCCCCAGGCCCGTCTTTTTTGTGCAGGCGAACGTAACAAATAAGCAGGATGAAACAGCGCCGTTGCCTGCACCGGGCGAGACAACTTGGGCGATGCATGATCAAACCAGCGCCCGCGCAAACGTGATATCCCTTCGTGATGGCCCAACACCGCTTTGGCCGCTGCGCCCCCCAACAAGACGACGACTTTCGGATCCACCAATTCAATGTGACGTTCCACAAACGGTAGACAGACCGCAATCTCACTTAAGGTCGGCGGACGGTTGCCTGGTGGTCGCCAAAACAGGACGTTGGTCAGATAGACATTGGATCGATCGCCAATTTCTTTTTCCAGCCCGCAGGACTGCAACATCTTATCCAGCAATTCCCCGTTCGGCCCGACAAAAGGTGTGCCCACACGGTCTTCTTCTGTGCCCGGAGCTTCGCCGATAAACATGATCTCAGCCTTTGGATTACCATCGGAAAAGACCGTGTTCATCGCCGTCTTTTTGAGATGGCAGCCTTCAAAGGCCATAACGGCTTCTTTTAACTGATCGATATTTTCCGCCTTGCCCGCCATGGATACGGCCTGCTGCACCATTTCATCGGTGGCCTTAACCTGCTGAGGCTGAGGTGCGGCTTGCTGCTGCCCCATCGGCTTGCCTTGCGGAGCGGGTGCGGATTGGGCAGCTTGTTTTTTCGCCAGCATTTCTGCAGATAGGGCGTAACGGTCGATGGATTCGTCCGTGATACATTCGTCCACGCCCATCTCCACATACCATTTCAGCAGGGCGACGGGGTCAAAAGGATCGTTATAAGTGGTGTTTGACTGCTCATTCATGCTGAATAACTAGCAAAGTTCGTTTTATTTGAACAGAAAGGTTCACAAGTTTGTGCATTTTTTCTATGTTGCGACGCATAAAAGTGATAATAATGTTCGCAACATGAACAATACTACTGGAAATATTTAGGAAGGAAGCCGGACTATGGAACGTGAATCCATGGAATTTGATGTGGTGATCGTAGGGGGTGGACCATCTGGTCTGTCTGCGGCCATCAAGCTAAGCCAACTCGCACAGGAAAATGAAAAAGAACTAACTGTCTGTGTCGTGGAAAAAGGATCCGAAATCGGCGCCCATATCCTGTCCGGTGCTGTCATTGAAACAGGTCCTCTAAGCAAACTCTTCCCGGACTGGAAAGAGAAGGGCGCACCGCTGACCGTTGAAGCCAAAGAAGACAGCTTCCTTTTCCTGACAGAAACCGGGTCCAGAAAACTGCCAACCCCGCCACAGATGCACAACAAAGGTAACTATATTGTGTCGTTGGGTAACGTCTGTCGCTGGCTGGGTGAACAGGCCGAAGAAATGGGCGTGGAAGTCTACCCCGGCTTTGCGGCTTGCGAAGTGCTCTATCGCGAAGATGGTTCCGTTAAAGGGATCGCGACAGGGGACATGGGTCGTGAAAAAGATGGCTCCGAAGGTCCGAACTTTGAACCCGGTGTGGAACTGCACGCCAAATACACCATCTTCTCAGAAGGTGTGCGCGGGTCCCTGACCAAAGAACTGATGGAAAAGTTTGACCTGCGAAAAGATGCAGACCACCAGACTTATGGGATCGGCATTAAAGAGCTGTGGGAAATCGAACCTGAAAAGCATTCCGAAGGCAAGATCATCCACACCACAGGCTGGCCACTGGACACAAAAACATACGGCGGATCTTTCCTGTATCACCTGGACAACAATCAGGTTGCCGTTGGTTTTGTTGTGGGTCTGGATTACCAAAACCCACACCTGTCCCCGTTTGATGAATTCCAGCGTTTCAAGACACATCCTGAAATTCGCAAAACCTTTGAAGGCGGTCGTCGTGTGTCTTACGGTGCACGTGCACTGGCCGAAGGCGGGTTCCAGTCTCTGCCAAAACTGACTTTCCCGGGCGGCTGTCTGACAGGCTGTGGGGCTGGCTTCCTGAACGTTCCGAAAATCAAAGGGACACACAACGCCATGCAATCCGGTATCGAAGCGGCCAACGCCATCTTCGATCTCTGTATGCAGGAAGACGCGCCGGTTGAACCAACACAATATAGCGCCAACATCAAAGCATCTTACATCTGGGATGAACTTTACAAAGTGCGCAACATCCGCCCAAGCTTTGCTAAATGGGGTTTCTTCGGTGGTCTGATGTATTCCGGTTTCACGACCTATCTGACAGGTGGACGTGAACCATGGACGCTGAAATATCCGCACACAGATCACGATGCACTGAAACCAGCGGCCAGTCAGCCAAAGATCGACTATCCCAAACCGGATGGCAAGATCAGCTTTGATAAACTGTCTTCTGTGTTTATTTCAAACACAGCACATGAAGAAAGCCAGCCGTGCCATTTGAAACTTCTGGATGACAGTGTTCCAGTTTCGACCAACTGGGCAAAATATGCTGGCCCCGAAGTCCGATTCTGCCCAGCTGGTGTTTATGAATATGTCGGCGAAGGTGATGATGTTAAACTACAAATCAACTTCGCCAACTGCCTGCACTGCAAAACCTGTGATATCAAGGATCCAACCCAGAACATCAACTGGACAACACCAGAAGGCATGGGTGGCCCGAACTATCCAAACATGTAATCATAACAATAGATTACCTTTAAAAGGCCGGATGTTTTTCATCCGGCTTTTTCTCTGTAAGCCTAGAAGGATTTCAGCATCTTTTCCCTGGAAAAGATTTTACGTATTGAATTGACCAGCCAGGCTGCTTTCAGACTGCTGACACCCGCGATTGTAATCACCGCACCGACAATCTGAATAGAGCTTAAAGTTTCATCCAGGATCAACCAGGCGGCAATCACCGTCAGGATCGGACCGGACAAGGTGATCAGGCTGGCCTGCGTTGCCCCGCAGCGTTTGATCCCTTCAAACAACATAAAGAACGGCAAGACGGTGCAGAAAATAGCAATCAGTGCCCCCCAGAACACACCATCTGTCGGAAAGATCAGACTGCCGGATGCGGCACTGATGGGGATCACCGCCAGCATGACTGCCAGGGTGATGGTACCGGATGCTGCGGTAAAACGCACCGATCCGATAGACTTCATGATCTCTTGGGAACTCACCAGATAGACCGCATAGGTTACCGCTGACCCTAAGGCCCAGGCCGCGCCATTCCAGTCAAACCCGTCCAGTGCGTCCATCCCGGTTGGTGCCATGACCAGCAGGATACCAAAGTAAGTCACCGCAAACACGATCCATTGATGCAAGCTCGGCATACGTTTGGATAAAACCGCATTAATCAGCATCACGATCATGGGGAAGGTAAAGAGGATCAAACGCGATACACTGACACCGATTTTGGAAATGGCGGTAAAATCACAATAGGTCGCAAAGAAAAACATCAGACCAGCAAAGCTGCAGGCCTTCCATTGTGCCCAGCTCAGAGACGCGGATTTTCGTGCCAGCACATAAACACCAACCCAGAACAACGGCGCTGCAATCCCAAAACGCAACAACAACAACGCATCAACGCTCATGTCCGCCAGATAGGCAAACTTGGCAAATACCCCTTTAAAGGCCAGCGCAACCGTCGCCAGGAAGACGAAAATAATCGCTGTAGGGTCTGATGTGTGTTGGTCGCTCATAAGATCACTTTCAGTAAATCTACGGCCAGTCTTACGCTTTTCCATGACATAAGCCAAATTCAATATTATTCTAAAAGATATAAAATATTGTTATAACTATGGTGCAACATGGACCTGAAACAACTGCGAACCTTCCTGCATGTGGCCGAAACAGGCTCTCTTTCCAAAGCTGCAAAACGGCTGAATGTGACCCAGCCTGCACTTAGCCGACAAATCCGCCTGCTGGAAGAAGATACGGGCGTGCCGTTATTTATCCGCACGGGCCGGGGCGTGATTTTAAGCGAAGCAGGGCACCGTATGATCCCACGTGCGCGCATTCTGGCCGAAGGAATGGAACGGCTTAAAATGGACATGACCACCTTTGCAGGGGAAGTCACAGGTGAGGTTCGCTTAGGTCTGCCACCCAGTGTCGGCACCGTTTTGGCAGGCCCGATTGTGGAGAGGTTTCACAGCGATTATCCAAATGTGAAACTGCGCGTCACCCAGTTGCTCAGCGGTGCTTTGCAGGACAGTCTGCTGGATGGTCGTCTGGATATTGGGATTCTGTTTGAAGGAAACGTCAGTCCGCTATTGCGCGCCCAGCCGCTCTGGTCAGAAAACCTGTTCTTTATCACCAAACCAGAAAACCGATGGGAGGGGCGCAACAAGATCACACTGCAGGAAGCACTCAATGAACCCTTCATCCTGCCCGGCCCCAAACATGGCCTGCGTGATATGATCGAAAAGCAGGCAAGCAAAATCGGCGCTTCCCTGAATGTGGTGGTGGAAGCTGAATCGCTGGTGGTTCATACCGAACTGGTTTGTCGCGGGCTTGGCAGCACCATCTTGTCTTATGAAGCCTGCACATCCCATATCGAAGCGGATCGCCTCATCGCCCTGCCGCTCGTTGATCCGAAGATTGAACGGATTTCCAGCCTCGTCTGGTCAAAGGATTATCCACTGACGCGTGCCGCACAGGCTATGGCCGATGTGATCAAAGAAACAGCCGCCCAGCAGTTCACCCCGCTTTAATCCACAAGCCATTTTTCAATCAGATTGCGCGCGATACTGTCATGGCTGGGCAGGCTTTTGCCTATTTCCTTGAAATTCCTCAGCTCATCGCGGCTGAACCATTGGGCATCTTCCAGTTCGTCATCCAGAAACGAGATATCTGTCGTTTCTGCTTCCCCATAAAAGCCAACCATCAAGGCGGTCGGGAACGGCCAGGGCTGCGATCCTGCATAAGTCACTTTGCCCACCTTGATGCCTGCTTCTTCCATCACTTCGCGGCGCACGGCATCTTCCAGGGTTTCCCCCGGCTCAACGAATCCGGCCAATGTGGAATACATCCCCTCCTTCAATCGGTTATGATGACCGAGCAAACATTTATCGCCGTGATGGATCAGCATAATCACCGCCGGGTCGGTTCGGGGAAAATGATCAACACCACACTCCGGGTTGAGACAGTGCCGCACATGCCCGGCATCGCGCATTGCAGTGGGTGATCCGCACACGCCACAAAACTGATGACGTTGATGCCAGTACATCAACCCGCGTCCATAGGCCAGTTGCGACGCTTCGGTGCGTTGCTGCAACGGGCCTGCCCGTCTTAAATCTTCAAAACAGCTTTCAGGGCGAATTTCATCAGTAAACACTTGATCTTTAAGGGCTGTTGCATCCAGAACAAACAAGTGCTTTTCATCATAATGCCCCAGATAGGCCCAAGGATGATCAGCGATATAGTCTTGTACTTCCAGAAAGTTCAAAAAGACAGGCAGATACTTGCCTGCAACAATTTCAAACAAGTTCCGGCTCTCAGACAGGATGACGAATCGTGCATATTCCGACACCAGTGCCTGATGGACTTTCTCCTCATTTGGCCGATCAATGGAACGACGATCAACCAAAGATGTTGAGTAATAGAGCTCACTTGATGCAAATGACATCCAAAAAACGCCTTTTTTCCTAAGAAATTATTGTAGCCTTAACTTTCTGACGATAGAGTATCCACCAGATTGTTAACCTAGGGGCGTTTATGTGCGCGAACAAGGGATTAGGGCAAAGATTATGAAATTTCGTTTTGGGGTGGCTATTGTTGCAGCACTCGGGCTCAGTGCCTGTGCTAATCTTGATATCACAACTGGCCCTTCCCCCATTATCAACATAGGCCTTTTTGACGGCAGCACCTCTTATGAAGACGCATCAGGTGAAATCGCCGCCAAAGCCAACTGGGACGCGGCCAGAGAGATCACGCTTAACGTTGAAGAACGTGAATTCACCCCTATGGTGGTTCATCTGAAACGCGAAACGCCGTACAAACTGAAAATCGTCAACAAGGATGCAGAAGCCATCTCTTTTCGTGCGGTCGATTTCTTCGAAAGTTCCAGCGTCCTGAAACTCAGCGCTAAAAACACCGATATTGATGATGCATCCGGCATGCAAAAACCGCTTCTGGTTTCTTTTGTCGTTCCTGCCAAAGGCGAACGGACCCTTAAGTTCGTCCCTGTCAAAGAAGGCAAATACGAATTTGAAGACGCGTCACCTGGATTCATGGCAGATCGCTGGCACTTCGCCCCTTGGGGGTTCGGCACAATTAATGGCACATTTGGTGTCTTTATTGTAAAATAGTCAGCCGCCAAACGTCTTTTTGACCTTTTGCCAAAGCCCTTGCTTTTTAGCCGGGGCTTTTTTCTTTTTCTTAGGCATCGGCCCACCGCCGCCCGTGCGACGCTGACCTGCACCCTTCATTTCCTTGCAGTTGGGATTGGTGTAGGAATAAAGCACTTTAAAGCCGCCCATGGACACATCATAATAGACGATACGTTCAATGGAAGTCACGACCTTACAGCGTTTGATGGCATCTTCTTCGGCCGCTTCCTTACAGTCGATATCATTGGACATAACCATCTGTCCTTCTTCGACTTTCTGACCTTTTTTACAGATATAGATTTCGACGGCATCAACCATTTTTTAGGTATCCTTGATTTGGATTTCTTTTTCTTCGTTATGCTACGGTCACTTTTCCCTTGAAGTCAACGTCTTCAAGGTATAGAAGACGCACTTGAGAGGTTGGTGCGGACGAGCTCCTCGCCAACCCGGTCAGGTCCGGAAGGAAGCAGCCGTAACGAGTTTACCGGCTCGGGTCGTATTCAACCTCTCACCTAAGATCAAACGCAGTTTGATCGAAAACCGAAAGGCCATGCGCAGCTTGGCCGAAAGGTAATGCCTCCCAGCCAGGCACAATCTCCCCCTTCTTTTTTCACATCCCCACTGGCATGTCGCGCTCAGCCCTGCTAACTTGTGACCAACAAGATTCTAATCACATTTGGCCAGCATGACCGACACCGAAGATCAAGGCGCTTATCGCGTCCTCGCCCGAAAATACCGTCCCTCGACCTTTGAAGAACTCATCGGTCAGGATGCCATGGTTCGCACCCTTTCCAACGCCATTGAATCCGGCCGTCTGGCGCAAGCCTTTATGCTGACCGGAGTCCGAGGTGTCGGTAAGACAACAACAGCCCGTCTGGTGGCGCGTGCACTCAACTGTGTAGGCGAAGACGGTCAGGGTACAGAAACCATCACGCCCTGTGGTGTCTGTGAACAATGTGTCGCCATCGCCCAGGACCGTCATGTTGATGTGATCGAAATGGATGCGGCATCCAGAACCGGTGTGGATGACATCCGTGAAGTGATCGAATCGGTGCGCTATCGCCCAACGTCTGCACGCTATAAAATCTACATCATTGACGAAGTGCACATGCTGTCCAAAGGTGCGTTTAACGCGCTGTTGAAAACACTGGAAGAACCGCCTGCACACGTGAAATTCATTTTCGCAACGACCGAAATTCGTAAAGTCCCTGTGACCGTGCTGTCACGCTGCCAACGTTTTGATCTACGTCGCATTGATCAGGACCTTCTGGCCAGTCACTTCAACAACGTGGCGCAAAAAGAAGGTGCCAAGGTTGATGACAGTGCACTTGCTATGATTGCACGTGCCGCAGACGGGTCTGTGCGTGACGGTCTCAGCCTGCTGGATCAGGCCATTGCCCATTGCCATGGTGAAGTGGGCGAAGAACAGGTGCGCGATATGTTGGGTCTGGCCGACCGTGGCCGCACGTTTGACCTGTTTGATGCCATCATGAAAGGTGATGCGGCCGCAGCCCTCGCCGTCATGGATACCCTTTATGCCGCAGGGGCAGACCCCAGTGTGGTCCTGCAGGACCTGCTGGAACTGACGCACTGGCTGACCCGGGTTAAGGTCGTGCCGGATGCAGCGCAAAATGCTGTTGTTTCAGAAATGGAGCGAGTGCGCGGCAAGGAAATGTCAGACACACTCGCCATGTCCGTACTGGCGCGTGCTTATCAGATTTTGATGAAAGGTCTGGGCGAAGTGCGCAACGCACCGCATCCGCAGCAAGCTGCCGAGATGGTCATTATCCGCCTGTGTTATGTGGCCGATATGCCGACACCGGAAGACGCCATCAAGATGATGCAGAACAACCCGCCTGCGCCTTCGGGCGGTCCGGGCGGTAGTGTGCCATCCGGTGGTGGCGGTGGTCAGATGGCGCAGGCCGTCGGTGCCCCGACCATGGGCGGCGGGGGTAACGTGCCCAATAGCGCGCCAACGGCCATGCGCGTGGTCAATGGCGGGCTGACCCAGCCCAACGTGCAGGTCCAGACCCAACAGGAAATCAAGGCCGACCCGCAGACTTTTAAAGAAGTCGTCGATCTGACAGACGAAAAACGCGACATCGTCCTGAAAACAAACCTGATGCATAACCTGCATCTGGTCTCGTTCGAACCGGGCAAGATCGAATTTCGCCCCGGTGACCATGCGCCTGACACATTGGCAGGGAACCTCAAAAAGTTTCTGGATACCCACACCAATCGCACCTGGGCGGTTGGTGTCTCGCGCCACGCTGCCGGGGACATTACTCTTGCCCAGGTGCGCGATGAAGAAGTTGCCAAACGCAAACAGGAAGTTTCCCAACACCCGCTGGTGAACGAAATTCTCACCAGTTTCCCCGGAAGTGTTGTTGAAAAAGTACATGAAATCAAACTGGATCAAACGGACGCTGCCATTCAGATCGAAGCAACACCCGGTGATCCCGACCATAATGACGGAGAAGAGTAAGTCCCATGAAAAACATGGCTAAAATGATGCAACAAGCGCAGAAGATGCAATCCAAGATGCAGGAATTTCAGGACGGCCTGAATGAACTGGAAATCTATGGCACATCTGGTGGCGGCATGGTGAATGTTGTGATTTCAGGTAAAGCTGATCTCAAGAAAATCGACATTGATCCATCGCTTGTTGATCCGGAAGATAAAGAAGTTCTGGAAGACCTGATCGTTGCAGCGATGGCAGATGCAAAATCCAAAATGGAAGCCGAGGTCAACAAACGCATGAGCGAAATCACAGGCGGCATGCAACTGCCCCCTGGTATGTCCCTGCCATTTTAATTGTGTGTCCCGGCGAAGGCCGGGATCTTTTAAAGGAGATTCCGCACCAAAGCGGAATACAGTTTCTTGGCTGCACCGGAAATCGAACAACTGATCCAGCTTCTTTCCAAGCTGCCAGGTCTGGGTCCGCGCTCTGCACGCAGAGCGGCCCTGCATCTGGTGAAAAAGAAAGAGGTTTTGATGACACCCCTGACCCAGGCACTGACGCGCGTGGATCAGAATGTGAAGACCTGTTCGATTTGCGGCAATCTGGATGCACTTGATCCCTGCACCATCTGCACGGACCCCAAACGTGACGACAGCACCATCTGTGTGGTGCAAGATGTCTCCGACCTCTGGGCGTTGGAACGATCCAATACCTATAAAGGGCGCTATCACGTGCTGGGCGGCACCCTTTCTGCCCTTGATGGTATTGGACCGGAAGACCTGAAGATCGATACCTTGGTCAACCGGGCCGAACAGCCGGAGATCAAAGAAGTTATCCTGGCGACCAGCGCAACCGTGGACGGCCAAACCACCGCCCATTATATCGCAGACTGTCTGGAAAATTGCGACGTCACCATTTCCGGCCTTGCCCATGGCGTCCCTGTAGGCGGCGAACTGGATTATCTGGATGATGGCACCCTAAGTGCGGCCCTTTCTGCACGCAAACCAATGGAATGAGCTTTTCCTTTCAGAAAATAAACGCACAAGACACCTATGACATCCGTCATCAGGTCTTGTGGCCGGACCTTCCCATTGAAGCCTGCATGTTGTCAGAAGACGACACAGCCCTTCATTTTGGCGGATTGGTTGGCGGCCAACTCATCGCTGTTGCCTCCCTCTTCCCCGATGGTGTGGACAAAATCAGACTGCGCAAATTTGCCATCCTGCCTGCATATCAAAGCCAAGGGATCGGCAGCAAGATGTTGCAGGGCATGCAGGATCACTTGCGCCACACGTCTTACAAGACACTATGGTGCGATGCGCGTGAAGAAGCGCTTGGCTTTTATCAGAAGAACGGATTTTCCGCATGGGGGGAGCGCTTTTTTAAAAAGCACCTCCCCTATATCAAGGCCAAAATCGACCTGAACCAAACCTAATCTGATTTCTTCGGGCGATATTGCGGCAGGCTCCAACGCAGTGCAATTGCAAGACCACGCACCACGAACGTTGTCGCAATGCCGATGGTCATGGCCCCTTGTTCATCCAGCCCCAGTTCAATCAACAACAAGTAAGCGCAACTGCCCGCAATGGCCGCCAAGGCATAGATTTCTTTTTGCAGCAAAAACGGTACTTCGTTACAGATAATGTCGCGGATCATGCCGCCAAAGGTGCCCGTGATCATGCCCATAATAACGCAGGTGACCGGATGGAGGTCATAGGTCACCGCAGCCTGCGTTCCAGCAACTGTAAAGAGCGCCAGTCCAAACGCATCTGCCCAGGTGAGCAACTGATAACGTTTACCATCCAGTCTGTGTACTTGGAAAAATGACACCACAGCGACTGCGATACAGACGTAGATGTAATTCAAATCCTTCATCCAGAAAACACCGTCTGCATTCAGCAACAAATCGCGCACGGTACCGCCACCAATGGCCGGGGCAAGGGCAACAATGATGAAACCAAAAATATCAAGTTCCTGACGGGCCGCTGCCATGGCACCAGACAGGGCAAAAACAGCCGTCCCCATCATGCCAAGAATATAGATCGCATCCATGGTCATGCGCCTTCTTCCTCTGCCCAGATGGCATCAAGCCCGGCTTTGAAGGTCGGGTATTTTAACTGATAGCCCAACTCATTCTTCATCCGGCTGTTATCCACGCGCTTGTTGTCCTGCCAGAACGTCAAGGCCATGGGTGACATTTCTTTTGCGGCTTCTTCAAAGCTTTTCACAACAGGCATATCGCGCCCCATCAGCTGGCTGGCATATTCCAGAACGCGGATCGGTTCACACGGATCATCGTCACAGACGTTATAGGCCCTGGGTGGATTGGGCTTGTTAATCGATGCCCAAAGCACACCCGCGATGTCTTCACGGTGAATACGCGAGAACACATGCCCCGGTTTATCAATGGCACGCGCGCGGCCTTTTCTGATCTGATCAAACATGGAACTGCCCGGCCCATAGATACCGGCCAGACGGAACAGATGCACGGGCAGGCCTGTC
The DNA here is from genome assembly GCF_033100395.1 of Terasakiella sediminum. Classification (NCBI taxonomy): domain Bacteria; kingdom Pseudomonadati; phylum Pseudomonadota; class Alphaproteobacteria; order Rhodospirillales; family Terasakiellaceae; genus Terasakiella; species Terasakiella sediminum. The sequence goes on along the minus strand of NZ_JAWLVJ010000018.1, from coordinate 19,728 downwards.
CCCAGCCAGCCATCTTCAGCCGCTTTTCTGGCACACGATCGGGCACTGCCAGGATTGCGTTCATGATCTTCATCGACCATCGCGCCATCGGCATTGCCATAGACCCCGGTGGTGGACAGATAACCCATCCATTTCAGATTCTCCAGACGGGCCAGGTGTTTTCGATGCAGATTATAAACACAATCGCCTGTTTCTTTGTGGGGCGGGATGGAGTGCAGCACATGGGTGACGTCTTTCAGACGCCCTGCGAAATCTTCAAAATGTTTTTCCCCATCAAAGGAAAAAACCTCGATCCCATCGATCTGCTGAACTTCACGCATGGTGCCCGTCACCCGCCAGCCTTTGGCCAGCGCCTGCTTTGCGAAAAAAGATGCGGAATATCCTAGACCAAAAACAAAGAGTGTGTTCATCTACCCAAACGCCCAAAATTAAATATCTATTGAGTCTAAAGGATTTAAGGTGAAACGTCAGGGATTTCTAGTCGCAATTGCACTTTTAACCACCCCTTCTGTGCTGGAAGCCAAAACCATCAACCATGCGCACCAGTATGAAGCCTGCATGACGTTGGTGCGCGAAGCTCCGGATGAAGCCTTTGACGCGGGCCTGGCCTGGAAAAGTTATGGCGGCGGAGAAGCAGCAGAACATTGCATCGCAACCGCCCTTATCAATATGAAACGCTATGCCACAGGCGCAGATCGTCTGGAAAAGCTCGCTGATATTTCACGTAAACCCAAAGAATTTAAAGCCCAGATTCTCGCCCAGGCCGCGCAAGGCTGGTTTTTAGCAAACGAGGTTGATCGCGCCCGTGCTGTGCTGACTACGGCCATTGACCTGGATGGAACGGTTGCTGACTTTTATGTGGATCGCGCTCAGATGCGCAGTGCACAAAACGCCTTTGACGATGCCTTACGTGATCTGGATAAGGCACTTGCTTTGGATGATCTGAATGTGGATGCGCTGATCTTTCGCGGCACCATTTATCGCCTGACAGAAAAATTTGATCAGGCCATGAGCGATATCAAAAAGGCTGTCGCGCTTGATCCCAGTCACCCCGAAGCCCTGCTGGAACGCGGGATGCTTTATCGCATCGAAGGCAGCGATGAAAAAGCCCGCACCGACTGGCTGGATGTGATCGGGATTGACCCATTAAGCGACACGGCAGAAACCGCGCGGCTGAACCTGCAGCGCATGGAAGTCACGCCCAAGAGCGAATAACCCAAAAAAAGAAAAAAGCCGGATCCCCCCCAGAACCCGGCTTTATAATTCGAAAGAGACAGCTCGATCGAATTATGACGCAGCGCGAATACGCACCACGACGTTAACACTTTCAATTTCCGATCCAGTTGGTGGTGTTGGCATGCCGCTCACCTGCAACTGACCTTCCGGAACATCCGACAACATCCCAGTGCTTTCATCAAAGAAATGATGATGGATTGTTGTGTTTGTATCAAAGTAAGAACGACCCGCATCTACAACGATTTCGCGCAGCAGACCCGCAGCAGTAAACTGATGCAGCGTGTTGTAAACAGTTGCCAGAGAAACACGGATGTTACCAGCCAGTGCTTCTGAATGGAGCTGTTCGGCTGTAATGTGACGATCGCAATCATCAAACAACAGTTTCGCAAGCGCCAGACGTTGGCGTGTGGGACGAAGGCCAGCATCGCGTAAGCGGTCCAGTGCGTGGCTGAAAGGGCGTACTTTTTCCATTTGGGTCACCTAACTACAAGCATTTATTCAACGAAGCGTTTGATTAGTTTTTAATTAGAACGTTTAAACTTTGCGCTGAATATGTCAGAAAACCCTATAATTAAAATTGACTTAGGTCAAACTTTGGCGATTTTTCTTCAGTCACCCGTCAAAATCTGCTCAACCAATTGTGCCACAGTTGGGAATTTGCCTTCACGACCAGATTGGAAAAGTGGATCACCTGCAAACTTGAAAGCGTTGTGTCCTGCGAAAGCCAGGTTGTTTTCAACCGACCCGCCATGGGCAATATCCTGCAGTGTTTTCTGGATACAGAACGAACGTGGGTCCGCCAGACGGCCCGTTGTATTTTCTTCGTTATCTGCCCAATTAGAGAAGGCACATTGTGACAGACAGCCCATGCAGCCTGCCTGATCCGCCAGAATCTCCTGCGCACGATCAGGGGTGACAAAGATCATGGTGTCGTCCGGTGTACGCATGCCTTCTGTATAGCCTGCGCCAATCCAGCCTTCCACATCTGCCTGTTTATCAGCAGGCACAAAGATGGAACGACCGCGTGCACCCACTTTGACTTCACCTGTCAGCTCTTCGGTTGCCTTGCGGGAGAACGGAACCTGACGACCTGCGCGCTCGCCCAGTTCTTTCAGGAAGTCGTTGTTCAGCTGGGAAGAATAGAACCCTGTCGGGCTGTATTTATTCAGCGTCACATCACCTTCAACCAGGTTCAACAGGCGTTGTTTCCATGTATCCGGGATCGGGCTTTCCTGTGTCAGCAATGGACGCGACCCATACTGGAAAGCCACCGGGCCAATCTCTGGATTATCCAGCCACTGTTCCCAGTCACGCAGATACCAGACACCACCGGCCATAATCACAGGCACATCGTTCAGACCAACGGAATTCATGAATTTACGGATTTCAGCCACCCGTGGGTATGGATCCTGTGGTTCATCATGACGTTCTGCATTTGACAGACCGTTGTGGCCACCCGCTTTCCATGGATCTTCATAAACCACACCACCCAGGAGATCAGCATGTTTGGAATATGAACGCTTCCACAGCGCGCGGAACGCACGCATGGAAGACACAATCGGGTAATAATAGACATTATAGGCTGATGCCAGTTCGGCCATTTTATATGGCATCCCTGCCCCACAGGTTACACCGTGGATCAGACCCTTGGCGCCTTCAAGCACACCATGGATGATACGTTCGGTCCCGCCAGCTTCCCACAGGGTATTCATGTGGATACGGCCCTGACCGTTGGATCCTTCATGGGCGATGCGCGCCTGAGCGATGCCGCCTTCGATGGCATAGGCGATCAGTTCTTCAAAACGTTCTTTACGGGTTTTGGATTTATAAACCTGCGGGATCGGGTTGCCTGCGTCATCGTAAGAGTCAGCGTTCACACCGGAGAATGTCCCAACGCAGCCGGCTGCGGCAAACGCGCCAGCGCTGCGCCCGTTAGAGACTGCGACACCTTTGCCCCCCTCGATAATAGGGTGAACTTCGCGTCCAGAAATGATTACAGGTTTAATAGACTTCACGTCTCGTCTCCGGCGTTGTCATGAAATTGAAATCGTTTGGCCGGACACTAGCTCAAAACGTCTGGTTTGACCAGCCACAAAACGCACTAATAATGTACAATTTGGTCAGTTTTTTCGAGAAACCAAGTTTCAAAATATCTTAGCCCTCTTTTTTGGAACCTATACACTTAAGCGCACTATCTGCTAAAAAGATTTCAAATGAAACATGTAGGATACCCAACAATGACTGAAATCGACCTGACAAATCCGGAGACCTTCCCCTATTGGACCGACGAGGTTATCCGCTTTGCCGATCTGGATCGTCTCAATCACGTCAACAACGTCAAATTCGCAACCTATTCCGAAAGCGGCCGGGTCGATTTTCTGGAACATCTCGACCCAGGCTGCACGTCCGGTTCGGGCGTCGGTTGGGTCATCGCCAAACTGACCGTCAATTTCCTCGCTGCCGCTTATTATCCAGGCACAGTGAAGATCGGCACCGTCGTGCGCCGCATCGGAAATTCCTCTGTCGTTCTGGAACAAGGGCTCTTTACCAACGGCACCTGTTTTTCTACCATTGAAAATGTGCTGGTCTGGGCGGATACCAAAAATGAAACCTCCCTGCCCTTGCCTGCTGACCTGAAAGACAAACTTGAAACCTACCTCAAATGATCGATCTCAACTTCACCTTTGATGCTGAACTCTGGCGATGGCAATCCGAAAAAGCGGCATGGTATTTTGTGACACTTCCTGTGGACGATGCGGCACAGATCAGTTTCACACGGGAGAGAAAAGCTGGTTTCGGCAGCGTGCGGGTTTCCGTGACGATTGGCGAGACCGTGTGGAAAACCTCGGTCTTTCCCTCTAAAGAGTCGGACAGTTATTTACTGCCGATCAAAGCGGATGTCAGGAAGAAGGAAAAGATTGATGCGGGAGATATGGTGAGGGTGACTGTCCGGGTGGTCGACTAAACAAAACACCGTCATCCCGCACGAGTTGCGGGACAATGGGAAATGGCAGGAGCTCTGGCTTCCCCCATTATGCCGCAACAAGCGCGGCATGACGAAGTTACATATAATAAGCGTAGTACAAAAGCCCACCGCCGAGCACCAATCTGTAGATAAAGAACGGTGTAAACGAAGCACGCTTCAGCCACGCCATCATGATGGCAATCGCAATGAAAGCCGCGACGAAAGCCAGGCCCGCTGCACTCATGGCATCATTCGTAAGCTGCACGTTTCCGGCTTCATAAAGCTCCAGCCCCTTCAAAGTTCCGGCACCCAAAATCGCGGGGATGGAGAGAAGCATGGAGAAGCGGGCGGCGTCCAGTCTTTCATATCCCAAGAAGCGCGCGGCCGTGATGGTGATGCCGGAGCGCGACGTTCCCGGAATGAGCGCGAGGCATTGGGCACAACCGATGATGAGGGCATCCATAATCCCGGTATGTTCAACCCGGCGGATGGTCAGGCCCATTTTGTCGGACATATATAAGAGAAAGCCAAAACCCAGCGTGGTCCAGCCGATGACTTCGACCGTGCGCAATTCCGGGCCGATATACTTATTAAGAAAGTACCCGGCTGCAATCACGGGTAATGTGCCAAGCACCACGAGGGCGGCAAGTTTGGCACCGGGGTCGCGTTTGCCTTTGGTGAAACGCAGGATACCGCGAAACATGTTCCAGAGGTCGCGCCAGAAATAGATCATGACTGCGCCAAGCGTGCCCACATGAACCGCCACATCCATCAACAGGCCCTGATCTTCCCATCCACCAAAGACGGGGACGAGGACGAGGTGGCCGGAAGAACTGATAGGTAGAAATTCGGTGATCCCCTGAACGAGTGCGAGGACGAGAATATGGAGCTCAGTCACGTTTTTGAAATCCCTGTGAGACTGTATTTCTTAATTGCATTCTGTATAACACGATAGGATTCGAGGCCCAAAAGTTAAAATAGTACATTTTCGGTACTAGTTTCCGCAGTCGCACACAAAAACCGCCCCGCCGAAAACCTCTGTTCCCTCAAGTTTTTTTCAATATAGGTCAGCTTAGTTGACCTAATTATCGTTTTTTCCTTGATTTCTGCGTCGTAATCCCTCATATCAACCTCACCGCACCTTTCATGGGGAAAGGCGCGCTGCTGTGATGCGCTTCAAAATATAGCGCTCCGGCTCTTAAGAATAAAAGTTACTCTTTTAATAAAGAGGGATTGGAGAGACAAAGATGGCTGAGAAAATGATGCAGTTCGTCAATATCGGGCAGGACTACCCCGACAAACGCACTGCCGAAGAGCGCAAAGAAGACTTCAACGAAATTTACGCGCGCTTCACCATTGAGAAAGCACAAGAACAAGCGTCACGTTGTGAACAATGTGGCATTCCTTATTGTTCCGTTGCCTGTCCTGTAAGCAACAACATCCCTGACTGGCTGCGCCTTGTGGCTGCGGGCCGTCTGGAAGATGCCTATCAGGTATCTCAGGAAACAAACACACTGCCGGAAATCTGTGGCCGTATCTGTCCGCAAGACCGTTTGTGTGAAGGCCTCTGTGTTCTGGAACAGTCCGAACATAACGCTGTGACCATCGGGTCTATCGAAAAATTCATCACCGACAACGCCTGGGATCAGGGTTGGGTGAAACCACCACAGCCGCTGGCTGAACTGGGCCAAAGCGTTGGCATCATCGGTTCCGGCCCAGCAGGTATCGCTGCTGCTGACCGTCTGCGTCGCAAAGGCTATGAAGTCCATGTTTATGAGCGCAGCGACCGTGTCGGCGGCCTGCTGGTTTATGGTATCCCGGGCTTCAAGCTGGAAAAAGATATCGTTGAGCGTCGTCACAAGCTTCTGGAAGACGGTGGCGTTCAGTTCCACCTGAACTTCGAAGTGGGCAAAGATGCAACGCTTAAAGAACTGCGTGAAAAGCATGACGCTGTCATCATCTGTACAGGTGTCTATGCGGGTCGCAAACTGGATGTTCCGGGATCAGACCTGGAAAACATCTTCCCGGCCATGTATTTCCTGACCGCAAGTAACAAAAAAGGCTTCGGCGATGACGTAGAAGCTTTTGATAACGGCACGCTGAATGCAGAAGGCAAAAACGTTGTGGTTATCGGCGGTGGTGACACGGCCATGGACTGTGTGCGCACATCCATCCGCCAAGGTGCGAAATCTGTTAAATGTCTCTATCGTCGTGACCGTGCCAACATGCCGGGTTCTCAGCAGGAAGTAAAAAATGCTGAAGGCGAAGGTGTGGACTTCCAATGGCTGTCAGCGCCAAAATCCTTTAAAGGTCTGGGCAAGGTTCAGAAGCTGGAAGCTATTTCAATGCACCTGGGCGTTCCGGATGGGTCTGGCCGTCAGAGCGTCAAAGAGATCGAAGGTTCTGAGTTTGAGCTTGATTGCGATATCGTGATCGAAGCGCTTGGTTTCGAGCCAGAAGACATTCCAACACTGTTTGGTGAACCAGATCTGGCTGTCAGCCGCTGGGGCACAGTTGAAGTGGATGAAGACACATGGATGACCAACCTGGACGGCGTTTTTGCCGCAGGTGATATTGAACGCGGTGCGTCACTGGTCGTCAGCTGTATCAATGATGCACGCGAAGCATCCGATGAAATTCATAAATACCTCCGTGCACAGCTGCGCGCAGGCGTCGCTGCTGAATAAGGGGGCATGAGTATAAAAATGACTAATAATTACGTATCAGACTATCAAAAAGCCGCACAGTTCCTGGCTGAAAATGGCATGTACGATCCAAACCTGGAACGTGACAACTGTGGTGTCGGCCTTGTGGCTTCCATCGATGGTAAGCCAAACCGTGAAGTTTTGCGACACGCGTTCCAGGCGACACGCGCCCTTGATCACCGTGGTGCGGTAGACGCCGACGGCAAAACAGGGGACGGCGCCGGTATCCACGTGCAAATCCCGCAGGAATTCTTCAAGCGTCACATCCGTCGCACAGGTCACGAACCGGAAGAAAACGCCATTGCGGTTGGTCAGGTCTTCCTGCCAAAAACAGATTTCGGTGCACAGGAACGTTGCCGCTGTATCGTGGAAGCTGAAGTTCTGAAATTCGGTTACCGCATCTATGGCTGGCGTCAGGTTCCGGTAAATATCGAAGTGATTGGTGAAAAAGCCAACGCGACGCGCCCGGAAATCGAACAGATCATGATTGCCAACACGCTGCATAAAACAAACGACGAGTTTGAAAATGACCTCTATGTCATTCGCCGTCGTATTGAAAACCAGTGTCTGTCTGAAAATCTGACTGAATTCTATTTCTGTTCTCTGTCTTGTCGTTCTGTCATCTATAAAGGGATGTTCATGGCCGGCGAAATCACAGAATTCTACCCAGACCTGAATGACGAGCTGTTCGTTTCAAACTTTGCGATCTATCACCAGCGTTATTCCACAAACACCTTCCCGGAATGGAAGCTGGCCCAGCCTTTCCGTATGATCGCCCACAACGGTGAGATCAACACGGTTACAGGGAACATCAACTGGACCAAAGCCCATGAAACATGCATGGCGTCCCCGGTCTTTGGCGGCAATATCGAAGATATCAAACCGCTGATCCCGAACGGGGCTTCTGACTCCGCTGCATTGGATGCCGTTTGGGAAGTTCTGGTGCGTGCCGGTCGTCCGGCCCCGGCTGTTAAAGCTTTGATGGTTCCAGAATCCATCGGTCAAAACGCACTAATGCCAAAGCCGCATGAAGACCTGTTTGCCTATTCCAACTCTGTGATGGAGCCATGGGATGGCCCGGCTGCGATCTGTGGGACAGATGGTCGCTGGATTGTGGCTGGTCTGGACCGTAACGGTCTGCGCCCCTTGCGTTACACCATCACAGGTGACGGCATTCTGCTGGTTGGTTCTGAAACTGGTATGTCAGAAATCGACGAAAGCAAAGTCGTTGAAAAAGGTCACGTACGCCCAGGCGGCATGATCGGTGTTGATCTGCGCGAAGGTCAGTTCTTCCACGATAAAGAACTGAAAGACTGGACGGCTGAGCGCAAACCATATGGCGAATGGGTGAAAAACATCGTCAAGGTTGACGAAATCCTTAAAGCCGATGCGCCAAAGCCGGTTAACCCCCCTGTGGAAGAACTGCGCCGCCAGCAACAGCTGTTTGGCTTTACCGAAGAAGATATGGAACTGATCCTGCGTCCGCTTGTTGAAACAGGCCAGGAAGCAACAGGGTCCATGGGTGACGATACCCCACAGGCTGTTCTGTCTGATCAGTACCGTGGTCTGCACCACTTCTTCCGTCAGGCCTTCTCGCAAGTAACCAACCCGCCGATTGACTCATTGCGTGAAACACGTGTGATGTCTTTGCGCACCCGTTTGTCGAACCTCGGCAACGTTCTGGATGAAGGTCCGGATCAGTGCGAAGTGGTTCAGCTTGAAACACCTGTTTTGAATTCAACTGAATTCCACGCGCTGAAGAAATATCTCGCGGATGATGTGGTTGAACTGGATTGTACCTTCCAGCCAGAAAAAGAAACACTGCGTGAGTCCATCGAACGTATCCGTCACGAAGCAGAAATGTCTGTTCGCGGTGGTAAGAAACATATCGTTCTGACGGATGAACATATTTCCAAAGCCAAAGCCCCGATCCCGATGATTTTGGCCGCTGGTGCGGTTCACAGCTATCTGGTTCGCCAGCAACTGCGTACCTTCACATCGCTGAACGTGCGTTCTGCGGAAGCACTGGACGTTCAATATTACGCCGTTCTGATCGGTGTGGGTGCAACAACCGTTAACGCCTATATGACGGAAGAAGCCATTGCTGAACAACATGCCCGCGGCATCTACGGTGACATCAGTTTCGAAACAGCTGTTGAAAACTACAAAAAAGGCATCAACAAAGGCCTTTTGAAAACCATGTCCAAAATGGGTATCGGTGTTATCAGCTCCTACCGTGGTGGCTATGCGTTTGAATCTGTGGGTCTGTCGCGTTCTGTTGTTGCAGAATTCTTCCCGGGCATGCAGTCACGTATCTCCGGTATTGGTCTGAAAGGTCTGCAGGACAAGATCATGGAAATGCATGATCGCGCCTTTGAAGAAGACAAGCCACTGGCACAGGGCGGTTTCTACCGCTACCGTGCAAATGGCGAACGTCACGCACATGATCCATTGCTGATCCACAAGCTGCAGGATGCGGTTGCGACAGAAAGCTATTCCAAATACCGTGAATATGCCGATGGCGTAAACAACCGCAAACCCATGATGCTGCGCGATCTGCTGGACTTCGCCTCAGATCGTGATGCGATCTCCATCGATAAAGTGGAATCCATCACTGAAATCCGTCGTCGCCTCTGTGCGCCAGCGATTTCTGTGGGTGCGCTGTCTCGTGAAGCCCACGAAACACTGGCGATTGCCATGAACCGCATCGGTGCGAAATCCAACTCCGGTGAAGGTGGGGAAGATCGCGAACGTTTCAAACCACGCAAGAACGGTGACAATGCCAATTCTGCCGTCAAGCAGGTTGCGTCTGGTCGTTTCGGTGTGACAGCGGAATATCTGAACAACTGTCAGGAACTTGAAATTAAAGTCGCCCAAGGTGCAAAACCGGGTGAAGGTGGTCAGCTGCCAGGCTTCAAGGTTACCCTTGAGATCGCCAAGCTGCGTCACTCCACACCAGGCGTGACCCTGATTTCACCACCACCGCACCACGACATTTATTCCATTGAGGATCTGGCTCAGCTGATCTATGACCTCAAGCAGATCAACCCGGATGCGCGCGTTTGTGTGAAACTCGTTGCCCGTTCCGGTGTCGGGACGATTGCGGCAGGTGTTGCAAAAGCTGGTGCAGATACCATCCATATTTCCGGCTATGACGGCGGGACAGGGGCATCGCCTCAATCCTCCATCAAATATGCGGGTCTGCCATGGGAAATGGGTCTGTCCGAAGTTAACCAGGTTCTGACACTCAACAAACTGCGTCACCGCATCAAGCTACGCACAGACGGTGGTTTCCGCACAGGTCGTGATGTTGTCATCGCTGCCATGCTGGGTGCTGAAGAATTCGGCATCGGGACAACGTCCCTGATCGCCATGGGTTGTATCATGGTGCGTCAGTGTCACTCCAACACATGTCCGGTGGGTGTCTGTACGCAAGATCCTGATCTGCGCAAGAAATTCACAGGTTCTGCGGCCAAGGTTGTGAACCTCTTCACCTTCATCGCGGAAGAAGTCACAGAAATTCTGGCTTCTCTCGGTTATGAAAAACTCGAAGACGTCATCGGTCGTTGTGACCTGTTAACACAGGTTGGCCGTGGTCGTGAAAACCTTGATGACCTTGATTTGAACCCGCTTCTGGCCCAAGCCGATACAGGCGATACACCACGTTTCTGCACACTGACAGAACGTAACCCTGTGCCGGATACGCTGGATGCGCAAATCATCAAAGATGCGAAAAACGCGCTGCACGGTGGTGAGAAGATGCAACTGTTCTACACAGTTAAAAACACACACCGTTCTGTGGGGACGTCCACCAGCTCCATCATCACCCGTCAGTACGGGATGACAGGTCTGGAGCCGGATCACCTCACCGTTCGTATGCGTGGTTCTGCTGGTAACTCTTTGGGTGCCTTTATCGTACAGGGTCTGAAACTGGAAATCTTTGGCGATGCCAACGATTATGTCGGTAAAGGTCTGTCCGGTGGTACCATCGTGGTTCGCCCAATGGTTTCCAGCCCGCTGAAATCCAACGAAAACACCATTGTCGGTAACACATGCCTCTATGGTGCCACAGCGGGTAAGCTGTTTGCATCCGGCCAGGGTGGTGAACGTTTTGCGGTTCGTAACTCTGGTGCGACAGCAGTTGTCGAAGGCATCGGGTCCAACGGTTGTGAGTATATGACGGGCGGTACGGTTGTTGTTCTGGGTGATGTCGGTGCCAACTTCGGTGCTGGTTTCACAGGCGGCATGGCCTTTGTCTATGACGTGGACGGTACATTCGAACACCGTGTGAACCCTGAAAACGTCGTCTGGCAACGTGTTGAAGTTGACCATTATGAAGACCTGCTCAAAGGTCTGATCAAGGAACACGTGAAAGAAACACATTCTCAATTCGCCCAGACCCTGTTGCAGGATTGGGAAATGGAGAAAGGCAAGATCTGGCAGGTTGTACCGAAGGAAATGCTCGACAAGCTTGAGATTCCGGTCACCAACGAAGTGGCTGCCAAGAAGTCTGCCTAAAAGGAATTTGCCCTGTTCTGAGTTGATCGAGGCGGGGCATCCGAAAAGCAAGTTACAGTCTCTCGTGACTTGTTTGTCGGGATTGTTTGATCAGGGACGATCATTCAATCCCTTGAATACCTGCAACGGTATTCATCCCTAACCAAGACTTGGGCGGAAAGTTTTTGAACTTTCCGCTCTTTTTTTTGTCTTTTCAAATGTGCCAAAACAGGCTATCTGATGCTCTTGTGCAGTGCATTATCCTTTCTATCGGGACGCCATGAGACGCCTTTATCACCTCCCCTTTGATCCGGCCAGTCGGAAAATCAGATTGCTTCTTGCAGAAAAGAAGCTCGATTTCACCTGCCAGATTGAACCCATCTGGGAACGCCGGGAAACTTTCCTTGCGCTCAACCCGGCCTGTGAGGTCCCCGTCCTTGTAGAACCGGAAGGCAAGCCCCTGTGGGATGAACACACCATTTGCGAATATCTCGAAGAAGTTTATCCAGAGACCAACTTCTTGGGAAATACCGCTGAAATGCGCGCCGAAGTACGCCGCCTGATGGCCTGGTTTGACCGCAAATTTGGACAGGAAGTCACCAAGAATCTGGTAGGCGAAAAAATCCAGAAACGCTTCTTCGGTAAAGCCACGCCCAATTCCACCGCCATTCGCGCAGGCAAGCAGAACATCCGCTACCATCTGGATTATATCGCTTACCTGACTGAACAACGTAACTGGCTGGCAGGTAGTGAGTTATCCTTGGCCGATATAACGGCAGCGGCCCATATCTCTGCAGTCGATTACCTGGGTGACGTTCCCTGGGCAGATCATCCCGGTGCGCACGATTGGTACGCGCGCTTTAAATCACGCCCTTCCATGCGCGAAATTCTGAAAGACACAGTCTCCGGCCTGCAGCCGGCACGCCATTACACGGATTTGGACTTTTAGTGCGCGCTCTGACTAGGCAACTGATGCGTTAATCCCTGCAGCCAATTCAATTCCGTTCTGATCTCATTAATCTGCTGGTCCTGACTTAATTTCTGACGGGTCGTGTAAAAGAAACAATTCTCGCAATCTTTTTTCAGGCAATTCAGTTTGCAAGAATAATAATCGATCAGTTCCTGAATGGTTTGACGCTGCACTCTGGTCGGGATGATTTCCAAAAAAGCGGATTTTAACGCCAGTGTGTTCTGCGTCGTCATGGACCCGGAACCCAATGGACGTTTCATCAAGACAAAGAATTGCTTAATCCCGTGCCCCGTGATCGAATAATAGGTGTCGTTCCCCGCCTGCAGGCTCACCACATGACCGACCTTGATCAGTCGTTCCAAGGCAATGGAAATTACATCTGCAGTGGGGTGCCAGCTTTGGGTACCCAATTGGCGCACAGCGGCAATCAATCCCTTGATCGTGCGCGCATCATTAAAGAGAATCCCAAGAAGACAAAGGTCTGTCGTATCATTGGCTGATCCATAGGTTTGGACCGGATCAAAATAGGTTGTCGGTTTCATAGGATAAGCTCCTCAATTGATAATGATTATTAATATCAATATTTGAACTTGCCTGTCAACCCACTCATTTCGGTAATGTGGAAAGGGCGATTTCAATCAGATTATAGAGGGCTTTTTTGTCATAGCCGCGCTTTGCCAATACCCCCAAAGCCACCGTTTGACCGATGAAAAAGTCAACAGTTCTGGAAATATCAGCCTCTTGTGGAAGGTCCCCATCTGCCTTTGCTTTCTCAAAACGCTCGATAAAAACACCACGCAATTGTTCGTCAAAATCCTGATTAATCTCGGTGATTGCAGGATGGCTGTTGGCGCATTCCACATTGTTGTTCACCACAAAACACCCGCCGGGTTGCTTAGAATCCAAAACGAAATCCGCTGTGGTTTTCAAAAACAACTCAAGACTTCCGCGCAGACTGCCTTTACCAGCCATCAGTGCCCGGGCGGGTTGGGAGCCGAATTTCGCGTTATAATGTTTCAGCGTGGCACAATAGAGCTGTTCCTTATCGCCAAAATTTGCGTAAAGCCCAGGCTTTGCCATACCAGTTTCTGCCGAAATGTCATTCATCGATGTGGCTTCAAATCCACGTTCCCAGAACACATACATCGCTTTATCCAAAACGATTTCCGGATCAATTTTACGGGGGCGTCCGCGTGCCATTTTCTTTATCCAAGCAATAAAAAGTACCGATCGGTATTTTAACAGCTTGACAGACAGAAACAAGCGCGTATTTTAATACCAATCGGTATTTAATTATCTTCCCCCTCCAATAACAGGAAATATCATGAGTAAGATTCAAAATAAGACAGCTCTCGTCACAGGCGCCAACCGCGGTATCGGCCGTGCATTTGTTCAGGAATTGATCAAGGCAGGCGCAACCAAAGTCTATGCAACCGCACGCAACACAGATCAGTTGAAAGACCTGGTTGAAGAAGCTGACGGCAAAGTCATCGCCGTTCAGCTGGATGTCACCAACGAAGACAACATCAACCAGATCGCAAAAGACCTGACAGATGTCGAACTATTGATCAACAACGCAGGGATCGCAGGTTTCACAGGCCTGCTTGCCGCAAACGATATCTCGTCTGCCCGCGCTGAAATGGAAACCAACTATTTTGGTGTCCTCAACATGGTGCGTGCCTTTGCACCGACCCTTAAAAACAATGGTGGCGGTGCGATTGTGAACCTGGCCTCTGTTGCCTCAATCGTGAACTTCCCAGTACTCGGTACCTATAGCGCATCAAAAGCCGCGGTTCATTCCCTAACGCAAGGCATCCGTGCTGAACTCGCCGCACAGAACACACAAGTCACTGGCGTTTATCCGGGGCCCGTCGATACAGACATGGCGGCTGACTTCCCCATGGATAAAACCGCGCCTTCTGCCGTTGTTCAGGCAGTCTTTGATGGTGTTGAAAATGGCGTTGAAGACGTCTTCCCCGACCCGGTTGCCCTTGAAATGCAAGCCGGTCTTTCCGCTGATCCAAAAGCTGTAGAGAAACAGGCTGGCGAAATGCTACCTGCATAACATTTCTTTACAATTCTTATCATGTTCGAAACCCGAACATTATGTATAAAGATCATGTGAAAGATCCTTGCACTCCCTAGAGGTGTAAGTAAACTCAAATGCGGACATTTCCCCCTAGAATGTGTCCGCATTTTTTTTGAATCGGAGCCCCCACATGATCGACCTGCCCACCCTTTCAGATGCTGATCTGACGCTGGACAATAAAGTCGCGACCCTGACCTTTATGCGCAACGATGTGCGAAATGCCCTGACAGGCACCGCCCTGATCGACGATATTATCGACACCATCAACTGGGTAAATAAGGCCAAGGATGACGTCAGCGTTCTGATCATGACGGGCGATGGGGCCGCCTTCAGTGCAGGCGGCAACGTCAAGGATATGCAGGACCGTGCAGGCGATTTTGCAGGCGATGTGGAAGAAGTCCAGACCCGATACCGCCAGGGCATTCAACGCATCCCGCTTGCCATCAACAAATGCGAGGTCCCGATCATCGCTGCTGTGAATGGCCCGGCTGTGGGGGCGGGATTTGATGTGGCGAACATGTGCGATATCCGCATTGCCTCATCCAAAGCCAAGTTCGGGGAGACCTTTGTCAATCTGGGCATCATCCCGGGTGATGGTGGCGCATACTTTCTGCAACGCCTGATCGGATACCAGAAAGCAGCGGAACTGACCTTTACTGGGCGCGTGATCGGGGCAGCTGAGGCCAAAGAAATCGGCGTTGTGCTGGATGTGGTGAAACCGGATCAATTGATGGAACGCGCACAAGACCTTGCCAAACAAATGGCTGCCAAACCACCACAGGCTCTGCGCTTTACCAAACGTCTGATGAAGATGGGGCAACGTATGGAACTGCCGGACTTCCTTGATCTCTGCGCCTGTTTCCAGGGCATGTGTCACAATTCAGATGAACATATGGTCGCGGTGGAAAAAATGATTGAGATGATGAAGCGTTAAGCTATCACACAAATAAAGGGGCTGGTTCTAAACCGTCCCATTTTCCATATGTGCGGGAATTTTGTAGAGGAAGCAGCTTATTCTGTTTCCTTTTTTCCTGCGCGATTTTTAGAATACCTATCGACATCTTACTGATATGAACCAAGATAGAATTACTGTCTTAATCAACATTCCTAAATGTTTTCAATCTGTACAGATAAGCCTAATGGGTAAAAAAAATTAAAACTCACTCTTTTTCAAGCTGTGTTGATTTTTGATCATCATGACTGCCTTCTGCTTTAGACAACAACCAGTAATCAATAGGCATAAATATTAAAGCAGAAGATATAAAGTAAACGATATATGTAGCAAAGGTTAACTCTCGGGTTTCTTGAAAAAACACGTTAAAAAGATACGCAGGGAAAACTCCTAAAACCGAGGCAATTAAAAAAGTAGCATAATGACCCAAAACATACAAAATGCCTCGTTTTGCTGCTTCTACACGTTCTGGCGAAACAGTTTTTACCTCATCATCATCTGATGCGTTTTCCAACGATAAACGACCTTTAAAAACAACCTTTGGGTATACCTAAGATATTGTAGTACGATTGGCTCGTCAAACTAGATTCTATAATTGAAGCACCATTTAAAAACTTCCTGCGTCTGGAAAATGGAATGGTACTATACCCGCCCTTTTTTTAATCCTCTTCTTCGGGATCAAATTCTTTTGCGACGCGCTCATCGGTGCGTCTGAAACTGATGAAGGCACCTTTAAGTAACAGCAGGAGGAAGATGCTGCTGCCCAGACCAAGCAGAAGGATCATTTCCAGTGAGAAATCCTGGAACTGAATGCTGCTGGAAAATTCGTCAAATTTGGCTTTAAGGTCGATCATTTACTTTGTCCCACAACTGGCATGCCCCTTCATATGCCATATCCACGCTCAGACTGTCCAACAAACTGTCGGTTTTTTCATGATCGAAATTTTCACAAAAGAGATCAAGAAACGGAATTTTGGTACGTACCGTGGCACAATGCTCCCCCCAGGGCGCATAGAGCTTTTCCTGTGTCGGGCCAAACAGCCCCAGGGTCGGGATGCCGCTCGCGCACGCCATATGCATCAACCCGCTGTCATTACCTACATAGAACTGGCAGCGTTTGATACAGGCAAAAACGGTTGGCAGGTCAAGTTCACCGATCAGGTCGATCTTCTGATCTTCGGGCAAATTATCGATCAGAAATTTTGCCGGTTCACGTTCCGATATGTGACCAAACAAAGCAATCTTCGCCTTGGGAAAAGGTCCATCCTCGGACGTTAAACGTAAAGCCAGTTCCAGAAAATATTCCGCGCGCCAGGTCTTGCCATGCCAGTTGGCTGTTGGGCCGATGGCGAGGATCTTCTCGCCCTTTGGCAACAGTTCATCCGCAGCATTTTCATGCTTGTCATTGGTCCAAAGAACGGGCCCTTTGGACTCTTCCAGTTTCATCAGCTTTGAAAACAGCTCAACGCGGTGCAGGGATTTGTCATCATGATGCAGATGACGCCCGCGAAACGTCGGGAACAGATAGGTGATGGGACCGTTCCTAAGGTCAATCACGCGATACCACCAGGTAAAGCCACAAGCCTTCCACAGATCGATCCAATGCATAGATCGTTTTTTCTTGGTCATGATATGGATGCGTTCAACCTGCGGGGTCGCTTCAAACAAGGGCGCTGCCACGGGTCCACAGGCAATGGTGAATTTGGCGTTCGGGTGGGTTTTGATCAGATGATCCAAAATCCCGGTCGATAAGACCGCATCGCCAATTCGCGTTGATGTGATGAACAGAATACGCATCAAATTTTCAGTTTAAGCTCACAAGAAATTTTGCCGCGACAATACTTGGAAACAGGGTCGATGGCTACTGCATATTTCAGGAGTTTATCAGCCATGAAAACCGATTCGTTCCTGTCTTAGGCATAAGGGATTTCGACGTCTGGGTCTTTTTCCTGAATTAAGTAGAAATACGGTATTTCCCTCCCCCAAAAAAGTGGTAAGACCAGAATCTTTACTATATTTCAACAAAATGCGTGTATTTACTTGAATGTTAGGCAATTTCTCCTCACCATTTTAGAGAGGAGAAAATTTCCTCATGGTTAACGACCCCAAAAATTGGGGCGAAACAGGGATGATAGGCATGAATAAAATGCTTTCGAAATCAGAACAGCAAAAAGCTGATCTGATCAAACGCGTTGCTAAGTTAATTAACGAGCGTTTGCCAAAGGCCGATGCGCCTAGTGCAGAAAAATTCGTCAAACAGTTTTTTGCAAAAGTACCCCCGCAGGATTTAATCAATCGTGCGGAAGAAGAAATTTATGGCTCAGCCCTCGCGTTCTGGCGGTTTGCCGCAAAACGTAACGAGGGGGAAAGTCTGGTTCGGGTCTACAACCCCAACCTTGAAGAACACGGTTGGCAATCTGACCATACCGTTGTTGAAGTCTGCACACCGGATCGTCCCTTCCTGGTGGATTCCATCGCATCAGAACTGGTCGAACAGGATATGACCATCTATCTGACCATTCACCCGGTTATCAAACTGTGCCGCGATGAGAAAGGCCGTTTGGTGGATACGCTGGATGAAGGTCAAAAGGCCCCAAAATCTTGGGGTGACAGTTGTCAGGCAGAATCTTACATGCTGTTTCTGGTGAACCGTCAATCCAGCGGTGATCAATTAAACGAACTGATTGAACGTCTGAACCTTTGCCTGGAAGATGGCAACGCCGCAGTGCGTGACTGGATGGACATGCGTACACTTGCCCAGAACACAGTCAACGAACTGGCTAAAAAACAACCCGCGCCCAAATCCAAAGACGCCATTGAAGTCTGTGATTTCATGCAGTGGATTCATGATGATCACTTCACCCTGTTGGGGGCATGTGATTTTGACCTGAAAGGAAAGTCGGTTGTCCCCGTTGCCGACAGTGCGCTTGGTATTTTAAGTACGCCCAAGTCTGAAATTTTAGATGAGATTTGTTCACTGGCGACCAGCCCGGCTTCTGACAAAGGTAAGTTCGTTGAAGATGCTGAACCGCTGATGGTGGTGAAATCATCCTTCAAATCCACGGTTCACCGTCCGGTCTATATGGATGTCATCTGCGTCAAACGCTATGGCGCCAAAGGTAAAACAATCGGCCAGCGTATCTTTATCGGCCTCTTTACCTCGGCCGCTTACAGCCGTGCGCCACGTGACATTCCGTTGATGCGTCTGAAATGTGCAAAGATTATGGAACATGCAGGTTTCGCACCGGGCAGCCATAATCGCAAAGCACTTGCCCATATTGTTGACACCTTCCCGCGTGATGAACTTTTCCAGATCAGTGATGAAGCCCTCTTTGATATGTGCATGGGCATCCTACATCTGCAGGAACGTCAGCGCGTGGCGCTATTCATCCGCGAAGATGATTTCTCCCGCTTTGTCTCCTGCCTGATCTATATCCCGCGTGACAGCCTGACCACCCGCCTGCGCCGCACCATGCAGGGTATTCTGGAACAGGCCTACAATGGCGAAGTGCTGGCATTCTACACACAAATCGGCGATGCCCCGCTAGCACGCCTGCATGTAATTGTCTCAACACCCGGCAAACGCAAAAAGAACGTCGATATCTTTGAAATTGAAACCCTCCTAATCGAAGCGGCGCGTAATTGGTCGGATCAGTTGCGGGACCAGTTGGTCACAAGTAATGGTGAGGAAAAGGGGCTGGAGCAGTTCCGGCGCTATGCAAACGCTTTTCCATCCGGCTATATCGAAGGCAACAACGCAGCGATTGCGGTTTCTGACATTGCCAAGCTGGATGANGTTCCGGCGCTATGCAAACGCTTTTCCATCCGGCTATATCGAAGGCAACAACGCAGCGATTGCGGTTTCTGACATTGCCAAGCTGGATGAGGTTGTTCGTACCGGGGAACTTCAGCTGAGCTTGTACCGCCCCATCGAAGCTTCTGAAAATGTGGTGCGTTTCAAGCTGTACCACCCCAGTGGTGCGGTGCCGCTATCCCATGTTCTGCCGATGCTGGAGAATATGGGCTTGCGGGTGATGGATGAACATCCTTATCCCATCCGGCCGGAAAATGCCGATGTCGATCTCATTATGATCCATGACTTTGGGTTGGTGACAGCCACAGGTGACGGGATTGATCTGTCTGCCATTCGTGAAAGTTTTCAGGAAACCTTCCGTCAAGTCTGGAACGGGGTTGTGGAGAATGACGGGTTTAACCGTCTGGTCATTCAGGCAGGCATCAAGCCCTGGCCGGTGATGTTGCTGCGCGCCCTTTGTAAATATCTGCGCCAGGCCAATATCACCTTCTCGCAAAGCT
>NZ_JAWLVJ010000017.1:0-100933 GCF_033100395.1 Terasakiella sediminum | reverse complement strand
GGATAATCACGCTGTGTGCGCTTAACCCGCTTGTTTTCTTTGTTTCCCATAATAAGTCTCCAATCTGTCAACTTATTTCAGGACGGGTCAGCACAAATAAAAAAGCCCACTCTAAACAAGAGCAGGCTTTCTTAATCTTTAAAGCGGTTAAAAAGGCTGATTAAGCAGCTTTCTTAGCTTGAGCTTTTTTAACGCGGCTTTTCAAACGGCGTGCTTCGCGTGGCAGTTTGTCAGCTGCTGTATCCAAAAGATACGCATCCAGACCACCTTTATGTTCAATGGTGCGAAGTGCAGAAGTGCTAACGCGCAGGCTAACAGAAACGCCCAGAGCGTCGCTTACCAAAGTTACATCTTGCAGGTTCGGCAAGAAACGACGACGAGTGCGGTTTTTAGCGTGGCTTACATTGTTGCCAGTTTGAACGCCTTTACCAGTAAGTGAGCAGCGACGTGCCATAATACAAATCCTTAATCTCATAAACACTGAAGGTGGGGCCAGACATAGTCCCGCCCTCAAGAGAGACCCGCCTTTTACGGAAAAGGTTTACCCGCGTCAAGGTGAATCTGACTCTTTTATGAATAAAATTGAGTTTTCTATATATGTGTCACTTTTTTCATCCTCTCATGGTCATGTTGCAGGCGCGAATACGTCTTTGGGATGCTACTTAAACTTTAGAAGTATTCATATAGTATAGTATAAGTAATTTTTGGCGGTTTTATGTATTCATATGCCATATTTGCGTGATTTTTCACATTTTTGTAAAAAAAATCCCGATTCTCATTCTAAATACCGCGACAAATGGTTGTTTTGAAAACAGAAAGTCTACCCTAAGGGAAAAACTGCACACCTTTACACGCATCAAATACAATCTTTGCATGCTTAAGTGAGTCTGTTTGTGCAATATAATTGAAGTATAAACTATTAAGTGTTATATCCGGGCACAACTTTTGGAAATCAATTGTAAGTTTTGTTTCAAAATCAACCAAAGCGAGATTTTTGTTTTGGGGTGGGAGATTTCAACCTAATTTTCAGTTGTGACAAAAGATTAGCGGGAGAGTTCATAAAGGCTCTTCGAATTATGTAAAGTAAAAAATATAACAATAACAATATCTTGAAGGATAAACCAATGTGGAACTACCGACCTCTTAAGGCTGAATCTAAAGATCGTGCTTTTCTGTCCCCTTTCTTTTCTATGAACAATGCAAATGTATTATCACCGTATCTGGATACGATGAAACATATTGTGTCAGCATCAAAAGTTGCATCAAATGCATCTGAAGATGTTCAGGAAAACACTGTTTCAACCCCTGACGGTAAGTGTGATATTAAATCTCAGGTTGAGAAAAGGCTGCCAAAATCAGAAGAAAAAATTAAACTTTCGTCACCTTTTGTCGGTGGTGCAACGCCGAAAGAAATGTTTACAGTATTCGGTAAGGTTGGAGAGCAAGTAATAAGTAAACCTAATGTTGTTTTGGAAGAAACGGCAGAGTTGGCAAAGAATTTAAGTGCCGTTGTTACCCGCAAGGAAGAAATTGCACCAGAAAAAGGCGATCGCCGCTTCAAGGACAGTGCCTGGCATCGCAGCCCCATGCACCAGATGGCCATGCACGGCTATCTCGCCTGGTCAAAATCCGTAAACAACATTATCGAAAATGTTGGCCTGGATGCGAAAGATAAAGAGCGCATGCGCTACATCGCTTCATTGATGACAGACGCCATGTCGCCTTCTAACAACCTGATGACCAATCCGGCTGCTTTGAAAGAAGCGCAGGAAACGGGTGGCAAAAGCCTGGTTGAAGGGTTCCAGAATCTGCTGGACGATATGGCAAGTAACAATGGCATGCCGTCGCAGGTTGATAAATCCGCCTTTGAAGTGGGTGGCAACCTGGCCGCGACTTCTGGTGCGGTTGTATACAAGAACGAACTGTTCGAGCTGATCCAGTACACCCCCAAAACAGACATGGTTCACGAACGTCCAATGATGTTCATCCCCCCTGTTGTGAACAAATATTATTTGCTGGACCTGGCACCGGGCAAAAGTGCGGTTGAATATCTGGTAGAGCAAGGTTTCCAGACATATATGGTCAGCTGGCGCAACCCAAGCCGTGAACATGCGCACTGGGGGCTGGATGAATATGTTGCAGCTATGGTTGAAGGCATTGAAGCCATTCGCGAAATTACTGGTTCCGATCAAATCAACCTCTATGCCGCCTGCACAGGTGCGATCCCAATGAGCGCGCTTTTGGGGTACATGGCTGCCAAAGGTAAGAACTATGTTAAGTCTGCTTCCATGGTTGTGGCTGTTCTGGACAGCAACGACAACAAGTCGCTCGGTTTGTTTGCCAATGAAGAAACTATCGCCCAAGCCAAGATGAAGTCCAAATCCAAAGGTGTGCTGGATGGTAAGGAAATCGGTCAGGTCTTTACCTGGATGCGTCCAAACGATCTGGTCTGGAACTATTGGGTCAATAACTACCTGATGGGCAAAAAGCCACCAGCATTCGACATCCTGTACTGGAACAACGATGCAACACGTGTGACAGCCAAATTGCATGAAGAACTGTTGGATGTATTTTCACTGGATTTGCTGCGTAAACCGGGTGGCCTGACCATCATGGGGGAACCGATTGATCTGTCTAAAGTTGACTGTGACATCTATATGGTTGGTGGTGAAACAGATCACATCAGCATGTGGAAAGGCTGTTTCAATTCTTCCAAATTCTTCGGTGGCGAGTCAGAATTCGTCTTGTTTAACTCTGGTCACGTACAGTCAATTATTTGTCCGACAACCAACCCAAAAGCCAAGTACCACCATAATTCCAAAGGCGCGCAAACGGCAGAAGAATGGTATGAAGGTGCAACAGAAGCATCCGGTTCCTGGTGGGAACACTGGAAAATGTGGCTGGCACAACGTTCTGGCAAAAACAAAATTGCCCCGAAAGCATTTGGTAGCGAAACGCACCGCCCAATCATTGCCGCACCCGGCATCTATGTGATGGAAAAATAATCCAGCCACAGAAATAAAAAGAATCCTTCACTTGGGTCAGACATTATTGTTTTGAGCCTGGGCCGCAATCTAGACTAGGTTGCGGCCTTTTTTTTGAGGGCGGCTTCGCGTCTGACAATATAAAGAGTAGAGCTGAAAATGATGCCTGCCCCGATCCAGGTATAAAGATCGATGGATTCTGCAAAGAAGAAGTAAGCGATGGCCGATGCAAAAATCATATGGGTAAAGCTAAAGGGCATGGAAACAGAGGCATCCGCGCAAGACATTGCTTTTGCCATGGCAAAATGACCAACAGCCGCACTAAAACCCATGCCGATCAGCCAGACATAATGGCTTGGTTCCGGCCAGACCCAGACGGGCGCGGCTCCAACCAGAGACATGGGCGTCATAAAAAGTCCCATATAGAAGACAATGGTTGCCGGATGATCCGTGCTGGACAGACGCTTCACGGTCAAAAATGTGCAGGACATAAAGATGGAAGAAGCGAGGATCAGAATCGTGCCCAGCTGAACTTCCTGCATGCCCGGTCGTACGATAACCAATGTCCCCGCAAATCCGATGCAAAGGGCAATCCAGCGATGGGATTTGACTTTCTCCCCCAAAAACAAAGCTGCCCCCAATGTGGTAAACAGCGGCACAGTAAAATTAAGTGCAGTTGCTTCGGAAATCGGGATCAGGGTCAGCCCCATAAACCAGCAAGACATGGCCAATGTACCGAAAATTGCGCGCAGGATATGGGCTTTGGTGCGGGTGGTCTTTAAGGTTTTCCAACCTGCATGGGCGACCATGGGCATCATGAAAAACCAGCTGAACAGATTTCGAAAGAAGACCATTTCCAATGCCGGGATGACACCGGACATGTAGCGGATCATGCCCGACAGACATGCGATCGAGGCACAAAAAAACACCATCCAAAGGGCGGCACGGGTCGTATTTGACATGCTTTCCATGGATGGTGTTTAGCGTCTTAAGGCGATTTAGGCAACAAACCGTTTGATGAAATCATCCAGTTCGGTCTGGCCTTTCGCCGCATTTTCCTGTGTAAAGTCGATGAAACCGGAATTGATGTTTTGGTACATCTCAACAAACAGGTCAGCGGTTGATTGCGGGAAACCGGCCTGCACCAGACCCGGTGCCCAGCCTTCTTCCGGCACTTCGATGGGGGTGATGTCTTTGTTCAACGCTTTTGAGAAAGCCTGCGCCACATCACGCGGGGAATACTGCGCAGCGCCTTTCAGTTCCTGAACGCGGTGAGCATCATCACCTGGATTTAACAGGCTGTCTGCGATTTTCTTGCCGATATCCTGTGTGGCGATCATATCGATCTTCATATCCAGTGGCTGTAGGAAGCTTGGCAGCACACCATCGTTCAAGACAGGTTGCAGAACTGCGCCCCAGTTTTCAAGGAAGTAGCCGGGACGAATGGCGGTGGTTTTGATCGGGCTTTTTTCAAAGAGGCGTTCGAAATAGGCAAGTGTGCGGATGGGGCCTGTTTTATCGTCGTGGGAGTGTTGCGCTCCGACGGAAGACAGGAAGACCACATGTGGAACGTTTGCATCTTCTGCTGCCTTGACCAGAATTTCGGCAAGTTCCATACGGCTGCCGAGGAAATCTGTGCTGGCGTAATCCGGTGGCAGCATCAGATAGGTGGCCTCTGCACCTTCAAGGGCTTTGGTTACAGCGGCGCCGTCGAAAAGATCAGCCACCACAACCTCGGCACCTTTGTCTTTCCAGACGAGGCCTTTTTCTTCGGAACGCACAATGACGCGTACGTCCTTGCCTGCATCCAAAAGGGCTTGTGCGGTGGCGGAACCAGTATTGCCTGTAACACCTGTAATAACGAACATGGGGGGATACTCCTGATAAACTTTGTTTGTGTGTTTGAACTGAAGACAGAATATCCGGATCATTTGCATAACTCTAATGCATGGTTTATATAAAATACATGCATGAAGTGAATATTAGAAATCTTGATCTGAATTTGCTGGTTCAGCTGGAAGCTTTGCTAAATGAAGCGAGCGTGACGAAAGCTGCAGCTTCCATTAACCTCAGTCAACCCGCGATGAGCCGGGCACTGGATCGTTTGCGTCATATGTTAAAAGACCCGCTGTTGGTTCGTTCGGGTCGCGGGATGGTGCTGACACCACGGGCAGAAGCCTTGCGCAGCCCTTTGCAGAATGCGCTGGAACGGGTGCGTACCGTGCTTGCACCTAACGAATTTAATCCAGCCACATCCCAAGCGCATTTTCGGATCATCGGGGTGGATTATTTCAGCCATGTGATGATGCCTGCGGTGCTGGAACGATTGTACCGTGAGGCCCCCAATATTCAGGTCTCCATCGAAAATATGTCTGCTGGCGGGATTGAAGCCTTGAAAGCCGGGGAGATTGATCTGGGCATCGGTGTGATCGGGGATGGGCCGAAGTTGGAGACCAGCTATCATCAGAAACTGTTTGATGATGACTTTATCTGTGTGATGCGCAAAGGCCATGTATTGGCGAATGCGCCTTTGGATCTAAACGGATATTGTGCTGCGGATCATGCTTTGCTGAGTGTGACGGGCAAAGGCGGTGGGGCGATTGACGGTCTGCTTGAGAATATTGGCCGTACCCGTAAAATCTCTTTGCGCTTGCCACACTTCCTCGCCATTCCTTCTGTCGTTTCCAGAACCGACCTGATCACGACTATCCCCAGAAAACTCGCCATGCTGTTTCAAGGTCAGGGCGTGGCGATGTGTGAACTTCCAGGAGAGCTGGAAAATCCCGGTTTCACCATTTCCCAAATCTGGCATGAACGGTTCCATCATGATCCAGCCCGAAAATGGCTTCGCTCCATTGTGAAAGAGCTTAGTCGAAGAATTTGACAAAAAACTCTCAGTTGACCGACGTCATTTAATGACACGCATCTGATTTGATAGAAATGTCTTCAGCAACACAAATCAGGAGCATCACTTATGACGACTTTTCGCCTTTCCGTTTCAGCTGATAATAAAATCTCAGGCATTGCGTCTGATATTGAGTTAGGCCCACAGCCGGATGGAAGTGCTGTTCATGAGATTTTCAATTGTCCCCCCGAAGCACAATTGGAAGATGCGACCTACCTGCTTGCCAAAGGTCCGTTAAAAACTGACAGCTATCGACATAGCTTTGCAGACTTGGCATCTGGTGGTTCTTCCTGCTGTGGTGCTTGTAGTTAAACTCCTTTTCGAAATGATCAACCTCCCTCCTTAAACCCCGCAAATTAGCCCTTGCGGGGTTATTTTTGTCGATCAGGCAGATTTTCGTCTTCCCAAACTTTAAGATTATCCAGCGTTACGCGCTTGAAACCGTCCGGGTCTGCTTCCAGCAGCTTTTGTTTTTCGGGTGGTATATCCAGATAGTCGCTGAGGTGTGTCTGCGCCCACAGGACCATATCTGTCATCATATCGATCAAATCCTTGCCCATGGGCAAAAGGTAATAAAGCTTTCTGCGCTTGCTGTCGGGATGGGGGATAGCGGCGATCAAACCAGCTTCTTCCAGCTTTTTAAGGCGAATCGTCAGGATGTTGCTGGAGATTTGTTCTTCGGCTTCCAGCATATCTTTGAATTCTCGGCGGCCAATGAACATCAGGTTTCTGATAACTAGCAAAGTCCAGTGATCCCCAATGATATCAAGGGAACAGGCGATGGGGCATCCGGTGCGATTGCGGTGTTGAATTTTGGCGACCATAAATATTACTTGCATAATAGAAGTGAAAGTGACTTAATAATTCTATTATAGAAGTGTTATTGGAGTCGGTAAATGAAAAAGCTTATCCTGTTTGTCACAGCCTTCTTTGTTTTGACCATGTCCTGGGCGTACCCGTGGCATGTGATCTGGTTTCATGATCTCTATCAAAGCTGGGGTGCGATGGGCCGGGAGCATCCGCTGATGGAATTTGGTATGCTGGCTATACTGATCCAAGGCACAGTGATCGGCATTCTTTATCCCTATTATTATCAGGGCGTTGGGCATCCGATTGTGAAAGGGGTCAAGTTTAGTTTGATGATGGGGTTGATGGTTTATTCTGTCATGGGATTTGCTAATGTGGCCAAGCTGAATATTAATCCCGTTGGCGATTATCTGATCTATCATACCGTCTTTCAGACCATTCAGTTTGCTGTCGTCGGTGTGGCCCTTGGATGGATTTATCGAAAATGAGTGCATATGAAAAAGCCGTTGAAGCCTTGTTGAAAGAAGATGGCGTTGAACTTTCCACCATGATGAAAACCCCCTGCCTGCGTTATCGAGGGAATTTTCTGGGGATGATGTTCGATAAGGAAGACGCGCTCATCATTAAAGTGTCGCCCGAACGGGTCCTGGAATTGATGGATCAGGGTGTGGGGCGGGAATTTAATTTCACAAAAAAAAGGTTCAAGGAATGGGTCCTGATTGGGGCTGAATTTCAGGAAGATTATGAGGGTTATTTACGCGAAGCGCTGGCATATTCACGTCTTTAATGTGATTTTTTTATATGCGCGTTTTCTTAAGGAATGTTGTATAACCCTTTGATAAACTTAAGTTATATAACTAAGGTTTATCGGAATATATCCAAGGTTTATGGACGCAATTCACTAAGTCCGATACTCCAATGTTCATCACAACCGCATTTGTGCCCCTTGCATTGAATCTTGGAATTGAACATGGTTTTTTCTGCCCATTCCCAGCCTTCATTTTCTGACTTTGATATGGTCCTGAAATCCGTTTTCGGGGAAGCCGTATCCCTGCCTGCAAATTTTTCGATTGCTAAAGGCGGATACGAAAATCTGGGCAATGACCTGTTGCTGACAAGTGAGAGCGGCGAAACAATTCTGATTGAGAATTATTTCGCCATCTCCCCCACAGGGATCGAAGCCGGGCAGGGTTTTATCCCGTTTGATCTGACACAGAAATTGGCGGGCAGTCAGACACCCTTGCAATATGCACAAGTAGGCGCGACGGACAGCTTGGGTGCGATCGGTCAGATTGAAACGGCAGAAGGAACAGTGACTGTCCTGCGTGCAGATGGGTCCAGTGCAACGTTGGAACTGGGTGACGCTTTGTATCAAGGTGATGTGATCCGCACAGCAAAGGGGGCCAGCGTCGGGATCACTTTTGAAGATGAAACCACTTTTTCTCTGGGCGAAGAGGGCGAGATGGTTCTGGATGAGATGGTCTATGACCCAGATACTTCCAGCGGGTCCATTTCAGCGTCCTTGACCAGCGGGGTCTTTTCCTTTGTTTCCGGTCAAATCGCCAAAACAAATCCAGATGCCATGGTGTTGAGCACCCCGGTTGCGACCATCGGTATTCGCGGCACCCAAGGGGTGATCAAACAGGAAAATTCTGGCCCCATGCAGGCAGTGCTGATGGAAGAACCAGGTGGGTTCACGGGGGAATTGATCCTGACCAACGCGGCGGGCACGGTGACGCTTAACCAGGCAAATGCTTTTTCCTCTGTCTCTTCTTTCAATGCAAGCCCGGTTCAGCCGATTACCATCAATTCGGTTCAGCTGGTCAGTGCTTTTGGCGGACGGACCTTGCAGGTGTTGAACAGCACACGCAGTGCCGCAACCCAACGCCGTGCCCAGCAAAAACAACAGGAAGCCGAAGCCGAACAACAAGCCGCCCAAGAAGCCGAAGCTCAGTTAAATGAAGCGCAGGCAGAAGCGGAAGCTGCCCAGTTGGCAGCCGAAGAAGCGCAGGCCGCTGCCGCTTTGGCCGAAGGCGCCGAAGCAGAGGCCCTGTTGGCTGAAGCAGAAGCTTTGTTGGCAGAGGCAGCCGCTGCAGAAGCCGCATTGCTGGAAGCCCAGGCACAGGCGGAATTACTGTCTTTGCAAGCAGCACAGTCCGCAGAACTCGCCACCCTCATTTCACAAGAAGCAGCACTTCTGGCGTCCGTAGAGGCTGATTTTGATTCGCAACTGACGCAGATTGAGGCGGATATCAACAACCTGATTGATCAGGGGATCAACCCGATTGCTGGGTTGATCGGGGGTCCCGGTGGTGATTTTGGCCCTGCACCCTTTGATGTTTTCATCGATCCGGGTGCGGAAGTGACGCTGGATAGCGCAGACGCAGATTTCGCTTTTTTCCAGGAGATTTTGGAAGAGATTGCAGCAGAGGAAGCTTTCTTTGAAGAAGCCTTTTTGGCATTTGAGCCTCCGGTTGATCTGCCGCCAGAAGAGTTGGTCTTTGTCCCAACTGTTGCAAATGATCCTGAATTTGCGGATTTTGAAGATAACCCGAATACCGAGGCGACCTATACCGCAGGGGACGAACCGGTTGATTTCTTCCTGAGTGATGATGCGAATTATGATACCTTTATCGGCAGTGCAAACGGTGCGGATTATATCTATCTCACCAAATTCCCGACCACTGCAATCACGATCAATCTGACGTCTGCAACTGGCGGAACGGTCAACTATACAAACGGCTTTTATGATACCTACAGCAGTGTTGAAAAAATCTTCCTGAGCAACGTCAGTAATGTGGTCAACGTCCATGACATGAATGCCTTGGATGGATTTTTTGGGACACATCTGCAAGGGGGGGCAAATGCTTCAAACAACACGTTGGCTATTAAAGCAACGGGGAATGTCAGCCTCGATCTTTCCTATAATACGACTGAATTGACCCAGTTCTCTCAATTGGATGTGTCCGATACGGCTTCTAATGTCTCACTTACGCTGGATGAGTCGGGTGTGAACCAGTTTACCAGCGGGAACACCCTGACAGTTGATGGCGATGCTGCAGATAGCATTCAGTTGCATGGCTATGATTTTATCGGGTCCTATGATGCCACTTATAACCAGTATGTTGGCTCGACGAACGGTCATGTTATGCATATCAACAAAGCTGTGACCAATTTTTCTGGCAGCCTGAGTTTCCGCGATACGACGAACTCAGCAGATACCTTTACGGGCTCCAGTTCAGCCTATAATAACACGTTCAAGGCAACGGCAGATGTGGGCTTTAGTGATACGTTCAACGGTGTTTCCGGTGGGTCGGATACATTGGATTTAAATACATATATTTCATCAGACCTGATTGTTGATATCACGCAATCCGGTGGCGGCACAGTCGCTTATGCGGGTGGTGGGCAGTCAGACAGCTTTACAGCGATGGAAACCCTGCAACTCAGCAACCAGACAAATACGGTCAATGTGTCTGATGCCAATTTCTTCTCCGCCCTGACGATTGGGACCAGCGGATCATCCGGCACCACCAATGTGTATTTGAAAAATACGGCTGCCCAGACGATCAATGCCAGTAATACCGTGCAGGGCCATATGGCATCCTTTGATATTACGGGCAATGCGGCAGGCATTGATAATATCCTACAGATCACATCACTGGATGTGAATAACCTGGCGAGTGCGTCGGTCTATGATAATTCGACAGGGAAAACAGCGTCATCTCTGATTATAGGTGGGGACAGTGGGGATGTTTTGCAGTTGAATAAAAATGAAGCCTGGGTTCAACAGCCTGTAAATCTAGGGGACACACATGTGAATTGGACTTTTGATGACGGTTTTGACAGCTATACAGTTTCTGTAGCAAATGCGGTTCAGGTCGATCACACCCAATATGCGGTTTAAGTCTGTAAAGTTTTATGACAATGGTATGACCAAAGGCGCAGATTTCCTGACCTTGAGGGGGATTTGAGAGAATCGGAAACGGTTTTTTGCACGGTGCGGCCCGAAATTATACTTTAGGAGGTGTTATTACCCCTAAAAAACGAAGGGGCCTTGGGGCTCTAGCTCTATGTTTTATAAGCTAGAAACGGGCTAAGTGATTGGTAATACCGAAAAAATTCCTAAATGTCGTTGCCTGAAAGCGGTCCAAAGACTACAAATACGCCCAGAAAATTTTGTAGTCGCCTTATCAAATTTAAGGCATTTGGGAGTTTTGAAACAAATGACTGATATCATTTATACAATCGTTGATGAAGCACCGGAACTGGCAAGCGGCTCTTTCCTGCCGATCATCCAGAAGTTTGCTGGCGCTGCTGGTATCGAAGTTGGCACCAAGGATATCTCGGTTGCCGCACGTATCCTTGCGTTGTTCGATCTGCATTCTGACGATTTGGCTGAGTTGGGCGATCTGGTGAAAACACCGGAAGCCAACGTAATTAAACTTCCTAACGTTTCTGCGTCTGTACCGCAGCTGGTTGCGGCGATCAAAGAACTGCAGGATCACGGTTTTGACATTCCTGATTATGTTGAAAACCCACAAACGGATGCTGAAAAAGAAGCCCGTGCGAAATACGACACGGTTAAAGGTTCTGCTGTAAACCCTGTGCTGCGTGAAGGTAACTCTGATCGTCGCGCGCCATTTGCGGTTAAAGAATTTGCCAAGAAAAACCCGCACCGTATGGGTAAATGGACAAAAGACAGCAAGACACACGTTTCCACGATGGGCAAAGATGACTTCTTCTCAAATGAAAAGTCCACAACACTGGCGGCTGCAACAACTGCGAAAATCGAATTCGTTGGTAAATACGGTTCCAAGCAGACCTTGAAAGACAGCCTGCCCCTGCAAGCTGGCGAAGTTCTGGATGCGACATTTATGTCTGTTAAAGCGCTGCGCACTTTCCTGGCTGAACAAATCGCCGAGACAAAAGAGCAAGGCATCCTGTTCTCGCTGCACATGAAAGCGACAATGATGAAGGTCTCTGACCCGATCATCTTCGGTCACTGTGTTGAAGTCTTCTATAAAGACCTGTTCGAAAAGCACGCAGATACTTTCGCTGAACTGGGCGTGGACGTAAACAACGGTTTTGGTGACGTTGAAGCTAAAATCGCTTCTCTGCCAGCTGACAAAAAGGCAGAGATCGAAGCGGACATCAAAGCTGTTTATGAAGCACAGCCTGACATGTATATGGTGAATTCCGACAAAGGCATCACCAACCTGCACGTCCCATCTGACGTGATCATCGATGCATCCATGCCTGCTGTTATTAAAGCTGGTGGTATCGGTTGGGGCCCTGATGGCAACGAAGGCGACACAAAATGTGTGATCCCTGACAGCTCTTACGCTGGAGTTTACGACGCGGTTATCGAATTCTGTAAAGAAAACGGCGAATTCAACCCGGCAACAATGGGTTCCGTTCCAAACGTTGGTCTGATGGCGCAGAAAGCGGAAGAATACGGTTCTCACCCACAAACATTTACAGCACCTGCTGACGGTACAATCCAG
Source organism: Terasakiella sediminum (assembly GCF_033100395.1). Taxonomy (NCBI): domain Bacteria; kingdom Pseudomonadati; phylum Pseudomonadota; class Alphaproteobacteria; order Rhodospirillales; family Terasakiellaceae; genus Terasakiella; species Terasakiella sediminum. Next base: position 88,730 of record NZ_JAWLVJ010000017.1, on the reverse strand, counting down.
ATCGTTGATGCAGACGGTAATGTTCTGCTGTCACACGACGTTGAAGGTGGTGACATCTGGCGTGCATGTATGGCCAAAGACGCCCCAATTCAAGACTGGGTGAAACTGGCTGTATCTCGCGCACGTGCAACAGGTTCTACAGCAATCTTCTGGCTGAACGAAAACCGTGCACACGATGCAGAGCTGATCAAAAAGGTAAATACTTACCTGCCAAACCACGACACCTCTGGTCTGGACATCAAGATTATGGCACCTGCTGATGCAGCGAAACTGTCTTGTGAAATGATTGCTCGTGGCGAAGATGCGATCTCTGTAACCGGTAACGTACTGCGTGATTACAACACTGACCTCTTCCCGATCCTGGAAGTTGGTACATCTGCGAAAATGCTGTCTATCGTTCCTCTGATGAACGGTGGCGGTCTGTTTGAAACAGGCGCTGGTGGTTCTGCACCAAAGCACGTTCAGCAAATGGTTGAAGAAGGTCACCTGCGTTGGGACTCTCTTGGTGAGTTCTGTGCATTGGGTGCGTCTTTCGAACACCTTGCAAATGTGAAGAACAACCCATCTGCGGCCCTGCTGGGTAAGACACTGGATGAAGCAACGGCGAAACTGCTGGACAAAAACGAGTCTCCTTCTCGTAAAGTAAACGAGCATGACAACCGTGGTTCTCACTTCTGTATTGCGCTTTACTGGGCAGAAGCTCTGGCGGCACAGGACGAAGATGCGAAACTGAAAGAGTTCTTTGCCCCAATCGCGAAAGCGCTGGCTGAAAACGAAGACAAGATCCGTGCTGAGCTGATCGAATGTCAGGGTTCACCCGTTGATCTGGGCGGTTACTACCACCAGGATCAGGCAAAACGCATTGCGGCCATGCGCCCATCTGCGACCCTGAACGCGATCATCGACTAATCTTTTTTAGTCACTGATCTATATTCAAAGAAAGGCCTGTCCCTTAACAGGGGCGGGCCATTTTTGTTGTTCAAAAGTTTCCTCAATTATAGATAACAGATTGAAAAAATACCTGATACCTCAATATCCCTGTATTGCTTGTGGATACTTGGGTTGCGCGCTTGAGAATTGCTGTCAGCGTGTAATCTTTTGGTTGATATAGCGTATAGCGGGAAATCTATCCCTTGAACGCCATCTGAAAATATGAGAACAATTTTGCAACTGGCGTCTCGGGAGCAGGTTTCTGGGGCGCGGTTGCATTTCATAAAAATAAAAATCATCACATTTTTATATCGGTTTTTCTAATGGGGATAGATCATGCCTACGAATAATGCGCCAACAATTAATTCAACTTCAGCAGTAAGTAATACACAGGAAGATACAAACATAACGATTACATCTGCTGCTCTGATCGCAACGGGCACAGATGCGGATGGCGATACACTGAACCTTGCCTACGTCTCAAGTGCTCAAAACGGACATGTTGCCATCGTTGATGGGGATGTTGTTTTTACCCCGGATGAAGATTTTCATGGGGAAGCAACATTTGAATATACCTTGGATGACGGCAATGGCGGGTCTGTAACCGGGGTCTATACGATCCATGTCGCATCCGTTAATGACGCACCGACCATTGATCCCTACACTGCGAATGGCACGGTTGATGAAGATACGGATTTGGTTCTCAACGCTGCGGACTTGGTCCAGACCGGCGAAGACGAAGATGATGACCCGCTGACCCTGACAGGTGTCAGCAATCCCAGTAATGGCACGGTTAGCTTTGTTGATGGCGTCGTGACCTTCACGCCTGATGCGAATTTCCATGGCCCGGCAAGTTTTGAATATACATTGGACGACGGAAACGGCGGTACGGTCACGGGTATTTATACGGTCAATGTTGCCCCGGTGAATGATGCCCCCACCATTGATCAAAGTCTGGCCAATGGCAGCGTGAATGAAGGGACAGATCTGATCCTGTCTGCCGCAGATCTTGTTCAGACTGGTGATGATGTAGATGGCGATCAATTAAGTGTCATTCATGTGACCAATCCTCATCATGGCACTGTCAGTTTGGTTGATGGTGTTGTTACTTTCAGCCCGGATGAGAATTATTTTGGTCCGGCAAGTTTTGAATATACGCTCAGTGACGGCAATGGCGCGACGGTGAAGGGCACCTATAATGTTGGTGTAAACCAGATGAATGATGCCCCTGTCGCGATGGATGATGTAGATGTTGATCGATTGGTCGATGTGCAGGAAATTCCATTGATGGATGAAACAACAGCCTTTAATTATTTCACTGACAAAATTGTTGGCACAGCAGGAAGCGACACTCTTTATGGGGATGCGTCTGCCAATGCAATTTTTGGATTAGGTGGTGATGATTATCTGCGCGGCGGCAATGGGGCTGATTTCCTCTATGGTGGGGCTGGCAATGATGATTTGCGTGTAGGCAATAATGATGCGGCCTTGTTTGATGGCGGCACCGGGGTTGATAAGTTAAATGCCTCAACGTCACAGAGCGATACCTTTATTGATCTGAACCATGCCCGCTATCGCAGCATCGAAGTGATACAGGGCAGTGAATTCAACGATATTCTGATCGCAGATGATTTCGGCACGACCATCTTTGGCGGTGCAGGTGCTGATACCATGATCGGTGGCGCAGGTGACGACTTCCTGTCCGGATCCGGCGGGGGAACGGATAATTTCTACGGCCTTGGCGGGAATGACATTATTGACGGGCAATGGTCCGGTGGTGAAATCTGGGGCGGTGATGGTAATGATACGATTTCGTCAGCCAAGCTCAGTGCTGCCTTCATTGATGGCGGGGCTGGCCAGGATACCTTTACCACCAGCAAGGCATCCTGGAACTTTGACTGGACGCAACATACACAGGATGGCTATTCCGGCATTCTGCTGACCAATCGATATGTGGCAGGCGAAGAAGTCTTCTTGACCGGGGTTGAAAAATTATATTTCGATGATGACAATGTCACGGTTGATCTGACCCAGAGTTTCGGCGCACAAGTTGAACGCACCCAACCAACGGATTTTCCTGTGATTGAAGAACCAGCACCGCCATCGGTTAAAATTTTGACGGTTCAGGTTGCGGACCTTCTGGCCAATGACTATGACCCGGATGGGGATGCGATTGCGCTGACAGGTATCAGCAATGTTGTGGGCGGCACGGCTGTTCTTTCCCCAAATAACGACTTTATCGAAATTACGGTTGAGCCGGGATTCGAAGGCAATGTGACCTTTGAATATGAAATCAGCGATGGAGAGTATACCGATACGGCTTCTGCCTCAGTCTTTGCCGGAAATAAACCTCCGCTCGCTCATGGTGACTTTTATCTGCCACGCACGGTTGAACTTCGTGATATTCCATTGATGGATGAGACTACGGCCTTTGATTACTTTGATGGCAAAACTGTAGGGACCAACGGAGACGATACCCTGCAAGGGGATGAGAAGGTGAATATCCTGTTTGGTCTGGACGGGAATGATCACCTGCGTGGCGGAAATGGTGCAGATTTCTTTTATGGTGGGGCAGGCAACGACAACCTGCAGGTCGGGAATAATGATGCTGCCCTGTTTGACGGGGGATCAGGAACGGATACTTTGAATGCCGCAACCTCAGAAAATGACACCTTTATTGACTTAAACCATGTACGCTATCGCAGTATTGAGATTGTGCAGGGCAGTGAATTCAACGATATTCTCATTGCTGATGACAATGGCACGACTATATTTGGTGGTGCTGGCGTGGACACGATGATCGGTGGGGCAGGTGACGACTTCCTGTCCGGATCCGGCGGGGGAGCGGATAATTTCTACGGCCTTGGCGGGAATGACATTATTGACGGGCAATGGTCCGATGGTGAAATCTGGGGCGGTGATGGTAATGATACGATCTCGTCAGCCAAGCTCAGTGCTGCCTTCATTGATGGCGGGGCTGGCCAGGATACTTTTACCACCAGTAAGGCATCCTGGAACTTTGACTGGACGCAACATACACAGGATGGGTATTCCGGCATTTTGCTGACCAACCGATATGTGGCTGGCGAAGCAGTCTTTATGACCGGGGTGGAAACGCTATATTTCGATGATGACAATGTTACGGTTGACCTGACGCAGGTGTTCGGTAGCCAGACAGAACGCGCGCAACCCACTGACTTGCCTGTGATCCCGGAACCGGAGGGACCGAAAGAAAAAGTCCTGACGGTACAGACGGCTGATTTACTGGCCAATGACTTTGATCCGGATGGTGATTTGATTGTGTTTGACAGCATCAGCAATGTGGTCGGGGCGGACTGGCTTGTCTCCGCAGATAAGAGCTTCATTGAATTTTTCGTGCCTGTCGATTTTGACGGGGATGTGACCTTTGATTACACCATTACGGACAGTCAGGGCGCCAGTTCAACCGCATCCGCTCATGTCTATTCAGGCGAGGTTCAGGAGATTTATGGCACTGAGCTTGATGACACGCTGATTGGCGGTAATGGTCGCGACATCCTGTTTGGCCGGGAAGGTGATGATGTGCTGACAGGCGGGGCAGAGGCTGATGTCTTTGTCTTTGCCACCGAAGAAGAAGCCTCAACAGCACTCAGCCATCTGGAACGTGTTTCCACGCTGGGGACAGATACCATCACCGACTTTACGGGCGGTGAAGACATAATCGGCCTGTCTGGTGCTGATTTCGGCTTCAGTCTGGGTGGATTGGAAGAAGGGGTGAATTACTTCGAAGCGTCTTACCTGCAAGGGTTTGAAACCCCATATGCCGGACCATCCATCATCGTTGTCGGGGAAGAAACAGGTTCTGCTGGTGTTGATGTCTGGTATGTGGACCCGGCAGAAACCAACGCTGGGGGCACGGAAGGGTCCTATCAGATTGCATCCCTTGACGGGGTGAATACATCACAGATTTCGGCGGAGGATTTTAAGGTTGGGTAGTGTTATTTTGACGTGGAACCTTCGTCATCCCCGCGAAGGCGGGGACCCAGCTTTTCTGTTTCTCTAGGTTCCCGCGTTCGCGGGAATGACATCTTTTTTTGTTTAATGTGCCCGCCCCAGTTGACTGGTGGCGGGCTTTTCTGCATCGCATGGCTTGCGTAAAAGTTGAAATATGCATACATTTTAGATTGTACGGATTGGGTGAGACTGCAGGGGAATGATATGGGGTATAATCAGGATATCTTCGTCAACCGCGACGGACCAAAGGCGCTTTTTCAGGAAGATGTTGAAAACATCTCGACGGATGGCACGTCCATTCGTGTCTTCCATGGTATTGGCGGACAGGGGAAATCGGCACTTTGTCGTGACCTCTATCGCTCCAATGATCCGATTTATGGTCATCTGAAACGTGCCCATCTTGATCTGCGAAATGAATGGTCAACTGATGCGGTGGTTCTGCTGATACGCATTCGCAACAGCTTTGTTAAAAGCAACCTCTCTTTCGCTATGTTCGATCTGGCGCTGGCGGTCTATTGGGATCTGGCGCGCAATGAACAGGCCCTGCCGACTCTGACTGATCCGTGGCTCGGCAAACGAGATGGTAATTTGTCCGACCTCGCCCCGGATACGGTGCAAACGGTACGAGAGGCCTTCGACGATGTGGTTAAAATGATCCCAGGCCTTGGCGCCGTTGCACGCAGGCTGACCCGCTGGGGTGTCGATAAAGCAAAGCTGGCCCGGCTGAAACATATCCAGCCCGAAGCGGTTGATCGCCTGTTTGCCCATGATGATTTCAAACAGCCGCATGAGCTGGAAAAACTGCTGCCTTGGTTCATGGCGCAGGATTTGGCTTATCACCGACAAAAGAATTCAGGCAATCGCTTCGTGCTGTTTCTGGATGAATATGAAGGACTATTCCTGCAGAACAAACGCTGGCAGGACAGTCCGATTGATACGCATGTGCGCACTTTGATCAATGAATGCCACGCGCTCCTCTGCGTCTTCTTCTCTCGCGAAATACTGCCGTGGAGTGAAGATCGACGCTGGCAGAAAAAGTTGGAAGATGTTCACCATGAACTCAAAGGCCTTACCGAAGACTACGCCGATGAATGGCTCTGCAAGGTGCCGATTGAGGAAGCCGATATCCGAAAGACGATGATTGAAGGGGCGCGTGAAGAACGAAAAGAAGATGCCACCATCCTGCCGTTCCTGCTCGAACTGCAGATCAGCCACTGGATGGAATTGAAAGAGAAGGGGAAAGAGACTGAGATCACCCCGGATATCTTTGATGTGGAAGCCGAACATTTCGATGATCGTTGCTACGAACTGGTCGACCGCCTGCTGCGCAACTTTGACGAGCCCCTTTGTAACACTCTGAGACGCCTCTCCGTCACCAACCGTTTCGACAAAGCTGCTTTTGAATGCGTGATCCAGGAAACAGGTATGGCGAAGGATGGGTTTAAAAAACTGGTTGGCTTGTCCTTTATTAAGGAGGCTGATGAAGGTTTCCATACGATGCATCGCGCGACATCTGAAGCGATTGTGCGCACGATGGGTGAGGATATGCGGGAAAATTCCATTGACCTGTTGCTTACCCATTATACGGATCGTGCGGTGAATACAGCGATTAGAGATGTCGATGAAGCTACTCTTATAGCGCTATCTGAAGGATCAGGATTATATTTAAGAAGGGGTGTTGAGGGGTATGTTGATTGGTTGAATGGAACCGATCACGTGATTTCAGAATCAGGGTTGAAAACACAACTGGAACAGGTTTGGCGTGATGCCCTCTCCCTCTGTCAAGAAAGGTTCGGGGAAGATCATGGGAATACGCAAACTTGTTATAATAATTTGGGTTTTATTTTAAGTGCACAAGGACGTTTTGGGGAAACAGAAGACCTATATCGAAAAGGTCTTGAGGTAAGCTTGAAAATTTATGAGGAAGATCATCCGAGTACTGCGACGAGTTATAATAATCTGGGCTCTGTTTTAGACGATCAGGGGCGATATGAGGAGGCGGCACCTTATTATCAAAAGGGTCTTGAGGTTTGTCAGAAAATTCTGGCGGATGATCATCCGGATACGGCAACGAGTTACAATAATGTGGGCTTCAATTTAAATGCGCAGGGACGGTATGAGGAGGCGGAACAGTATTTTCAAAAGGGTCTTGAGCTTCGCCAGAAAATTCTGGGGGATGATCATCCGGATATAGCGGTGAGTTATAATAATGTGGGCTCTAACTTAGCTGCTCAGGAACGTTATAAAGAGGCAGAACCCTTTTATCGTAAGGGTTTAGAAATTAGGCAAAGGCTATTGGGGGAAGATCATCCCTCTTTGGCGACCAGTTATAATAATGTAGGGACGAATTTGTTTAAGCAAGAGCATTTGAGAGATGCGGAGCCTTTTATCGGAAAGGCTTATGATATTCTCACACGGGTTTTGGGAGCGGAGCATCCGACTACGGTGAAGGCAAAAGCGAACTGGGAGGCCGTGAAGCAAGCGCTTGCTGAACGGGAGTGACCTCTCACTCATCGTCATCCCGCACGTGTTGCGGGAAAATGGGGAAGGGCGGGAGAACGGTATCTGTCCATTATGCCGTAACGGGTACGGCATGACGGATTTGGTTAGTTGTCAGGTGATGGTTTTAGGCTATCTCGTTTTTTCCTTTCCCGTCATCTCAGCGAAGGCGGGGATCCAGTTTTTCAGTTTCTCTAGGTTCCCGCTTTCGCGGGAATGACATGTGCTTGCATCCGTTCGTTCGCAAGGTGAGGACAGAAAACCAAAAAGAAAAAAGCCCGCCCCAGTTGACTGGTGGCGGGCTTTTCGCAAAGTGTTCCCTCGTGCTAGCAATGGGAACACCCCTCCCTAGATCGCAAGATATTCCTGGCGTAACTCTTCGTTATCCAGAACTTCTTGTGCAGTCCCATCAAACACGATTTGACCGGAGTCCATGATGATGGCGCGGTCAGCCAGATGCAGGGCCGCGATGGCATTTTGTTCAACGATGATCGTTGTGATGCCGAGCTTCTTGATATCCTCAAGCGTTTTCTCGATCTCATGTACGATAACCGGGGCAAGACCTTCGTAAGGCTCATCCAGCAGCAACAGTTTGATGTCTTTGGCGAGCGCTCGGGCTACCGCCAGCATCTGCTGTTCCCCACCGGACATGGTCACGCCGATCTGGTCTTTCCGTTCCCCAAGACGGGGGAAAAGTTCGTAAAGACGTTCGATAGACCAGCCGGGCTTACCTTCGATCTGGGCCAGTTCAAGGTTTTCCTGAACAGTCAGACCGGGAATAATACGACGATCTTCCGGCACCAGGGCCAGACCACAGCGGGATGCCTGAAACGACTTCATGTCATGAAGTGGTTCGTGGTCGAGCCAGATCTCCCCATGGGTGACCTGTGGATCATCTGTGCGGGCAATTGCACGCAGGGTGGAGGTTTTCCCCGCGCCGTTACGGCCCAACAGTGCCACAATCTCACCTTCATGAATGTCAAAGCTGACGCCTTGAACGATATAGCTTTCGCCGTAGTAGGCGTGGATGTCCCAGGCAGAGAAGAAAGCCGGGGCGGAGCCGTGAGATTTCACCGGGTCCAGGGTCTTTTTAAGAGGACCACTATAATTGACGATTTTATCACTCATAGATGTGCGCCTCCGAGGTAAGCTTCTTGTACGCGGGCATCGCCCTTCATTTCTTCAGGTGCACCTTCGGCGATCACGTGACCGCGCGCCAGTACACTGACTTTTGTGGCAAGCGAGAAGACAACATGCATGTCGTGTTCGATGATGACTTTCGTGATATTACGTTCTTCACCAATTTTCTTAAGAAGATCAATGGTGTTGTTCGTATCAGCACGGGCCATCCCCGCTGTCGGTTCATCCAAAAGCAGAAGTTCAGGATCCTGGGCCAGACACATGGCCAGTTCCAAACGACGCTTGTCGCCCCGGGATAGAGAGCCAGAGTGAACGTCGCGTTTATCAATGAGCCCAACATCTTCGAGAATATGTTCGGCATGATCGACGACTTCACCGCGCGACACAACGCCGCCCCAGGAGTTGAACTTGTAAGATCCATCTTTGTGAGCCATAACCGGGATCATGGCGTTTTCAAAAATGCTTAGGTCTTCAAAAACTTCCGGTGTCTGGAACACCCGTGAGATACCTTTCTGGTTAATCTCATGAGGTGGCAGACCAAAGAGGGTCTCACCTTCCGGCTTTTTACCGTAGTAAAGAACCGTCCCTGTATCCGGCACCAGGCGGCCAACCAGACAGTTCAGGAAAGTAGATTTCCCTGCACCGTTTGGGCCGATGATGGCATGAACCGAACCTTTTTCAACGCTCAGGTTCACATCATCAAGTGCTTTGAGACCGGAGAAGTTCTTGTTGACGCCTTCAACTGTAAGAATAGCTGACATTATTCTGCTCCTCCTTCATTTGAGGCTGCCTTTTTACCAGCAAATTTTTCTTTGATGAGACGGAAACCTTCCATCGCACCACCAGGCAGGAAGATCACGACAAGCATGAACAGCACACCCAGTGTCAGGTGCCAACCTTTACCAACGAAGAGGCTGGCAAAGGGGACCCAGATGCCCTGGATGAAATCTGGCAGGAAGGCGAAGATTTCGTTCAGGACTGCATCGTTAAATGCAGAGAAGATGTTTTCGAAATATTTGATGGTCACCGCACCGATGAATGGGCCAAGCAATGTGCCGACACCACCCAGGATGGTCATCAAGACGACCTCACCCGATGCCGTCCATTGCATACGTTCTGCACCAGCCAGCGGATCGATCACAACCATCAACGCACCAGCCAGACCGGCATACATGCCAGAGATGATAAAGGCCGTGAGCAGGTATGGTTTGGTGTTCAGGCCTGTGTAGTTCATGCGGTTCTGGTTGGATTTCACCGCCAGCAGCATCAGACCGAAGCTTGAACGATAAAGGCGAACCGAAATGTAGAACCCGATGATCAGGATTACAGCAGCAAAGTAGAAACCGTTGTAACCAGACAGGCTTAGGCCGAAGAATTCAGGCAATGGCAACGCGCCACCAGCTTCTGCAGCAGAACTGTCAAAGACACGCGGGTCATCAGCAGCCAGGGTCAGACCGGTTTCACCCATGGTCACAGGTGTCAGTACCGAATAAGCCAGATTGTAGCACATCTGTGCAAAAGCCAGTGTCAGGATCGAGAAGTAAATCCCGGAACGACGCAAGGCTACAAAACCGATGGCTGCGGCAAACACACCGGATAACAGGGTTGCGAGGATCACAGCAGGAAATGCATTCATGCTGAGCAGCTTAAATGACCACATCGCAGTGTAAGACCCAATCCCCAGGAAGGCTGCGTGACCGAACGACAGGTAACCGGTAAAGCCGAACAGGATGTTAAACCCGATGGCGAACAGACCGAAGATGGCAAATTTTTGCAGCAGGTCAGGATAACCCGCACCCACAATCCCGGCCCAGATGGGCATGGTGAGGATGATAGCTGCGAAAATTGCAACGAGTATATTATCTTTCATTTGCATGTTCTTAGTCCTCCATCACACCTTCGCGGCCCATCAGACCACGTGGGCGAACCAGGAGGATCACCACGGCAACAAGATAAATAATGATTTGGTCAATGCCGGGCAGGATGGCTTTAATTTCAGTCATGGAAGCGAAGGATTGCAGGATCCCGAGAAGGAAACCAGCCGCAACCGCACCACGCAGAGAGCCCATACCACCGACAACCACCACAACGAAGGACAGCACCAGGAAGTCCATCCCGATATGATAATCAGGAGGCAGAACCGGTGTATACATCACCCCTGCAAGGCCTGTTACGACAGCCGCCAGTGCAAAGACGATGGTGAATTTCTTGTCGATATCAATACCGATCAGACCAACGGTTTCACGATCCGCCATACCTGCACGCACGACCATACCGAAGGTGGTCAGGTTCAGGAAGGCAAAGACGGCACCGATGATGACAGCGGCAAACATGAAGTAGATCAGACGCCACCATGGATAGACGATCGCATCAGACATACCAATCCACGCCCCAACGTGGGCCGAGCCGGAAACGATGTCCGGGGCAGGTGTCGGGATCGGGTTTGCGCCGAAATATGCTTTTACAAGTTCCTGCAGAACGATTGCCAGGCCGAAGGTCACAAGGATCTGTTCTGCGTGTGTGCGCTTATAGAAGCGTTGAATCAGGCCCCGTTCCATCACATAGCCGAATAAAAGCATTATGGGGATGGAGAATAAAAGGGCGAGGGGAACGGTCCAGTCAATCAGGGCTTTGCCTGTTTCACCAAACCAGATTTCCAAATAAGGGACTTCTTTATAGGCCTCAAAGAAAGTTACGCTTTCGTCGCGGACTTTCTGGGACATGGACAGGATCTTCTGCAGCGTCACCGCACAGAAAGAACCGATCATAAATGTCGCACCGTGGGCGAAGTTAACAACGCCCAGTGTACCGAAGATAAGTGTCAGCCCAAGTGCAATCAATGCATAGGCGCCACCTTTATCCAGGCCGTTCAGAAGTTGTAAGAAAACAGCTTCCATAGCTCTCAATTCCAATAAAAGGATTAAATTTATTCAAAAGAATAGCCGCCCCCGATAAAGAGGGCGACTATCTCAAAAGACGATTGCTTAAGCTTTGTATGGGCCGAGTTCGCCGCCAAAGATTTTCGCATCATAAGTAACCTCAGCAGCAGGTACTTCTTTAACGATTTCAAGCAAGTCGAATTGGCTGGATGGGTTTTTGTTACCACGTACAACCAGCACGTCTTTGAAACACTGGTGGTCTTCAGCACGGTACAGTGTCTTACCGTTACCCATACCGTCAAATTCAAAGCCTTCAAGTGCTTTAATCATTTCTGGTGGGTAGAAAGTACCAGCCACTTCACAAGCGTTCGCATAGAGCAGAGCCTGTACGTAACACGTGTGTGCCGCCTGTGATGGTGGGAAACCGTATTCCTGACCGAAGGACTTCACAAATGCTTGTGAACCAGCATCTTGCAGTGCCCAGTTCCAGTTTGTGGAACCCAGGATCCCTTTGATGTTGTCGCCTGCACCTTGTGCCATCAGACGAGAGAACAGTGGTACGATGATTTCAAACTGCTTGCCGTTGACTTGCTTGTCGCGCAGGCCAAACTGTACAGCCTGTGTCAGCGAGTTGATCATGTCTTTACCGTAGTGGTTCAGGATCAGTACGTCAGCGCCAGAGTTCAGTACAGGTGTGATGTACTGAGAGAAGTCACCCGCACCAACTGGTGTCTTAACAGTGTTAACTGTTTGCCAGCCAAGTGCTTCAGTTGTGTTTTTGATAGATTCTTCTTGCGTCCAGCCCCAAGTGTAGTCAGCTGTGAGGTGGTAAGCGCGACGGTCCGTACCCATTTCTTCTTTCAGTACTGGGCCAAGTGCCGCACCGGACATGTAAGCGTTGAAGAAGTGGCGGAAGCCATAACGCTTTTTGTCTTTACCAGTCGTGTCGTTAGAGTGTGTCAGACCAGCCATGAAGATCACGCCCGCTTCCTGACACAGGTTTTGTACGGCAATCGCCACCCCGGAAGAAGAACCACCAGTGATCATCAGTGCGCCGTCTTTTTCGATCATACGCTTGGCAGAAGAACGTGCCGCGTCAGATTTTGTCTGTGTATCGCCTGTTACAAACTCAACTTTCTTGCCCAGGACGCCGTTTCCTTTAAGGGAAAGTGGCTTCATGGTGTTGAGCATGCCGCCGTCGCCTTCACCGTTCAGGTGCTTGACCGCAAGTTTGTAAGCGCGCAGTTCGTCCGCGCCTTCGTCCGCATATGCGCCAGTTTGTGGTACGTTGAAACCAAGTGTGATGGATTTTTTATCACCTGGGTTGTTAACGAAATCAGCGCCCCATGCGTTGCGTGTAAAGAAAGAAGGTGCAGCAACACCAGCAGCAGCGATCGCAGTGCCCTTCATAAACGAACGACGATTAACTTTCATATCTCCCAAAGTCTTAACTCCCTGTTTGGTTGACATTTTAAAGACGAGAATTGGTTCCCCTACAGCTTCTCAGAAACCTCAATCTCACGTGAAAATTACCTGTATTGGTATTTTTTAATTGTTCAATAGTGGTAACGGTAATTTTTGACACGTTCAATAAGTCATTGACGCAATGTTGTTTTTTTGTCAATTTTCAGTTATTGTAAATTGTTAATTTGTAAATAATTGACATTGCAACGCAAAAACGCACTTGCGAGAGACGGAGGCCACCATGGCACGTGCACCAATTGGTTTGAAGATTAAAAAGCGCCGCAAGGCATTGGGGCTGACGCAAGCCAAACTTGCTGAAAAACTTGGCATATCTGCATCCTATCTTAATCTGATTGAAAATAACAAACGCGCCATCGGCGGCAAATTGCTGCAACGCATTTCAACCGAGCTTGAAATGGAAACGGGCGCGCTGGACGGAGAAAGCGACCGCCGCCTGATTTTGGAACTGCACGAACTGACAACAGATGCACTTTTTCAAAATATGGATCTTTCGCACCAGACGGCGGCGAATCTGGTGGGACAGCACCCAAGATGGGCGCGGGCCATTCAGGCGCTTTATCGCGCTTACCTGAACCAGGGGCAAACCATCAATGCATTGTCGGATCGTTTGAACTATGCGCCCTTCATTGATGATGCGGTTTTTCGTATGCTGACGAATGCGACGGCTATTCAGACCTCTTCTGAAATTCTGGGCGGTGAGCAGGAAATGAGCGAGGAAGCACGCAAACGGTTTCATAACATCCTGACAGAGGAAAGCCAGAAACTGGCTGAAGTAGCAGGTGGCCTGAATTCTTTTCTGGATAACGCCAAATTCCAGACACGGTCATTAACGCCTGCGGAAGATGTGGATGATTTTATTGTCGGGCGTGGTGGGTATTTTCAGGAACTGGAAGATGCCGCCCAAAATCTTTTGGCAGAGATCGGCTTTCATGGCGGAGATACGGAAAGTATGTTGCAGGATTTCCTGGAACGTAAATTTGACGTCCATGTCCGTATCGGGGTGGAAGGCAGGGGGGCGTCGGGCAGCAACCAACATCAATGTACTTTTAATCAGGTGACCCGCACGCTGGAGGTACCGAACTATGCCTCCAGTCAGGTGCGGCGTTTTGAAATGGCCTGCCTGCTGGTGGAACTGGCTCTGGCTGATGCGGTTTCTGAAGTGATCAATAAATCAGATGCATTGATTACGGCGGCGGCGCAAGAATGGGCGGCCAGTGAACTGATTGACTATCTCGCGCGTGCCTTGTTGATGCCTTACGATGAATTTTTGGAAGATGCCATCCTGGAACGTTATGATGTGGATGTGCTGTCACGTAAATATACCGTGACCTTCCAGCTGGCGGCCAGTCGTCTGGCGAGCCTGCGCAAAAGTGGGTCGGAAGGGATACCGTTTGGTTTGATGCATACCAATCCGGCAGGGCATGTTTTAAAAAGGATCGCTTTGGCCGGATTGCCCATCCCGCGTTACGGGAGCGCGTGTCCTTTGTGGGATATCTACAGCTCGTTCCAGACGCCGGGGCGGATTGTGCGGCAATTGGCGCAATTTCATAATAAAGACAAGTTCCTGTTTGTGGCCAAAGCCGAAGCACCGGACCAGACGGGTTTTTCCCAGCCACGGGTTCTTAAAGCGACCATGCTGGCGTGTGAAGCCGTCCATGCAGAACAGACGGTTTATGCTGACGGGTTGGATTTAACGTCGCAGAAAACGATGACCAATGTGGGACTGAACTGTCGTCTGTGCAGCTGGAACGATTGTGCGCACCGAGAAGAAGATCCGATCCTGACCCAGTGATTTGATTCAGGTCAGGTGCAGATCACCTGTATTTATGATATAGAAATCCATCTGCATTTAGTCATAGAGGGGACGATGAAGACGATTATCGCGGGTTCGCGCACCATTGAAGATAAAGAAGCGCTTGAAAAAACCATCGCAGACTCCGGCTGGGATATCAGTGAAGTGGTATCCGGCACCTGTCGCGGTGTGGACGTTATGGGGGAAGAATGGGGCCGTGCAAACGGTGTGGATGTCAAACCTTTCCCCGCTGACTGGCTGACCCATGGCCGGATTGCTGGCGAACTTCGTAACCGGGATATGGCAAATTACGCCGATGGTCTGATCCTGTTGTGGGATGGCAAAAGCCCGGGTGCCAGTTGCATGTTACGCGAAGCCAACAAGGCGGGCATCAAGGTCTATAACCAGATCTATGGCGTCGATATGCATGAACTGGAAGATACCGAACAGAAGATCATGGAATATTACCATGCAGGGAAAGGCCGCCTGATCAACGACCACGGTCACTGGCGCTGGGAAAATGCGGATGAAAACGCCCCGCATGTCTCGCAAGAAGCTGTGGCGGAACTGATCCGCCAGGAGCTCGTCCAGCCTATGACTATTGAAGTGCTGGCTGTTACGGCTTGAGTTTAATGTGCCCCGGCGAAGGCCGGGGCCTCTTAAAGTCTGAGCTCGCCATTTCAACAAAGGTCCCGGCCTGCGCCGGGATACGTTTTTTTGTTACACCAACTTACTCAAATCCGTTTCCTTGGTCACAGCTTTCAGGAATTCATCCAAAGCCGTGTTCAGGCCAACTGCGCGTTCCTGCAGGTCGCTGGAGGCTGCGGTGATTTGTTCGGAAGCGGCAGATGTTGAATTGGCACCCTCGGCCACATCGGTGATGATTTCAGCGACCGTACTGACCCCACGTACACCTTCTTGCACACTGGCGCTGATTTCAGTTACCGCAGAACGTTGTTGTTCTACCGCATCAGCGATTACGCCGCCTGCTTCTTCCACTTCGCTGATGGTGTTGCTGACTTCGTTAATTGCATCAACCGCATCGTTGGTGGCAGATTGCATGGCTTTAATCTGTGTGACGATTTCTTCTGTTGCCTGTGCGGTCTGGTTTGACAGTGATTTTACTTCACCAGCCACAACTGCAAAGCCTTTCCCGGCTTCGCCCGCACGTGCGGCTTCAATCGTTGCGTTCAGGGCCAGAAGGTTGGTCTGATCAGCAATATCATTGATCAGGCTGACCACCTGGTTGATGCGCCCGGCGGCTTCGGACAAAGTATGGATCGTTTGATCTGCCGTCTTGGCACGTTCCACCGCAACCTGGCTGAGTTCTGCAGAACGACGTACCTGTTCGGTTACTTCCCCGATGGAGGCTGAGAATTCTTCGGTTGCAGCTGCCACATTTTCCACGTTATGGGCAGAAGTTTGGGCTGCATCGGCAACGTTGTTAGATTGTTGCGATGTGTTTTGCGCAGTTGCTGACATGCTTTCGGCGGACGCCTGCATTTCTGTTACGGTAGACAGAACAGTCTGCACAACTTCGCGAATATTGCCCCCCATGGAAGAGGCATTTTCTTCAAAGGTCGTGGTTTTTTCATCCATGGCACGCAGGCCATCGTTGATGATTTTTGCATGCGTGGCAAAGGAGCCGACCATACCTTCGGGCAGGATGGTACGGAAGAATTCATCGCGAGAAGCATATTGCAAGGCAGCGCCTGCTTCACGGGTGAAAGCTTCGGTACGGTCAAGCATGCGGTTTGTTGCCCCGGCCATGGTTCCGATCTCGTCTTCGCGATCAATACCGAGGACGCGTTCGTTCAGGTTACCTGCCGCTGCGTTTTCCATAACTGAAGAGATATGAAGGATAGGCGTGGCAAAATGATTGCCGCCCTTGATCGCAAGGAAGACAGCAACAGCCAGACCAACCGCTGAAATCACGATCATGGTGTAAATGGCATTGGTTTCCTGTTTTTCCAGCTCGGCGATTGCCTGATCAATATCTGCATTGATCAATTTTTCAGCTTCTTCTGATTCAGTCACAAACTTGTCGAAGTTTTCGTCAAAAGCAATTTCGGAGGCAGAACCTGCCGCATTGCTGTTTGCAAGGGTGGCGAAACGAGATTTAGCCAGGCTTTTAAGCTCGTCAATTTCACCGATTGATGCCGTTAGTCGTTCATCTGCAGCACTCTTGATCAAGTCTTGTGCCTTGGAGAAATCATTGAGAACACCATCAAAAGACTCTTCGCCGTCCCCCCCCAGAATTTCAGCAAGGTAGAGGTGACCGTTGGCCAGATGGTACTTGGCAAGCCCCAGTGCTTTGATGCTGTCTGTATCTTGCGCTGAGGAAGGGGTATCTAACGATTTGCTCAGTTTTGCTTGCACATCTTCATAAAGGCCATCGAACCTGTCATCTGCGTCACTGCCAACGCCCTGACTGCCTGCATGACCTTCATAACGTACTCTACCCGCTTGAATGAAGGCTTTGACCTGTCCGACGACGCTTTCAATTTTAGTGCGAACTTCAGCAGATTGGCTTGGATAGAAGGTGCCTTCATCATTGGAACCGCCTTCAAGGATCGCATTGGCGTACCAAAGGGTATCATCCAGCAGCGTCCAAACTTCATTAATATCTTCGGTCTCGTCGCCCGCCATGATTTCTTCAAAGAGGAGGTGGGCTTCTGTCGCGCTGATTTTCAATTCCATTGCGGCGTTTGCAAGTGGTGCAAGTTCTTTCCCTGCGCGAATGCCTTCATCACCGACTTTTTTAACAAAGAAAACACCGCTGCCCCCGGCAATGGCTGTAATCAACGCCAGGCTCGCAAACAGGAGAAGGAGTTTTTGGCGCATGCCTTTTCCAATAATCATGACAGTTCCCCTGTTTTCAAGTTGAAATCTTCCGCAGATTTTAGCTGCTGTAATTTATACATGAACATGTCGTAGCGCATTTCCTGTTCTTCCATCAATTGGATCAGCATGTTGAAGGATTGTTCGAGCCCTTCTTTGGAACTGGATTGCGCATCTTCGATTTGTTTCAGGTGGCGATAGAGCGGTTGAATGATCTTGATGGCTTCAGGATTTGGTGCACGCCGGTTGGAATGAAAGCCAATGATGTTGTTATCGGTATCCAATGTTGGGGTAACGTGGGCCAACACCCAATAGTAATCGCCGTATTTGGTTTGATTTAAGACATAGGCAAAAAGCTCTTCCCCTGCTGTAATCGTATCCCATAAAAGTTTGAAGATGCAGCGCGGCATTTCAGGATGGCGGATCAGCTTGTGGGGTTTGCCGATGACTTCATGTTCTTTGTAATCTGCAATTTTCAGGAACACATCATTGGCGTAAGTGATGATGCCTTTGGTGTCTGTTTTGCTGACGATAATGTCATCGACAGGGAAGGTTCTTTCGTTCCCTGAAAGCTGATAAAGTTCTGACATAGTTCCACCTGTATTTTTAATCACATATACTATATTGTAATTAAAATAATTTAATCTGCAATATGCGATAATACGTAATAACTCAGATGACGCTACGTAAATCGGATAAGCGTATTAGCTTTTCTTGACGAACTTGGTCAGGATCACAATCTGTTGGCCATTTACACGACCTTCGATATGTGCTGCGTTCGTGGGGTCAAGGGAAATATTGCGTACAGCCGTGCCACGTTTGGCGGTAAATCCGGCCCCTTTGACATTCAAGTCCTTGATCAGCACAACCGTGTCACCTGCGGCCAGAACAGCGCCGTTGCTGTCGATATGTTTAAGCGTGTCTTCATCATCGCTGCCTGCTGCGGCCTGTGCTTTGACTAGCACGTCTTCTTCCAGATAGAGGCTATCAAGCGCATCCTGTGCCCAGTTTTCCCCCTGAAGACTTAGGCGGTTCAGCATCTGCCAGGCCATGATCTGTACAGCTTCATCAGGGGTCCACATGCTGTCGTTCAGGCAACGCCAGTGGTGTACGTCCAGATTATCTGTGCTGTTGATCTGATCTTTGCAGATCGAACAGATTTCAACGGAACAATTTTCCACACCAGCCACATCAAATGATGCGACATTTTCACTGCTTCCACATAACTGACAAACTGACATGACACGCCTCCCTTTAAAACAACTGCGATGGTTCTAGCAGGAGAGAGGACGGATGTTAACCTTTATTCCTTATGCCGGGGCCTGACTGGCGGTGTCATTGGTTTCTGTCTGTTGTTGGGTGGATGTGTATGAGGCTTGATCCGCTGTTTCAAAGGCGACTTCCGACCAGCTGGTTGTGGTGCCATCCACATTGACGGTGTTGCCTTCTTTTGAAACAGTATTGCCAGAAATCAGTTTGGAAACGATGTCGTAATCCACACTGAATTGCGTGACGCCTAAATCATGCAGGCTGATCAGTTCCCCGTTATCAACGGTGCCGCTGCTGTCTTTATCCTGCCAGACCTGAAGGCTGTCATAAATATCATCATCTGCTGTAATCAGCCCGTCGTTATTGTCATCATAACGTGCCAGTGTTTCAACGGAGGATGTCAGGTCCGTGTTATCTTCCCCGTCAATACTCAGGTAAGGGGAGACAACTTCGCTCATATCATTGATCTCGCCATCACCATTGACGTCAACAACCAGCAGGCCATCATCCGGGCCGACCCAGCCCGTGGCTTCGTTGTCGCCGTCATTGTCAATGTCAAATTCAACGCCTTCTTCTGCGCTTAGTAGTTCGACACCATCCCCATCCAGATCAAGCACAATCGGGTCGGTATTGACGAAGTTTACGCTTGCAGAGATTGAACTGTTCGCGCCTGAATCGTCTGTCAGGGTCAGTTTCAGGCTACGCGTGCCTGCCGCATCGATACTGCTTGTAAATGTCGTGCTTTGAAGGGCTGTCTGGAAAGCCGCAATCGTATCTGTACCCGCGATATAAAGTTTACCTGTTGCGGAATCAAAGGCCGTTGTCAGGCTACCCGGTGTGCCAACGCTCAAGACATCGCCCGACTGGTAGCCGACGATTTCAATCACAACCGCCTTCATATTTGTGGAATCTGCATCTGTAATGGTCAAATTGCCAAAAGGCGTAATGGACGCATCGGTAAGATAGCAATATTCTGTTTCATGGCTGGTATTTAGCAATACGCCACTGTTGTTGCTGACGTTTGCCATGAAGATATCGTTCAGGCCATCGTTGTTCAGATCACCAATGGCGGACCCCTGACCGTGCTGGGTCGCAACGGTATATGTTGCCCCGGAATTGACATCGGTGAAATTGCCAGACCCATCATTGATCCAGATTTCATCTACGCCGTCCCAGCGGTTGGTGATGACATCAATATCGCCATCGCCATCCAGATCACCACTGCTGGACCCTTCGCGGTCATTGGCGGTGTCGGGGCCTCCGCTATTTGAGGCTGGACCAAAAGTACCTGCATTGGTAAAGGTCAGGTTTCCGACCCCGTCATTGGTTAGCAAAATATTGCCGCCATAACGGTTTGTGGTCCAGACATCCAAATGGCCATCTCCGTTGAAGTCAGCGATTTCGACCTTATAAGCCTGCATCCCAGTGTTGTTATAGGCATCGGTCATGGAAATGGTGGCGGAGAGCGCGTAAGCGCCTGTACCGTCATTGGACCAAATCTCGTTTTGGCCGCTACCGCCACCGATAAACATATCCAGATCGCCATCACCATCAAAATCGCCAAAGCCAATGCCTTGATCTGCGGTGCCCAGCGTTTGTCCGGTATCAGTGAAATTGCCTGCGCCGTCGTTTTTGTAAATCTTATCTGTGGTCCCCCCGACAATGACGATATCCATATCGCCATCATTGTCGATATCGGCGGTGCCGACGTTCGTCCCGGTGATCGGCACAAATCCGGCAGTGAATGTGCCATTACCATTGCTGATATGAACACCGCCTGAAGCACTGACAAAATCTGCATCACCATCGCCGTCGAAATCAGCTGCGGCAGTATGCCCCTGACTTGCAAAAATGACGTTTTCGGACCCCAATGTCCCTGTGCCGTCATTCAGGCGTACAACCGTCTGATTGATATTGTTTTGCGACAGGATTGCGTCAAGGTCACCATCGTTATCCACGTCTGCAAGTTGAACGGAGCGATAGTTGGGCGTGCTGGCAAATTGCTGGTGGAAGGTGAAGTTCAAGCTGGTTCCGGTGATATCCAGAACGGGTGCCGCGTTCAGGGCGGCTGTTGTGGTATCAACACTGCCATCTGAATTAAAACGCTTCATAAAGACGCCGGATTTATTGCCATCCCCGCTGTTGGCATTTTCCCAGGAAACAACGAAATCGCCATCGCTCAGCGCGGTGACATCCGGTGTTTTCTGATCGCCTACCACATCTGTGTTGATTTTGAATTCTGAATTGACCTTGTTGCCTGTTGCATCAAACACCTGTCCCCAGATGCCATAGTCACTGGTATCAGAACTGTTATCGCCCTGACCTTGCCAGACAACGACGAAGCCCCCGGTGCTGAGTGCGGTGACGTCGCTATAGGACTGATAGCCTGTGGTGGTGGTGTTGACATCAAAGGATGATCCGGACAGGGTACCGTCTGCATTCAGGATTTGTCCTTTTACGCCAGTGTCGCTGCCATCAACACCGGTTGCATGCCAGGTGACGATAAATTTGCCGTTGCTCAAGGTTTCGATCCTGGCATTGCGTTCGGAATTCCCAACAGAAATGGCGTAGTCACTTTCCCAGGTAGAGGTCCCGGTATTATAAACCCGGCCATAAATGCCGTTTGTGATATTGCCGGACGTTTCCGACCAGATGACGATCATCTTCGTGCCGGAAAGGGCGAGGTCCTGTTCGGTCTGGTGCTGCAAATAGTTGTTGGTATTGACAACTGTTTGCGTGTTACCGGAATTATTGGCATCAAATTCACGATAGAAGACGTCTGAATAATCCGTGTTGGCCACACCGCTTTGTTCAAGTCGATAGGCAACCGCGAAACTGCCTGATCCCAGATCAACAATTTCCGGCTGGCCGGGATAGTTGATATTGGTCTCGTTGATCTTAAACTCTGTCCCCTTTGGGGTCATATCTGCGTTATAGCGCTGGGCATAAGCACCGCTGTTGCTACCGTTACTTACCCCATAAACGATAATGATCTCACCGTTGCTGAGTTCCAAAGACGCAGGTTCATATTGATCGTTGGAAGTCTGGGTGTTGACCTGGAATTCAGGTCCGTTGACGGAACCGTCCGAATTATAGCGTTGGGCATAGGTGGCATAGCCGGATCCATCCTGATACAGCGATCCCCAGGTAACAAGCCATCCACCATCTGACAGGGCAGATACATCAGGCTGGAACTGGATGTTGGAGGTGTAGGAATTGACCAGAACGTCCGGCGTGACGACGTTTACGCTGACGTTATATGTCTGTGCGCTGACGGTGCCGCCATTGCCGTCGCTGACATCATAAGTGAAACTGTCCGCAGACGTGGAACTACCATCATGAACATATGTGACATTATTGGCCGCAATATCAGCAGAGGTAAAGGACTGTCCGCTGGTTAGCGGTGTGCCGTTTAACTGAATTGTCCCATTTGCAGGAAGACCTGTAAGGGTATAGGTCAGGGTATCACCGTCCCCGTCTGTGAAGTTCAGTTGGGCTGCTGTGATGATTTCGGTACTGCCCGTGGACGCAGTGCCTGCGCTGGTATTCAGGACAGGCACATCATTGACCGGGGTGACTGTGAGGCTAAACGTCTGAGAGGAAACGACACCGCCATTGCCGTCATCAATTGTAAAATTGAAGCTGTCAGCGGTGGTCTCGCCACCATTATGAACGTAAGTGACATAACCGGACGACAGATCGGCCGATGTAAAGGTCCCGCCGTTTGACAGGCTGGTCCCGTTCAGTTTCAAGGCACCATTGGCGGGGATTGAATTTACTGTGTAGGTTAGCAAATCGCCTTCCGCGTCCGTGACATTCAGGTCCGTTGTTGTCAGGGTGTGAGTTGCGCCTTCGGCCAAGGTCGCAGTTGCATTACTTAGAACAGGCACATCATTGACAGGCGTTACTGAAATAGCAAAGGATTGGGATGATACTGTCCCGCCATTTCCATCGCTGACGGTATAGTTAAATGTGTCACTTGTTGTCTCCCCACCATCATGATCGTAAGTGACGAGGTTTGATGTCAAATCAGCCGATGTGAATGTTTGCCCATTGCTTAAGGGGGTGCCATTTAGTTTCAGCGTTCCGTTTGCAGGAATGGAATTGACCGTGTAGGTCAGCGTATCATTTTCAGCATCGGTTACATTCAATGCTGCCGTAGTGATGATGGTATTGGATGCCCCTTCAGCCACGCTAAGGGCTGCATTATTGATAACGGGAATGTCATTGACGGGGGTGACTGTGAGACTAAACGTTTGTGAGGAAACGACACCGCCATTACCGTCATTGATGGTAAAATTGAAGCTGTCCGCAGTGGTCTCGCTACCATTATGAACGTAAGTGACATAGCCGGATGACAGATCGGCCGATGTAAAGGTTCCGCCGTTTGACAGGCTGGTCCCGTTCAGTTTCAAGGCACCATTGGCGGGGATTGAATTTACTGTGTAGGTTAGCAAATTGCCTTCTGCGTCTGTGACATTGAGTTTCGCAGAGGTGATAATTTCTGTCGCACCTTCTAAAACGATGGCAGAAGAATTACTGAGGACCGGGACGTCGTTGACAGGTGTTACGGTGAGGGCAAAAGATTGGGACGAAACAGTGGCAGTTCCATCTGAGATGTCGAAGTTGAAGCTGTCACTGGTGGTTTCCCCACCGTTATGCACATAGGTAATATAGCCCGCTGCCAGATCAGTAGAGGTAAAGGTCTGCCCGTTGGCAATGGTGATGCCGCTTTTCTTTAGCTCACCATTTGCCGGGATGCTATTGACCGTATAGGTCAACGCATCGCCATCTCCATCCGTGACATTTAAATCCGTTGTTGTCAGGGTATGGGTTGCGCCTTCCGCCAATGTGGCTGTTGCATTGTTGACAACAGGGGTGTCATTGGTTGGGGTGACGGTAATGGCAAAGGATTGGGAAGAAAGTGTGCCGCCATTGCCGTCTGTCACGGTGAAATTGAAGCTGTCACTGGTGGTGTTGCTGCCATCATGAACATAGGTGACATATCCGGCGGCCAGGTCGGCAGAGGTAAAGCTCTGTCCATTTGACAGCGTGGTGCCATTCAATTTTACGGCACCATTGGATGTCGTGGTATTGATTGTGTAAGTCAGCGCGTCATTTTCTACATCTGTCACGTTCAGCATGGCTGTGGTGATGACCTGGGTTGCACTTTCCAGCAGGGTCATGGCACTGGTGTTTAAAACGGGTACATCATTGACGGCAGTTATTGCGACGTCACCTAAAGAGTCAGTTACGATATAACCGGCCCCCCTAAAAGTAATGTCAATTTCCAAGTTTCCGTTGAAATCGGTAATCGGTGTAATTACCCAATAGCGCCCTGAAGAATCTGACCCTTGTGAGACAGATGCGTTAACGCTACTGACCGTCAGAGCAGTAATTTCTGCTGTATTTGCGCTCATGTGTGAGGTCAAAATTGCACTCTCATAAAGCGTAAGTGTGCTGTCTTCCATTGTTGACGCTGAAAGAGGTGTAACCACGCTCGGAGGATCGGGGGGGGGGCGGCGGTGGCGGTGGCGGCGGTGGCGGCGGTGGAGGGGGAGGAGGTGGTGGCGGGGGTGGAGGAGGTGGCGGCGCCACAATAATTTCGCCGTTATTACCGTCGCCATCCGTGTTACCCGTGCCATCGTCGCCATCATCTAAAATGACTCTTTGGTTGCCGTCACCATCTTGGTTATTGCCATTTCCTGTATCAAGGGGGTCAAGATCTGCACCTGTTAAGCTATCCGTCGTATCCAGGCCTGTGACTCCAAGTTCTTCACCCAGTTGGTTTGTAAGTTCGCCAACTTCAGCCGCAGCGCCTTGCAAATCAAGGGCGGCTTCTTCCGCTTGGCCTTCTGCTGCGGCCAGTTCGCCTTCCAGTTCGGCTGTATCTTCGCCAGCGGCTTGTTTTTCTGCGATTTCTTTTTGCAGTTTTTCTGCTTCTTTTTTCGCGTCATTGACGCGCTTTTCCGCATCCATCTGCACCAGTACTTTTTCTACGGCCTGACGCAGGGTGGTGGGGACACTTCCTTTGTTGGGGTTTGCGCTAACCACTGAACCAAAGACACGTCCGACTTCCATCAGGGAAACGGTTTGCGGGGCAGATGGTGTTTGGCTTGGGCTGGAAATAGCTGTCCCCTGAAAGCCGCCAGAGATCACTTGTGATCCTGCGCTGGTGGAAATAACCGCTTCACCCGTAAAGACGGATCCATCACTGTTGGCTTCTGGCAGCATGACGACGGATACTTGTGGCCCGTCGTTCCCGCCCGCAGCCTGATCAGGGGTGACGTCTGCATTTTTGGCAGAAACCAGAACGGAGGTTCCACGGATACCGATGGTGGCAATGGGGGTGTCGATGCTCATGGCATCCGGGTTGGCTTTGGCGATACTGCCGGAAACAAAGCTCATGGCGCCTTGCAGGACAAACATGGTGGCAGATCCATCCTGGGTGCCGGGGTCATAGACCATTTCGTCAATGACCATACGCGCATCACCATCCAGTGACAGGGTGCTTTCATCGGCAAAGGTCAGACCGACAATGCCATCCTCGCCCGTTTCAATGGTGTCGCCCTGAAAGACGTCATCGCCCTGTTTTAGGGCAACACGGGTGCCATCCACACGCACGGCAAAGACCGTACCATCTGCCGTTTCAACTTGACCAATGGGTTCGGCCCCCGCCGCATTCCCGACTTGGGCATATTGACCGGGTGTTTGTGATCCATCCAGTACATCAACAATATGGGCCGGGATTTTACTGCCGCCCATGCCCACCAGATCCATGGGGGCTTCTGTTTCATAATAGCCAATAAGGAAGACGCGTTCGCCTGTCTCACTCTCTAAAACGAGGTCAGGTCCGAAACGTGTGTATGAGGCTTCTGTAAGCCAGGCAACATCAGTCATATCCACGCTTGTGTTATCACTTGCGCGTACGTCAATTACCGTTGCGTTGTCACTGATCTGGTCTTCTACCAGCGTGCGACTTTGTGCCATGTGTTATACCGCCAATAAACAATCTTCTACTGTTTATCCATCAAGACGTAGCTTTAGTGCTACTTATGGATGATCTTAGTCTTTTTTGACCAATTCGTCAAAAAAATCATGAGGAGATGGTTATTAGGATCAGTCTAATCATCTAATTTTTCGTTAAGGCACAAAAAAGGGTGGCACCGGAGTGCACACCCTTTTCATTAGGTCATGTTCAGATTAGCGAACGGGTGGGGCGTATTGCAGACCGCCTTTGGACCAGAGCGCATTCAGACCGCGTGCGATTTGCAGCGGGGTTTTTGGACCCACATTACGGTCAAACATCTCACCATAGTTCCCGACCTGTTTGATGGCTTTATAGGCCCAGTCATTGGTGAGGCCCAGCTTGACACCTGCATCACCGGAGGTGCCGAGCAGGCGCTGAACGTTTGGATTTGCGCTTTTCAGCTGATCATCCACATTGGCCTGGGTGACGTTCAGTTCTTCCGCGTTGATGACAGCAAACAATGTCCATTTGATTATGTTGAACCATTGATCATCGCCCTGGCGCACAACTGGACCCAATGGTTCTTTGGAAATCACTTCCGGCAGGATCATGGCCTGATCCGGGTTATCCAGTTTGGAACGAAGGGCATAAAGCTGGGACTGATCCGATGTCAGGATATCACAACGACCCGCTGCAAACCCTTGAATGGTCTGTTCGGCGGTATCATAAACAACCGGGTTAAACTGCATTTTGTTGAGGCGGAAATAATCAGCCAGGTTCAGTTCTGTTGTTGTACCTGATTGAATACAAACAGAGGCACCATCCAGTTCAAGCGCCGAGTTAACGCCCAGTTCTTTTTGAACCATAAACCCCTGACCGTCGTAATAATTAACGCCTGTAAAGTTCAGACCCAGGGATGTATCACGAGTATGTGTCCAGGTGGTAACGCGTGACAGGATATCAACCTCGCCTGACTGCAGGGCAGTGAACCGTTCTTTGGCAGTCAATGGGACAAATTTTACTTTTTGTGCGTCTCCCACAACGGCAGCAGCCACAGCGCGGCATACATCCACGTCCAGCCCGCGCCAAACACCGTTTTCATCAGCCAGCGAAAAGCCGGGCACACCAATAGTTACACCACAAGTCAGTGTTCCACGGTTCTGCACGGTTTCCAGCGTGCTGGCGGCCATGGCGGCGGATGTTGCGATGGTGGAAGCCACAAGGCCGCTAAAAAGAAGGGAAAGTGTTTTCTTCATGTATTTTTCTCCGTTTGAAAGATCACCCTGTTGAGGTAGAAAAGCCTGTCTTTAGTGACGGGCAGATAAATGAATGCCGGCAATGGTGCAGCGAACGGACCCGCCTGCCATTTCAATGGTTGGGATGTTCAGTGGCACCAGTTTGGTGCTTTCGCGCATGATGGCTTTTTGATCGTCCGTTAAAGCGTCGTATGCTGTCTGGGACAGGGCCAGAATGCGCCCGCTTTTGCCCTGCAGTTCAATGGCATTTCCGGCAAATTTCCCGATCTGATCTTCGCTGAGATCAATCACGCGGCGACCGGAATGTTCCAGACGCTGAATGATTTCATTTCGGCGATCCGGGTTTTTGATCATGGACAGGCCGATCAGCGCATAGTCTGTGGCGATACACATCAAAACATTGGTGTGATAGATCGGCACGCCCTTGCTATCGACAGCAGAAAAGGCCATGGGTTCGAAGTTAAAATGGGTACAGAACCTCTCCAGTACGATCTGGCTGGTGCGATCTGATTTGGCGGCGTAAGCCACGCGATCAATATGATCCAGCACCATGGCCCCTGTGCCTTCCAAAAACAGATTGTCTTCTTCCAGCCCGGAATAGTCGATGATGTCCTGCACGCGATAATTTTTCTTGAGCATTTCAAGAATATCCTGACGGCGTTCAAGGCGTCGGTTTTCTGCCTTCATGGGGTAGACAGCAACATGGCCCCCGCTGTGGGTGGAAAACCAGTTGTTGGGGAAGACTGAATCCGGCGTGATGGTGTTGGTGTCATCAAAGAGATGAACCTGAATGCCCTGGTCTTCCAGATGGATGGCGGCCAGTGAAATCTCTTCAAAGGCTTGTGATGAATGGGCATCATCAGGTTGCACGGCAACCTGAAAGGCATTGTCCACCGATGTTTCCGGGTTGACCTTGAACTGGTGCGGGCGGATCATGATGATGGACGGTGGGGCCTGTACTGAGTTTCGTTCTTTACGCAGCATCCTGCACCCCCATGCCGCGTTGGACCATGCCAAAGAGATCACGGGTATCATCCGGGTCAGCCAGCAGGTCAAGTTCCACATAATTGCCTGTACGTTCAAGCTGTTCCTTGATGTAACGAAGGGCAGAGAAATCTTCTGTTGCAAAACCCACACCGTCAAAGAGCGTGATCTGCCCGGCGCTTGTGCGTCCCTCTTTCTTACCTGTCATGACTTCCCAGATCTCGGTCACTTCATGGTCGTCATCCAGTTGTTGGATCTCGCCTTCAATGCGGGTTTGGGGTGGGTATTCCACGAAAATGTCGGATCGCAGCAGGATGTCTTTATGCAGTTCCGTCTTGCCTGGGCAGTCCCCACCTATAGCGTTAATATGCAGACCTGCGCCGACCATATTGTCCGTCAGGATGGTTGCGTATTTTTTATCAGCGGTGCAGGTGGTGATGATTTCTGCACCTTCGATGGCCTCTTCAGCTGTTTTACACGGAATAACGTTCAGCCCCTGATTTTGCAGGTTCAGCGTTGCCTTGGCAGTGGCGGCTGGGTCGATGTCATAAAGCTTGACCGTCTCAATGCCGCAAATGGTTTTAAAGGCCAAAGCCTGGAATTCACATTGCGCGCCATTGCCGATCAGGCACATGGTCTTGGCATTTTCAGGGGCCAGATGTTTTGCAACAACGGCAGAGGTTGCAGCGGTGCGAAGCGCCGTCAGAATGGTCATTTCTGTCAGCAAAACCGGATAGCCGTTGGATACATTGGATAACACACCAAAGGCCGTGACGGTCTGAAACCCTTCGGCCTGATTTTTCGGGTGACCATTGACGTATTTAAAACCGTATGTTTCCCCATCCGAGGTTGGCATCAGTTCAATCACGCCTTCGCTGGAATGGGCGGCGACGCGGGGTGTTTTGTCAAACTGTTCCCAGCGTTTGAAATCTTCTTCGATATAACCGGCAAGTTCAGAGAGCAGAGTTTCAAGGCCGATAGTCTTGATGATCTGCATCATGTTATCAACGCTGACAAAAGGCACCATGGCCAGTTGTGAGGGGGCTAGTTTGTTCATGTCATGCTCCTTATCAGAGGTCGAATAGTCAAAAGGGTGTAGAAGAAAGGAACGCGCGTTTTCCTGCTTTCGGATTTAACCGTTACAAAAATGGTATCTGCACAGGCTGTTGACTAAAACATCATTTTTGTAGAAAATTGGTGAATAATTGACTTTTTAGTCAGTAGTTTTGACTTTAATGAAAGTAGTGGTGCGTAAAATGGATGATCTGGATCGAAAACTGATTGCCGAACTTCGGGTGAATGGCCGGGCATCGACCCCCAAGCTTGCGCAAATTTTAGGGGTGGCACGCGGCACGGTGCAGACCCGGCTGGACAAACTGATTTCATCCGGGGTGATTAAAAGCTTCACCATCCGCCTGCGTGATGCGGAAGCCACCGACATGATCCGTGCCATCATGTTGGTGGAACTGGGCGAACATCACTACGCCAAAACCATGAGCACCATTAAGAAAATCCCGGGCTTTAAGGCGGTCCATACCACCAACGGGCGCTGGGACCTGGTGGCGGAGCTGGAAGTCTCTTCCATGGCAGAGATGAACTTGCTGGTTTCCAAAGTGCGTGGGATGGATGGGGTCAGAAAAAGTGAAACTTCTATTTTATTGGGTCCAGCTTAGAGAAAGTAGTTTGATCAAAGACTTACATATATAGACAGTAGATTTTTTGATCGATTATGCCTAAGCTACACTATCCTTAATTGATTTGGTTGCTGTTTGCGATGGCTGAACTGGATGCCCTGAGACTGGAACGAAACAGGTTCGTAAAACTGGCTTTCTGCCGGGCCGATCTGCTGTTTGAACTGGATGAAGAGATGAAGGTGGTCTTTGTCGCAGGCGCATCAGAAGCCTTGTTGGGCAAAACACCCGAACAGCTGGAAGGCGCAACCTTCACTGATTATGTCGCAGACTCGCTGGTCGAACTGTTCAAGGCTCTGATGCAGGGAAATGCCGATCAACGCATTGATGATGCGCCACTGTCTTTAAAAGGGATCAAGGGGATGGAACTGCCGACATTGGTTGCGGGCTATCGTGCCCCGGAATTTGAAAACCATACGTTTCTCGCGATCAAGATCATCACAGCCGTGCCGGAAAATACGTCGAACGCTGAACCCGGTAAAATCTTAAATCAGGAAGAATTTTCACAGGAAGCCGCACGCCAGCTGGAAATGCTGACAGCCCAGGGGATTGAAGGCCAGGTCACGCTGGTTCGGATCAAGAAGCTGAAGGACCTGTTCAAACATATCGGGGCAAGCGATAAGAAGGCACTGACCACGTCTATCTGTGATGCGCTGAAAAAATATTCATTGGGCGGCAATACGGCTGGTCAGATGAATGAAGACAGTTTCGGCTTTGCCCATACCAATGATGTGGATACCGATCAGGTGAATGCGGACATTGAAGATGCGGCCAAACCGTACCTGCCGGAAGGTGAAAATCTGGAAAGTAAATCTCTGACGCTGGATGCGGATAACGCGGGGATGACCGAAGGCCAGGTGGCAAAAGCACTGATCCATTCTATGTCCCAATTCTGCACCGACGGGCAAAAGGTTAGTACGGGCAAGCTGTCGGACGCGCTGGATGAGATGATGAGCGACACGGTTGAAACCGTGAAATACATCAAACATGTCACCGAAGAAAAAGACTTCGATATCGCCTTTATGCCCATCTGTGATCTGCGTGTCGGGCGTGTCCATCACTTTGAAGCTTTGTCACGGTTCAAGGATCAGGACAAAGCGCGCAATACTTTCCAGATCATCACCATGGCGGAAAATCTCGGGCTCATTCAGGATTTTGACTATGCAGTCTTTTTAAAGACGGTGCGGTTTATTGAAGATTATAAAGCGCGTGGCACCACCATTCCGCCTGTTGCGATCAATATGTCGGGTTCGTCTTTGCTGAACCAGCAGTTTGTGGGACGCGTCCTGCAATTACTTGCGGGTTCGCCTGACTTAAACAAGCGTTTGATGTTTGAATTGACAGAGTCAGCCGAAGTTTCCCAACTGGATGAGGCCAACAAGATCATTCAGGCCTTCCGGCAAAAAGGTATCAAATTCTGCCTTGATGATTTTGGGGCAGGGGCGGCCAGTTTTGATTATCTCAATGCGCTGGAAGTCGATGTGGTCAAGTTTGATGGCCCTGTAATCAAACGGGCTTGCGCCAATAAACGCGGGCATGACATGCTCAGCAACATGGCGACCATGTGTTCAAGCGCGGGCGTGCATACGGTTGCGGAGATGGTTGAAGACAAGAATATCGCCAATCAGGTGTTTTATTGCGGCATTGATTACGGGCAGGGATGGTATTTCGGGAAACCCGATTTCGACCCCATGTCCTTTGCCGATAATTTCGCCGGAAAAGAATTATAATATAGGGATCAGGGAGCTTATCAAGGATGTCAAAAATTGCCTTTCAGCGTGCGTTTCAGGAACTGACTGAAACAGAAGTGCAAAAGCTGCTCGAAAAATCACGTGACCTGATTTATCAGGATGGGGCAGTGATGATGCGCGAAGGCGATGATCAGGGCCAGATCATGGTCATTCTGGCAGGCGAAGTCCGCGTGGTCCGCTTGGCAAAAGGCGGCAAGGAAGTTGACCTCACCACCCCTTTAACAGCGGGTGACACAGTGGGCGAGATGTCCTTCATCGACCATATGGGCGCGAGTGCCACCCTGATCGCCAAAGGCGATGTTGTCGTCAAATCTGTTGATCATGAACTCGTCCAGGAAATGGCGAATGGCGAACCGACGTTTTTACAGCGGTTTTATCATTCTCTGTTGTACACCGTCATCCGCCGCTTAAGGGTGGTGGATTTCAAGATGACGTATTAGACAGCCAACCCTCAAAATATTTCTCAACCATCTCTCTTTGCAAATGCCTTGTGATAAACACAAGCTTGGTGCGTTTGTCTTCTGTCGGCCAGTTGCTGAGTTCAAACGGTTCGTGGAAGATGTGTTGGACGCCGTGGAGGATGTAGGGTTTGTGGGGGCGATCTTGTAAGTTGACGATGCCTTTGATCCGCAGCAGGTTCTGTCCGTGGGCGGTGACCAGAGATTGAATGGCAGCGATGAAGGATTGACCGGGAACGGGGTCCTCAATGATCAGGCTGAAAGTTTCGATATGGTCGCCATGTTTGTTGATGTCATGCGCATGGTCGTGATGATGGTGGTGATCATGGGGAAGTTTTTCAAAATTCAGCCATTTTTGTGCGTCGGCCGTCTTGCTGGTTTTATCAAACAGCTTGGTATCAAAAAGTTTTTCCAGATCAAAGTCCGGGGCATTCTTGACCATTACATCTGCTGTTGGGTTTAGGGTGATGATCTGGCTTTGCAGGTCAGCAAGTGCCGTGTTCTCAATTTCCAAATCTGTTTTGGTGATGACCAGCCTGTCTGCCACGGCGATCTGTTTGACGCTTTCTTTCTGAAATTCCATGGTCGAAAGGCTGTTGGTGGCATCAACGGTGGTGATGACTCCGCTCAGGCCAAAACGGGCAAAGATGCGCGGTTCCGTCATCATGGTCTGAATGACCGGGGCGGGGTCCGCCAGCCCGGTTGTCTCAATGATAATGCGATCAAAATTTGGCAGCTCGCCCGTTTTTCGTTTGGTCCATAGCTCAAACAACGTATCAGCAATATCGCCGCGAATGGTGCAGCACAGACAGCCTGTGGTCATTTCCATGACCTGTTCTTCGGCATGGGTGACCAGAAAATCATCCAGTCCAATCTCGCCAAATTCATTTACGATCACGGCGGAATTGGAAAAGGCAGGGTCTTTCAGGATTTGGGAAAGCAGGGAGGATTTGCCGCTTCCAAGGAAGCCTGTCAGGATTGTAATCGGTGTTTTCATGGTCTGTACAGGAAGTGATTGATCAAGAGGCCATGATATAGGGAGAGACAGCGCGAAGCGCCATGTGTTTTTTGAAAGGTCTGATTTTTTTGTGACGTGTATCAAGGGTTGGGTTTTTGCTGCTCTCTTATATTGATTGACGGAATATATAACGTTATGCTCAAGTTATACTCAGCCGGAATGAACAGGAGAAGTTGCTATGCTTGGAGTTGTCTTTACCGAATTTCTGGAAATGGTCGAAGAAAAGTTTTCGTTTGATGTCTCCGATAAACTGCTGGACGCCATTAGTGATGATCATTCCGGTTCATTCACGGCGGTAGGGGATTATGATCATGCCACATTGGTCAAGATGGTGGTGGAGCTGAGTAAAGAAACAAATATTGAAATCGCCGATTTGATCCGTGTCTTTGGTGCCCATCTGTTTCATCAATTCTCCATCAAATATCCCATGTTTTTTGAAGGGATGACCTCCTCGCTGGATTTTCTGGAAGGGATTGAAGATCGTATCCATACCGAAGTTCGCAAACTATACCCCAATGCAGAACTGCCGACATTTGATTGTATCCGCAAAGATACCAAGACGCTTGAGATGAACTATTCATCTGTGCGCCCTTTTGGTGATCTGGCCCATGGTTTGATTGCAGGCTGTGCGGATCATTTTAAAGAAGAAGTCACCATTCAACGCAATGATATCGACGGAAGCAATAAGGTTCAATTTATCGTTAGCGTTGTTTGAGAGTGATCATGGACGAAGCGGAGAAGTGGAAAAAACGTTTTGAACGTGAGCGCGAAGCCCGAAAGGAGGCTGAACGTGTCCTGGAGGTCAAAAGCCGTGAAGTCTATGAGGTCAATCAAGAACTGCGCCTGACCCTGGAAGGGCTGGAACAACGGGTTGAAGAACGCACGGCAGCCTTAAGTGTGGCAGTGGAAAATGCGAATAAGGCGAATAAGGCAAAATCGGCTTTCCTTGCGACCATGAGCCACGAAATCCGCACACCCATGAATGCTGTGATCGGCTTGACTGACCTTTGCATGCGCAATACCTCGCCATCACCCAAACAGAAAAAATATCTCCAGAAAATTCATCATTCCGCTCTGGCTTTGCTGCGGATCATCAATGACATCCTTGATTTTTCCAAGATCGAAGCCGGCGAGATGGATATCGAAAACACTCCCTTCACGCTGGGGCAGGTTTTTCAGAATCTGTCAAACCTGGTTGCAGAAAAAGTGCGGGAGAAAAAACTGGAGTTCGTTATTAAGCGATCTGCCAATTTATCTGAAAATTTTATGGGGGACCCCGTTCGGCTGGGGCAAATTCTGCTGAACCTGGCTTATAATGCGATTAAATTCACCGATCAGGGGCATGTGGTTGTCAGTGTTGATCAACGTGAGGGCGACGATGGATATGTCATTCTGGAATTTTCTGTAAGCGACAGCGGGATCGGCATGACGGATGAGCAGCAGGAAATGCTGTTTAAGCCTTTCACCCAGGTCGATACATCTGATACCCGCAAATATGAAGGCACAGGCCTCGGGCTTGCGATTGCTCGCAATCTCGTGCGCAGGATGGACGGGGATATTTCGGTTGAAAGTGAATATGGGAAGGGAACGGTCTTTTCCTTCCATGTTCGGTTGGCGTTGAATTCAGAACTGTCTGCAGAAGATTATCGCCTGCCCAAATATCTGGATGGGAAATCTGTATTGCTATGTAGTGCCGACCCGATTTCAAGCCGCGCTATTGAAAAATACCTGAAAGATTGCGGTTTGTCGGTTGACGTGGTTTCCACCATGGATCCCGGCGCAATATCCAAGGAACATTATGACCTGTTGGTTGCCTGCCCGGCGGATGGTGTAGCTGGATGCGGGGAAGAGGCGCAGGCTTTCATTGTCGCATTGGATGACAGGATCGACAAAAAGATTGTTGTGTCGAATGAAGAAGAAGAGATTGCCCTGACGCTGATGGAGGGACGGCCTTTTGATGCCTACATTCAAAAACCCGTCGATCCTTCTTACCTGTTTGATACTGTCCTTGAAGTGTTTGGCCATGAAGTGATGTCTGAACTGCAAAATTTGGATCAGACTGATCAAGAGTTTGAAGCCCTGACTCCTATCCAGGGGGCACGTATTTTGTTGGTGGAAGATAATGAACTTAACCAGCAGGTCGCGCGGGAGTTACTTGAAAACGCCAAGTTGTTTGTTGAAGTCGCTGGTAATGGGCATGAAGCCATTCAGATGTTGAAAGGGGCGGATTTTGATTGTGTCCTGATGGATATCCAAATGCCGATTATGGGGGGATATGAAGCGACACGGATCATCCGGTCTAGTCAAGCTCATGAAAATTTGCCCATCATTGCCATGACGGCAAATGCCATGGTGGCAGATCGAAAGGCCGCCATTTCTGCGGGGATGGATGATCATGTGGCCAAGCCGATCAATGTGCACACGCTTTTTTCCACCTTGTTGCGGGTGATTGAACATAAAGAACGCGACCTTCCGATCACGCGCATGCGTGAGGTCAAAGATGCTGAACATCCTGAAATTGAAGGGCTGAATGTTCAGGACAGCATTGCGAACTTTGGCAATGCTGTTGATCTTTATAACGAGCTGCTGAAAAAATTCTGCTTTGTCGCACAGGGGATGAAAGGGGATTTGGGGAGTGCCATTTCCTCAGGTGATTATCTGACAGCAGGACGGATTGCCCATACCTTAAAAGGGTTGGCTGCCACCATTGGTGCCCAAAATCTGGAAAGTACGGCACGCTCGCTGGAAGTGGAATTGGGATTGGAAGAAATCGTACCAGCCGCGGTGACAACGGTTTTTTCCGATATCGAACTTCAGACATCTGATTTGATCAACCGGATTGAAAGTTTCTTTGATGAAGGCGCGAGCCAAGCCGGGAAATATGCGGTTGCCGATACGGATCAGATTTATAGCCAGCTTCAGGGATTGAAGGAATTGCTCGAATCTTTTGATGTGGAAGCAGAAGAAAAAATCACACAGATGCTGTTGGCCGATATGGATGGGAAAACCCGTACCATCCTGAAAGAGATCGGCAAAAAGATTGAGCGTTATCAGTTTGAAGAGGCCACGACCTTGCTGGAGCCGGTAATGGCTGTTTTTGAGAAAGAGGGGTAAGGAGCAGTCAATGGATAAGAAGTTTAAAAAGAAAATCCTGATCGTTGATGATACGCCCGAAAATATCGATGTTTTAAAGGAAGTGCTGATCACTGATTACAGTGTCAAGGCAGCCCTGAACGGACAGGTCGCGCTAAAAATTGCGAATAAGGATAATCCTGACCTTATCTTGTTGGATGTTATGATGCCGGGCATGGATGGGTTTGAGGTATGCGAGAAGCTGAAATCTGATCCCCAGACAGCGCATATTCCCATTATATTTGTAACTGCAAAAACAGAAGAAGTTGACGAAAACAAGGGATTTGATGTGGGCGCGGTTGATTATATCCGTAAACCCATAACGCCTTCTGTGGTTCTTCGACGGGTGGAAACTCACCTCTCGCTTGTGCAGGCTGAACAGTTAAAGGAACTGGCTAAAGCTGCTATTCGTATGCTTGGGGAAGCCGGGCATTATAATGACACGGATACCGGACATCATATCTGGCGTATGGCGGAATATGCCAAAGCCCTGGCGATGGCGGCTGGGGCATCCAGAGAATATGCAGAAATTGTCGAACTGGCCGCCCCGATGCATGATACTGGTAAAATTGGTATTCCCGATAGTGTTCTGAAGGCCCCGCGAAAATTGACAGGGGATGAGTGGGAATTGATGAAGGAACATGCAAGAATCGGATCAGATATTTTATCTCATTCCACCAATCCGGTTTTTAAAATTGCTGCTGAAATTGCCATGAGCCACCACGAAAAATGGGATGGGTCAGGCTATCCATCAGGGTTGAAAGGTGATGATATTCCCTGGACAGCACGGGTGGTTGCAATTGCGGATGTCTTTGATGCCCTGACCATGCGTCGTCCCTATAAAGAACCTTGGCCTGTGGAAGAAGCTATGGCTGAAATCCGGAAAAGTGCGGGGAACCATTTCGACCCAGAACTGGTTGCGACTTTCTGTAAAATTCAGGACGAGATTTGCGACATTAAAGATGGCTGGGACAAGAAAGACTGATTTTGTCATGACTTGATGCATATCTGTTATTCTTTTAGTCAAAGCTGCGATCGTTCTACCTGCGAGCAAGAACTTCGCGCCGCTTGGTCTTATACCACCTGCGTGTGTTTGAAAATTCAAAGCGACATCGAGCAAGACGAGCTGCGTGGTCCTTAAAAAATTTTAAGGGGGCCGTTTTGATCTCTTCGATGCAAAAAATGCGTTGCATGAAATTACATGCCGTTTCATTTGACGTTTAAAACACTAGCCCGGCCAAATTCCTAAAAGCAAAAGGCTCAGCCCTTTTGGGGCTAAGCCTTTGAAATTACTTGGTGCGGGCGGGCGGACTTGAACCGCCAAGACCAAAAGGTCGGCAGATTTTAAGTCTGCTGTGTTTACCGATTTCACCACGCCCGCACTGCAAGTGTGTGCCTTTTATGAAGGCGGGCACACATTATCGTTGCCATGGGGGATTTGCAAGAGGGATTATTGTTTTAAGCCCGCTTTTTTCAACATGATGTGCAGCTGGGTAATCATTTTTTCTTGTTTGCGCTGACTGTCCGCCGCTTCGGTGAATTTTTCCACGAAATTTGGCTGGCGCAGGTGGTCTTGCACCCGTTCACGCACCCAATTCAGTGTCTTGCCTTCAATCAGCATTCCAGAGGCACAGAATTGCAGCAGGTTGGTTGCGCGTATAAAGAGCGGTTCTTCCGGGCTGTCCATTTTATCAATGATACGTTCTTCATCCAGGAAGTTGTAAAGTAGATCATCCAGCCATTCGACCAATTGCATATTAACGCCGCCAGGTAATTCTACTTCTAAAGCCATTTTCTGTAGGCCTGATAAAATCTTTAGTTTGCGCTTTAAGGGCAGGCGGTAATGAACCACGTCATGGACATGTTCCGGCCCATCCATGAAAGACGGGATAAAGTCACTGACGATATTGGCGCAGTCTTTGCCAAACTGGGATTTAGATAAGGTCAGCAGATAGCGCAGTTGCAGGATTGGGGCCTGCAGCGTTTCCACAATATGATTGATTGCTTCGGCTGGTTTATCCAGGGAGCGGTCCCGGTTATGGCTGCGGGTTCCACACATAGTGAGGGCTTCGGCCATGCCTTCACCGCCGAGGATGGATCCGTTTTTAGCGATAAACAGGGGCAGCAGTTCCTTAAAGGCATGCTTTTCTTCCAGCATATCGCCTTTGGTCAGGGCAGAGCGGTTGCGCAGCATCTGTTCAACCTGATTGGCAAGGGCCGTGCGGCAATGAACCATGGGCAGTTTGCGCATCAATTCACTGATCCGTTTCAGCCCGGCGGTATCCCATTTACGTGCTTCATATTTGGCGATGCACATCTGGATCAGGACTTTCATGGCGTTATATCGGTCGGGCTGTTGTCCCAGCATATCCTGAATGACCGTCGGCATGGCAAACATTTCCGAGATCAGGTCATCCAGTAACAGGGATGTGTTTTCATGCAGGTCTTCCGGTTTGACATCACCGAGGAGATCAAACAAAACGCTGAGTTTTGCTTCCCAGGAGGTTGCGCGTGTTGTTGGCTGGGATAAAGACATCATGACGCGGAAACGTACCGCCGGGTCTTTGATATCGCCCGCTTCGGCCAGATAATTGTTTAATTCACCCGGGCGGATATCATCATTGCCAGAACTGCGGGCTTTTTCCTGAACACCCTGAAACAGGTCATAGAGTTTGTCACGGCGTTCCTGTTCATTTTCCTTGGCTTTGACGGCCTGAATAGTCGCCAGGCGATCAAGTGCGCTGCCACAGAGCGGATCATCGCAAAAGGCTTCCATCGCGCGGTAGGTATGGAGGATTTCAGAAGGTGAAATCGCTTCCTGATCAAAATAATCGCGCAACAATCGGCGCAGAACGATACGGCTTTCTTCGGTATAAAGGTCGTCCACCGTGTTCCAGACGGGGGAATCTTCGATATGTCCGATCCCAGCCTTTTTCTTGACCGAGGACTGATCTTCGTCAAAGCGGATGTCTTCGTTGCC
This sequence comes from Terasakiella sediminum, assembly GCF_033100395.1. Classification (NCBI taxonomy): domain Bacteria; kingdom Pseudomonadati; phylum Pseudomonadota; class Alphaproteobacteria; order Rhodospirillales; family Terasakiellaceae; genus Terasakiella; species Terasakiella sediminum. The sequence goes on along the minus strand of NZ_JAWLVJ010000017.1, from coordinate 49,662 downwards.
TTTGGCATCACGGGCGATCACCTGGACCTGATCTGCAATTTTGGATTTCAGCAATTGACGGGCTTCCTGCACAGCTTCACTTTCGCTGTTCTTCAGGGAATGAAAGCTCCAACGGCTACCGCTTCTGACTTGTAGTTCAAATTGACCGGACACGTGTTTATCACCCAACGATTGTTTGTTTTTAAAAGCATAGCAGTCCTGATTGACGCTGTCACGCTGGTGAGATGAAGTTTTTTACTTTGTTAGGGGTTCATTTATAAAGTTTGGATATAGTGAGAGACTGGAATAAACATGAATATAGTGAGATCACACCAGATGTTGCGCATCCTGTCCATAATGTGTCTGTTATCAATGGCCTCTGCCTGTGCGCTGCCATCGCCAGCGAACCTGCCTGCGGTCGTCTCTGAAAAACATGTCAGGCCGGATCATCGCGAACGGATCAGTCATCGTTTGCTCTGGCTCGCCCCGGAACAGCAATGGCACTATAATTGTTTATTTCTGAAACCACTGGCTGCTTTGACTTTTGATGAACAAAAGCTCGCATTGCCCAGTGCAGATATCCTGTTTCGCGCGCACTTTGAAGAAAAACGCCTTGCTTATCGTTCGGCCGGATTCCTCTATCGTCAGGCGGCAGATCAAGGCATCGCGATGGCTTATGTCAAACTGGGGAATTTGCTGATTGATGGAAAGGGTACACAAGCTAACCCCAAAGGCGGGGCAAAACTGGTTTATCAATCCGGCTTGCTGGATTGTGCTGAAGGACAACACCGTTATGCAGAACTTCTGACAGAAGGCAAGGGCGTGCGTGGAGACTTGGTGCAGGCCTGGGGCTGGGCGGAAATGGCGAAGAAACAAGGCTATCCGGGAAGTGGTGCCTTGCAGAAAAAGATGGAAAGTGTGATGGCACCTGCGCAGATGGCACTGGCACGCGAACAGGCGCGCACACTTCGTTCGCAACTGGATCTTTTTAACCATGGGCCGAATGCCAACAAACTGGTGCAATGTACAACGGATCGCAACCGCACGCCGTTTTATACCCGCATGCGCGCCTGTCATGCCATGGGCGGAACCCATCAGGGCGAAGTGATCGATTTTAGAAGTAAGCAGTAAAGTATGACAAAACCGTTGGATGGATTGCTGGTTGTCGCGCTGGAACAGGCCGTGGCTGCACCTTATTGTTCCGGGCGTCTTTCTGATGCGGGTGCCCGTGTGATCAAGATCGAACGACCCGAAGGTGATTTTGCCCGTCACTATGACCATGTGGCCCATGGGGAAAGCGCTTATTTTGTCTGGTTGAACAAGGGTAAAGAATCGCTGGTTCTGAATATCAAGGATGATGAAGATGCGGCCCTGCTTCATCGCGTTCTGGCAACGGCAGATGTCTTTATCCAGAACCTAGCCCCCGGTGCGGCCGCCCGTTCTGGTTTCGGCTCAAAAGAACTGCGTGCTAAATACCCTCGTCTGATCACCTGTGATATCAGCGGCTATGGGGAAGAAGGACCTGCAGCCCAGATGAAGGCTTATGATTTGTTGGTACAGGCGGAAACCGGATTGTGTTCTCTGACCGGAAGTGAAGAAGCACCCGGTCGCGTCGGGGTTTCCGTTTGTGATATTGCTGCAGGGATGAACGCCTATCAGGCGATCCTGGAAGCTTTATTGAAACGCGGGATTACGGGCCGTGGCAGTGGGGTTGCGGTGTCCCTGTTTGACGGGATGGCGGACTGGATGGCGGTTCCTTTACTACATTATGATTATGGTGGCAAAGCGCCTAAACGAGTAGGGCTTCGCCATCCCTCCATCGCACCTTACGGGGCGTTTGAGACCAAAGATGGCGTAAATATCGTGATTTCCATCCAGAATGAGCGCGAATGGAAAAGTTTTGCAGAAAATATCATGGGCCAACCGGATTGGGCGACAGAAGGTCCCTATAAGGACGGTGTTTCACGCGTAAAGAACCGCCCAGAACTGGACAAAGCCGTGGCGGAAGAATTCCTGCAGCAGGAAAGTGAGGTTTTGTGTGAAAAGCTTCTGGCAGCGAAAATTGCCTTTGGTCGGGTGAATGAGGTTGCAGGCCTTTCCGGCCACACAGCCCTTCGCCGTATCACCATTGATACGCCATCAGGTCCGGTTAATTTGCCTGCGCCACCCGCCAAATGGGTGGATGAAGAAATCGAATATGGTGCAATTCCGGAAATCGGCAGTCATACGGATGTGATCCGAAAAGAGTTTGCAGAAATTGGTTAATTCTGTCGTTGTCGTGTTGGGGGCGGCCGTTGATGATGATGGTTCAGCCAGCCCCTGCATGAAGCGCAGATGCCAAAGCGGTGTAAAAATTGCCCAGGATTTGGGTGGCGCGGATATGTTGTTTTGCGGCGGGGTCACCAAGCCAGGTCAACAGCAAAGCGAAGCCGCTGTCATGGCCGGGCTCGCGAATGATTATGGTTTTGAGAAAGAGAAAATCTATCTGGAAAAAACATCCCGCAACACGCTTGAAAACGCAGCCTTTGCCAGCAAGTTGATCCAGCAGCAGGGATGGACGCAGATTGTTGTGGTGAGCGATCGCTCCCATCTGTTGCGCGCGAGATTGTCCTTTTGGTCCTGTGGAATCACGGCAAGCTATCGTGCGGCAAGGCACGGGCCCAAGGCAGGTGTGCGGGAAATTTTTTCGTGGCTGCGGGAGGTTCCCGCTTTGCTTTGGTACGGGGTTCGGGTATTAAACGGCCATCCGAACTTATTAATGACCCAGGTGAAATGACGTTTCAAAGGCTACTTTCTGCGTTGGTGGTGACATCCTGTGTGGCGATGAATACGGCCGCACAAGCCGATGACTGCACGGTCCTGCATAGCTTTCGCGGGCTGGTATTTGATGCTGGTGCTGTCGTGGCGGTAAATGATATGGAACAGCACCTGGACCGTGCGCTGACCTATGGCGTTGAAAAGACGGTTCTTTACCCCAATGACATGGCTGAAGAAGGCAATCAGCCTGCTGACCTGGAAGAAGTCTTCCCCGACCTGGTGATCCAGGGGCAGGCCCCCTGGCATGATGGTGCCCCCGTTGTCTGGGCGGATAACGTGATGGAACATGGTCTGCTGGGGCTGGAAAAGAAACTGCTGGAACAGCCCGGCCAGATGTTTGTGCTGGGCAATTTTACCCGTTTCAATCTCGTGCAGGTGCAACGTCTGTTAAAGAACCACCGCAATCTCTGGATTGGGTTTGGCCGTGCAGAAATCGATACGCTGGTGGAAAGCTGTGCCACAGGTGAGGTAGCTGCCTTTATGCGCAAAGCTGACGGCCGGGTGGTTTTTGCATCATCTGGTGGGGATATGCAGTGGAAGAACTATAAATGGACGCTGCGTAAACTCAAGAAACTGTCGAGCTATCTGAGCATCAAGGAGTCGGATGCCTTCCTCTTTCGAAATGCGGAAGAGCTTTTTAATATTGCGGTGAATGCGCCTTAACGGTCCAACAATGTAGATGGTTGTGTCGTGCGGCTGCTGGAAGAGACATATTCCGGCAGGGCAACGGTTTTGCGCCATTTATCTAACTGTGCCGAACGGCGATTGGAAAAGTCACGCTGTTGCTTAAGCCCGCGTGTGGTGGACGTATTGTTGGGCACCATCAGGCGCTTCTTTTCTTTCTGTTGATAAAGGGCGCGGTTCTTGGCGGCATTGACCTGACCGAATTTGGACAGGCGACGATTGTCACGCCAGTCTGAAATTTGCGCGCTCATTTTCTCGCTGCGGGTAATGGCGGCGCGTTGGGCGGACAGTCGTTTCTTGAAGTTGTTGTTTAATAGTTCTGTGCGTCTGTTGTCGATCTGGGCGACTTTGTAGCTTTTTGGGTTGCTGTGTGTGTCTTGTGGTTCGCGGTTGGCATAGTTCCAAAAGCCCAATACCTTTTCACGGTAGTACATGTTTTTGGATGGATCATTGGAATGATAATGTCCGGCTGCCGTGCTCCAGGATTTGGTATTTTTAAACAGTTTTGATAAAAACTCGCCCGCATATCGGGTGTTGCTGTGCGGATCAAAGGCTTCATGCAGGTCTTTAAAAGCATCGGGGTGGTAACGCAGGTTGATCTGCATGCAACCTACATCGATGTTTTTGATTCCCTGTGCCTGAAGCGCGCGGACATGCTGAATGGCCTCTGATTTGGTCTGAAAGAATTTGCCTGCCGAACCGGACGCAACGGTCCAAGGCCAGGCAATATTTGCCTTGTCCTTTTCAACCCAACGCCCGGACTCCGTCAAAGAAATGGCACGCAAAAGGTTGCGCGGGATATTGAACTGACGTTCTGACTGGTGGGTTGCAGATTTGCATAAGTCCATGTTTTTATTCACACTTACGTTTGCGCGTGCGGTCTGGCTAATAGCGAAAATCAATAAAAACACGATGAGGTATCGCATGGCTTTACTTCCTCAGTTCAGGACAGGTTCAGAGTCTCGTTTGAAAACTAGCAAAGCCAATGCCAGTTTTGATGAAAGGCGATGAGAAATGAAAAAATAACAAAATAATCAAAATTCAGTTGATTTTATTTTCTGCCTATGGTTAATACGTTTTCAGTAATTAGCTTTTAAACTATTTTTAAGTTAATTTACTTTCTTGGACGTTTCCTCCCAAACTTTTCAGGCTCATCTACGGATGGGCCTTTTCTTTTTTCTACATATTGACGCAGGGGAATTGGCGCGTTTACAAAGGTAACAACGCGTGGAAACTAATTAATGTCATTTCAGTTAACTTAGATTAAGTCCGGTTCCGGTTGGATCGCGTTTATCGCCATCACCCAAGGTCTTTTGCATCATGACCGTATCAATCCAGCGATTGAACTTATAGCCTGTGGCGGGCAGGGTGCCCTGGTGGACGAAGCCGAATTTTTTGTGAAGCGCGATGGAAGCTTCATTTTTGCTATCGCCGATGACGGCGATCAGTTGTCGGATATTTCGTTTTTCCAGTTCCGTAATAAGGGCTTGCATCAGTTTTGATCCAATGCCATGTCCTTGCGCGTCCTTGGCAAGATAGATGGAATGTTCCACGCTGAAGCGATAGGCAACCCGGGTGCGAAAAGCCCCGCCATAGGCGTAGCCGACGATTTGGCCGTTCAGCACACAGACCAGATAAGGCATGTTTAGTGTGGCAATCTCATCAAAGCGCCGTTCCATTTCTGCCAGGTCCGGGATGATTTCTTCAAAGGTGATGACCGTTTCTTTGATGTAATAGCTGTAAATGTCCAGAATGTCTGGTAGGTCGCTTTTTTCGGCTGTGCGGATGTGAATATTTGTCATGGCAGGGCAGCTACTTATAGGGATCGAGCATCAATGGCGCTGAGTTCTTCAATCAACGGGCGAATGCGACGTTTTACGTCCTGCAGTTCGGGCAGGCGCGTGATGTTTTCTTCATTCATATAAAGAACGCGGTTCAGTTCGATCTGTAACGTGTGCACATGTTGTTTGGGATTGCCGTAGTGATAGGTGGTATAGCCGCCTGCATAGGGGCGATTGCGTTTAACCACAAATCCTTGGTCTTCGAGAATCTGTTGCGCAAGATCGCTGATCCATTCCGCACAGCTGGTGCCAAACCGGTCCCCTAAGATAATATCGGTACGATTGTTGCCATTATCCTGATCCATTGGCCCGCCGATCGAGGGCATGGAATGACAGTCGATCAGCAGGCAGCCACCAAAGATCGCGCAGGTATCGTCAATCATTTGGCGAAGGGCCGCGTGATAGGGGTGATAAAGTCGCTCAATCCGTTGGCGCACTTCGGCAAATTTTAATTTGTCACGATATATATTGGCCCCGTTGGTCACCACTTTGGCAACAGTGCCGAGCCCGGCAAGGGCGCGTACAGAATCGATATTGACGAAAGAGGGTAGCACTTCATCAAACATGGATGGGTCCAGTTCAAACGGTTCCCGGTTGGGGTCCACATAGGCACGCGGGAAGTTTGCTTTTAAAAGCGGACTGCCGAATTTCAGGCAGCTTTCATAAATCTCGTGCACAAAGGCATCTTCGGATCGGCGCAGCGCAATGGGGTCAAGCAAGGAGCTTTTGATGAAGTCGCGCGGATAGTGATCCCCACTGTGGGGCGAAGCATAGATAACAGGCGCGCTTTGGCTTTTGGGGCGCAGAAGATTGAAAGGCGCATCAATTGCGTCTCGTGTCTCTGTCTCCTGCTGAGTTGTTGAAGCTGCCTTGATTGCCATCTGTTCGTTATCTTTGATTCTCGGTCGATAGGGTTGAGTAGCGCAGCCATTGATTTGGCGCAAGCGAGAATATCACAATAGCATAAAGTTAAATAATACTTGAAGATAGTAGGAACTATACCGAATCCAGCCTTTTCCCCTAGGGTTTAGATGGTGTATAAAATATGTAACTGTAAGTAATTTAGACTCAATTGCCAAAAAGACTGGGAATCTGATTATGTTGAACAGTCGCCCAAACGAATTTAATGACGCCGCTGAGAGTATTATCCGGGTCGTCCGCGACGATGTCTGTGCACCTTGTGTCAAGGCGGGCAAGAATTGCCAGCCTGTCAATTTGGATAACCCACTGGCGTGTCAATGTCGTTGCGAAAAGGTGGCGGATATTTTGGATACGGCAAAGATGTACCTGAATTTGGCCGTCAAAAATTACGAGAATGAGTCTGAAGGTTAAAAAATATAACTTTTTTGTTGCACCTTTAGAGAGTCACCGTTATAAAGCGCCCCACCGTGAATTGAGGCATCAATGATGCATCAGGGGATCGGTGGTGAAAATGGGTCGTTAGCTCAGTTGGTTAGAGTGTTGCCTTGACATGGCAAAGGTCACAAGTTCAAATCTTGTACGACCCACCATTTATTTTAGTTGGGGATTTTCCTTGTTGACTCAATAAGGTGATCTCCGTATGTTCCCGGCTCCGCTCATCTAAGAGGAGATGGGCCAACGTTTTGAGGATACGAGATCATGAAGATTCGCAACTCTTTGAAGTCAGCAAAGCTGCGTGAAAAAGGCTGCCGTGTTGTGCGCCGCCGTGGCCGCGTTTACGTCATCAACAAAAAGAACCCACGTTTTAAGGCTCGCCAGGGCTGATTAACGCAGGTCTTTTTTAGACGACTTTACAAAAAGCCGCTTCCCTTGATGGGGATGCGGCTTTTTGTCGTTATTGATTGATGTGATTGTTGGGCGAAGATATTGCTTTGGAAAGCTTTTTAAGGGTGGAACTGCGTATAGGTCTTGCAGAAAGCTGATCTGCCACGTACCCTGTAGTCATAAATCAGGGAATGAGTTTCAGTCTATGGGCCTTAAAAAACAAATCGCCGGATCGTCTGTGATGCGCTTTATTGCGCAAAATACGCCGTTGATGCATGGGATGGCGAAAAAACTTGTTCCCGCCACCACAGCCGAAGAAGCCATCGAAATGGCGGCCAAGCTGGTGGATATGGGGTATCACGTTTGTTTGCATCATCTGGGTAAAGCCACCAAAGATGTGGAACAAATCCAGGAAAATGTCGCTATTGTGATTGAAACGATGGAAATTCTGGATGAAGAACGTCTGGAAATCTGCATCAGCCTGATGCCCTCAGAAATGGGCTATCTTAAATCCAACAAGGGTGGGGAAACTCATTGCCGCCAGATTGCCAAAAACTTTGGCTATCGTACCTCTGTGCGCGATGTGGAAGACCGTCAGGGCTATGGGGATGGGCACGAGGAAGGTGAACGTAATCTGTTGATGGTGCATGCCAGTGAACGTGTGCCCATGCAGCGTATCCTAGGGCTATATGGCATGATAAGCCGGGCAAGTATTGATGCCTGTGTGACGATTCCTGCAGCTCTTGCACGCAGTGAAGAAGACGTAAAGACGATTATCTCTCAGGGCGGCAATGTGCGTTTGTCCTTAACACCGTCCGCCGTAGTGGATGCGCGTTATTATGATGACCAGGAAATGGTCGTTGATAATTATATGAAGCTCGCCCGTTTTCTCTTGTCCGAAGATGCCATGATCCAGCAGGTCACCCCGGTTTTTGCCCTGGAAGATGATGATATGGCCGAACAGATCATCATGATGGCCAATATGCAGGGCTGGAGCGTCAATAATTTCGAATTTGAAATCCCTTATGGGGTGAATAACAAGCTCAAACGCAAACTGCGTGATGAGGGTTATACCGTGCGCATTCTGGTGCCATTCGGCAAGGAATGGTGGGCTTATTTTTACCGTCGCTCACAAATGTAGCCTGACAATTCTTCTCTTGATTATCCAAAATAAGTGAACAATATGTTCTGAACATTTCGATCTTCGAAGTGGTTTGGCTCTGTTAATAATACTTATTGAAATGCCAATCTTCGGCCTAAGCTTTTTTGGATAAAGGTGTGCGTGATGACAACAGCAGATACACAACATAGAGATAGTGTGTTCACCCCGGTTCTAATCGCTGGTGGGTTCATTCTGCTCATCAGCTTTGCCATTCGTGCATCCTTTGGAATTTTCCAAATCCCTATTGCAGAAGATTTCAACTGGCCGCGTGCGGACTTTTCCTTTGCTATTGCGATTCAGAATTTGTTCTGGGGGATCGGGCAGCCGATCTTCAGTGCCATTGCTGAAAAGTTTGGTGACCGCAAAGCGATTGTCCTGGGGGTTGCGTTTTACATGGCGGGTCTGATCGGGTCCTCTTACGCGGTGACTGCCGGGCAGCATCAGTTCCTTGAAATGTTGGTTGGCTTCGGGATTGCCGGAACAGGCTTTGGCGTTATCCTTGCTATTGTGGGGCGTGCGACGTCTGACAAGCATCGTTCCATGGCCTTAGGCATTGTGACGGCCGCCGGTTCTGCCGGGCAGATAATCGGCCCACCGATTGCAGAAGCCCTGTTGCAGTTTATGACTTGGCAGAATGTCTTTTTAATCTTTGCGGGAGGTGTTGCGGCCAGTATGTTGGTGCTGCCCTTCGTTAAGGCACCAGCAGTGAGCAAGGGCAATGATGCAGCAGATGATCTGGCGTTGAGCACGGTTTTGAAACAGGCTGGGCGTGATCGCAATTACATGTTTATCTTTATCGGATTTTTTGCCTGTGGCTATCAGTTGGCCTTTATCACAGCGCATTTCCCAGCCTTTATCACCGAGATTTGTGGCCCTGTGTCCCCGGGCAGTGTGATCCATTCCATGGGGATTACGACGACGTCAGCTTTGGGTGCAGCGTCTATTGCTGTGATCGGTATCTTTAATGTGATGGGGACTGTTCTATCCGGCTGGCTTGGCAATCGATATTCCAGAAAATATCTGTTGGCTGTGATTTATGGTCTGCGCACAATTGTGGCGGCAGCCTTTATCTTGACACCGATGACGCCGGAAACCGTGATTCTGTTCTCCATCATCATGGGGGGGCTGTGGCTGGCAACGGTGCCGCTGACTTCGGGGCTGGTGGCGCAGATTTATGGTCTGAAATATATGGGCACCCTTTATGGTTTTGTCTTCTTCTCTCACCAGTTGGGCGGCTTCTTAGGGGTGTGGCTCGGCGGCTATATGTATGATCATTATGGGTCGTACGATCTGGTCTGGTGGGTCGGTGTTGGCGTTGGTGCGGTTTCAGCCCTCATCCACCTGCCCATCGATGATCGCCCTTGGGCCTTAAGCCGTGCGAAAGCGGCAGCTTGATCCACATAAAAAAAGTGCCGACAGATTTCACTGATCGGCACTTTAAATTTTTGGTATTGGGCGAAACTTAGTCCATACCCAATGCGCGCTTATAGAGATCAAGAATTTCTTCTTGTTCTGAGCGATCATGGTCTTCCATTTTGCGCAGGCGTACCAGCTGGCGCATGATTTTTACGTCAAAGCCTGTGCCTTTGGCTTCGGCGTAGACATCTTTGATATCCGCTGCGATGCCCGCTTTTTCTTCTTCAAGACGTTCGATACGTTCGATAAATGAGCGCAGGTGATCGCCTGCAATGCCACCGACTTCGGCCATGGGTCAATCCTTTATATATCTGGCAAAAAAAGTTGCGCAGAAGATACCTAGGCTTTGGTTCAGTTGCAAGGTTAGAAAAAGATAAAAAAGATTGGAGAAATAAACCCATCTGGTTCGCTTTCTCTTGCGTATACTGTCTGATTGTTGCAGAAATATACAAAGGGATAAATCAAAAAGGGTTATTTACTGTGGGTACCTACCATTTAGATCGTCTTTCAGTGATGTTGGTTGAAGATAACGCGTTTGTACGCGACACAATGTCTAACCTGTTGCGGTCCTTTGAAATTCGAAAGCTGGTAACCTGTGAAAATGGGGTGCAGGCCATCGACTTTCTGAAAACGGCAGGTGGACCGAATAACCCGGGTGGTGTGGACCTGATTATCTCAGACCTTGTGATGTCACCTGCAAACGGATTGCTGCTGTTACGCTGGGTCCGTGCAGCGAAAGAATCGCCAAACCGCTTTATGCCCTTTGTGATGATGAGCGGCGCGGCCGATAATGACTATGTAAACGCCGCACGTGACATGGGTGTGTCTGAATTTCTGGCGAAACCGTTTTCTGTTGATAGTGTTTATAAACGTTTGATGGAATTGATTGATTATCCCCGTCAGTTTGTCACAACTCACAACTATCACGGTCCGGACCGTCGTCGTCGCAAAGAACCTGCACCAAACGGTGTTGAACGCCGCGAAGCGACAGAAGATGATGTGACCATCGTATATTCTGGTGAAAAGAAGAAAGCCAAGAACGACAGTGGTGTGTGGTATTTCCGCCTGCCAAACCGCCTGAAAGAAAAAGTCGGTGGGATGGGGATGAAGGGTGGTGGCTCTCTGCCGCAGGACCTTTTGGAACAGGCGGAAGCGGAACTGGATCGTTCAAGCGCAAGCTTTACCGACTGGGCGCTGGAATATTTGTCTCAGCTGTCCAACCTCTGTACCGAAGCTTTGCTGGCACCGGGTGCACGCGGCGAACATTTCCATAAGATCAACCTGCTTGCTCACGAACTGCGTGGTCAGGGCGGGACATTCGGATATCCGTTGATCTCGATCTTCGGGAAGATGCTGTATGAATGCACCATGGAAGGCTGTAAGGAAACAGATGCGTCTGTTGAAGTGGTAAAAGCCCACGTGGATGCCATGCGGGCTGTCTTGCGTGAACGGATCATGGGTGACGGTGGTGCATTGGGTCGCGAACTGTTGCAAGGCCTGCAGGTTGCGGTGAAAGAGAAAACAGGTCAGGTCCTCACCGTTGGAGAGGAAGAACCCGCCTGGTAATCAAAGCCCGTTCAGGGTTTCCTGCATCAACCATTTAGAAACGGCGCGGCTGGCTTCCAGGTCATCAGCGCCTTTTTCTTTGGCTTTGGCAAAGACGTCCAGCTGACGGTGCGAACTGGTGCCGCGTTTCAAAATAGTGCGCAGTGATAGCAATTCTTCTGTGCAATTCAGGGCTTCTGCATCTTCCTTCAGCATGTCGATCAGTTCTTCCAGCAACTGGTCAAAGGCAACCACCTGGCCGATGCCGAAATCCACCAGACCTTCATCCAGTCCATAACGTTGGGCACGCCAGCGGTTTTCATTCACCAGCATATTGCGATAGGTGCGCCAGCGTTGGTTGGATCGACGCAAACGGTACAGCATACGCAGAATACATTGGAACAGCGCTGCAATGGCTACGGCATCATCCAGCGTTGTGCAGATATCGGTGATACGCATTTCAAGGGTGGGGAATTTGACCGCCGGGCGGACATCCCACCACAGCATGGTCGCATCCTTGATCACACCTACATTGATCAACGCATCCACATGCTTCTGATATTCACTGAAACTATCAAAATGTTCCGGCAGGCCTGTGCGCGGCAGTTCGTCAAAAACACTGAGGCGGTAACACTTAAGGCCAGTCACCTGCCCACGCCAGAAAGCAGAAGACGTACTCAGTGCCAATAGATGCGGCAGGAAGTAAGAGACTTGGTTCATCAGATCAATGCGCAGGTCATTGTCATCAATCCCCACATGCACATGCATGCCGGAAATGATCAGGCGGCGCACCACTGCCTGCATGTCTTCGGCAAAGGTGTGATAACGTTCCGCATCTGTATGTTCTTGTTCGTCCCATTCTGCATTGGGATGGGTGGAAGCTGCGATGGGGGCAAGGTTATAATCAGCCCCGATATCGGCAACTTTCTGACGCAGCCAGGCCAGTTGCTTGCGGGCTTCCTTCACGTCTTTACAGACATCGGTTGCCACTTCCACCTGGGACTGAAGGAATTCTGGGCGGACCAGGTCCTGCAGTTCTTTGCGGCACGCCGCCATGACCGCATCCATCGGCTGGGTGGACAGATCACCTGTGTCGCGATCCACCATCAGGTATTCTTCTTCAATGCCAATGGTCCAGCTTGGTTCAGATACAGCCATGGTGTCCTCAATAATGCTTTACTTCAAAGATGGATTTGTCTTTTATGATCTCAGCCAGGGCATCACTTAAGATCTTACCCCATTTGGCTTCACCTTCTTTGTCACCGATTAGGTCCTGTCGAATTTCAATGGCACAGTAAGGAAGACCGGGGGCGGAGCCATGCATATCAATGGAATAGGCATCATCCCAGCCGGAATATGGTGTGTTGTCACCGACGATCAATCCGGTTTCTCGACTTAAAATCTCAATCAAGGGGGCCGCAATCCGGGCATCGCGTTTCCATAAAACGGCCACATGCCAGGGACGGTCTTCTTCGCGGGACATCAATTCAGGGGTGAAGCTGTGAATGGAAAACAATGCAGGCGGTGGCCCTTTGCGCCAAAGATGCGCGCCGACTTCTGTCACGGCATGATGATAGGGCCAGAAGATGGCTTCGGTGCGTTGAACCTGATCGGATTCTGTCAAATTATGGTTCGCTAATACGCCGATGCCGTCACTGACTTCTGGGATCGAGGTCGGATCACCTGGTTGGCGGTTACAGTCAATCACCAGACGGGAATAATTGCACAGAACAGCTGGTGCATTCAGCGTATCCGAGATATGGCGAGTGACGCCTGCTGCCCCGATATCCCAACCGATGTGATAGTTCAGTTCGGTTTGGGTTAAGCCCATATTATTCAGGGCTTTAGGGACGTTATTGCTGGCATGATCACAAATCAGCAGGAGCGGTGTATCCCCCTCAGCGTTATGAATTTCAAACGGCTGTGGGTCATCCTTTCCCAGCAGGGGAGTATATTTGATTTCAGTTTCGTTTTTCATTCTTCTGACTATACAATAATTGATCCTGGATGACAGAAATATTCTGAAAATCGCAGGTCTCTTTTGCATTCGCGAACAAAAGTAGGTATATGATAGCTCAGAAATGGGGCCAAAAATAAAGGAGAGAGCCATGGAGGAGAAAGTAACCTCTGATAGCGCAAAGGGAAAAACCGGATTATTGTCGGACCGGGTCGCTGCGCGGATTATGGCAATGATTGCTGACGGGCAACTGTCTCCGGGGGAACGTTTGCCGGGTGAACGCCAACTGGCCGAAAAAATGGGTGTCAGCCGCGTATCTGTTCGTGCTGCCCTGCAAAGTCTGAAAGCACAAGGATTTCTCGAAGCCGTTCAGGGTGGGGGAACGCGTATTCTGGCTGCGGCCGGGGATATGACGTCACCATTGGGCGAACTTGCCAAGGTACAGGAACAAAATCTGCATGATCTGGCCGAAATCCGTGCCCTTCTGGAAGTCTGGGCGGCAACGCGCGCTGCAAATCGTGCCAGTGACCAGCAAATCGCTGAACTGGGCGCGGCTTTGGAAAAACAGAAGGGATCTTCTGCGGCGAAAGACAAAGCCTCCCAGGAATTTAACTTCCACTATCTGCTGGGTAAAGCCTCCGGCAGTGCGGTTTATATGCATATCATGGATGTGATCCGCGATATCATCAATACCAGCCTTGAGTTCCACGAATATGACCTGTTTCAGGAACCAAGCGAAGACGGTATGGCGCTTTCTCAGCATAAGGATGTCTTTGCAGCCATTGAGAAACGTGACCCGCAAGCCGCCAAGGAAGCCATGCGCTCACACCTGAGTTGGGTGCTGGATTCTTATGAAAGTGAGCGCGAAAGACTCAATACTTCTTCTACTACCGATGAGTAATTTTTCTTTGCTAAGTCACTGTTAAGTCACAAAAGTTACATATAATACTTTTTTGCGCTTGAGTTTTACCGCATTGCACCATACGATATTGCAATGCGGTAAAGAGCGTAGACTCATGTTTATAAGCCGCTGCCAAGAAAAGGGAGTTCCCTTAGGTTCTACTGTCTTACAGGAGGATGCCTTATGGCGCGACTCATGTTTACAGAGGCGGAACTGGCACTGTTTCAGGCCCGCTTTGAAGAAAATAAAAACTGGATCCAGTGGGTCCGTGTGACCAATCGAGACGGTTTGGATATCCTCAGCCTGGATATTGAAGGCAAGGATAAGAAAACCGTGCGTATGACCAAGAAAGAAGGTCAGGGCTATCTCGCCAAGTGTGTGGACGAGTGGGGCCTTGCTGTCAGCACTGATTTTGAAAGTATGCTGAATACGGTTGATGAAGGCACACGTGTCTGATCTTTAAATTTTGTTCTGACTTGATACTGTCATAAGCATATTTCTGCGGGTTGTTTGAATTTGATCAGCAGAAATATGCCGATCATTGCGCTGCGCAAAAATAAAAAATCATTATAAATCAATTGATTGCTGGTTTGACTCAAACTGGCCTGCCTCTTGCTATTTCTCCCATCAAAAAATTGGTAACACCAAACGGGAGAACTACGATGTCGGCAAAATATATTCTAGGTGTGCGTGGCAGACTATATGTCGCTTTTTCAGCCGTTGGGGCGCTGGCGGTGATTTCAAGTGTGATTGCTTATGTGACCTTTCAATTGATCACAACCTCTGTTGAAACGCTGGTGGATGAAAAATATCCGCCGCTGACCGAAGCTTTGCAATTATCCGGTGATGCGCAAGGGGTGATCAGCCAATTGCCCATTCTGGCCCGTGCGGAACATTTCGCCGCGCAAAAACATGCCAATGCGGAAATTCAGGGGGCCATTGCCAATCTGAATAATCGTCTTGAGATGATGATCAAAAGCAGCGATTCCCCCAAACGTTATGAAGGGCTGGAACAGAACATCCAAAAACTGATTGTCCTGCACAAAGAATTGGACGCAGCCGTCACACATCGTCTGGGCCTGCGTGCCGATCTTGGACAGGTGCGCAGCAAGATCAAGGATTTGTCCAGTAATGGCGATGCGCTGATCGCCCAATCGGTTGCCCAGACGGGGCAGTCGGTTGAAGTTTCCCAAAAGCACTTCTCGACCTCTCTGACTTTACTGCGTGATGCCATTGAAGAAGTGGATGAAGCCATGATGAACCTCTGGCCCATGCGCTATGTCGCTCAGATGATGGAATTTGAAGCCTCGGTCGGTGAACAACAGACAGGTGGTATGAAAGGTATTCTGGGGGATTTGAAAGCTCTGGGGGGGGAATTGGATGGCACAGGCGGTGTTTTGGAATTGCGCAAGAACATGCTGGCGTCCAACCGTTCCATCAAATCCATTCTGGATCAGGCCGTTTCAACCGGGCTTGCCATGAAAGAAAATGTCAACGCCATCCATATTGATGCACGCAAAGACGTGGGTGGCACGGTTGGGGATTTGAATCAGCAGATGATGAATGCCAATGTTTACCTTAGCATCATCGCGGTCATTGGTCTTGTGGTCCCGGTGTTGATCGTTGTGTTTTATGTGTCTAAAAAAGTTATCAAGCGGTTGAAAGAACTGAATGACACCATGGGCAAACTGGCCGCAGGGGAACTGGATTGCCCCATTCCCAAGGCAGAAGCTGATGAGATTGGCGAAATGTCCAAGACGCTGGAAATCTTTAAACAGAATGCGCTGGAACGTAGAAATGCGGCGGCTGCCCGGGAAAAGCGCAAACAGGAACGCGCGGCAAAACGCGTGCTGGAACTGGAAGAACTGGCAAGCAATATCGAAAAAGTGGTTGGTCAGGCCCTGCAGGTTGTTGAAAAAGAAGCCAATAAGGTCAGTGACATGTCTGAAGATATGACCAGTTCATCTTCTACCGTGCATGAAGGTCTGATGGCGATTTCATCCGGTGCGGAAACGACCCATGGTAATCTGCAGACCATTTCAGGTGCTGCTGAAAAACTCTCCAAGTCGGCGGAAGAGATTTCCATGCAGATTACCTACAGCGCCGATGTGTCCAAACGCGCCCATATGCAGGTGAAAGAAGCCACCGAAGTGGCCGCCCAGCTGCAAACCAACGCCTATGAAATCCGCGAGGTGGTGGAACTGATCACCGATATTGCGGAACAGACCAATCTGTTGGCCCTCAACGCCACGATCGAAGCAGCGCGTGCAGGTAATGCAGGCAAGGGCTTTGCTGTTGTGGCAAGCGAGGTAAAATCACTTTCTGATCAGACGGCCAAGGCTGTGGATGGCATTTCCAAAAACGTGAAAGGCATCAACTTGTCTGTGGAAAATGTTATGGGTGTGATTGCGGTCTTTGAAGATACGTTTGGCAAACTCACCCATGTATCCGAAAAAGTCTCCAACGCGGCTTATCAGCAGGGTGAAGAAACGTCTGAGATTTCAAGGAATGTGCAGGACACCACGTCCATTTCCACCAGCAGCGTGGGCACGGTTCATACCTGTGTGGATAATACAAACGAGTCTTTGAACCTGGCGCAAAGCCTGAGCAAAGCATCAAAAAGCACACAGGATCAGGTCATGGTTTTGCGTGAAAGTCTGGCAAGTGTGGTGGAGAATATTCGATCTACCGCACATGCTTATTCGGAATGAAAAAAAGGGCCCGATATTTGGGCCCTTTTTTAAAGATCGTTAAAGCGAACGATTTCGCCTTGTTTTTCACAAGATGGCAGCGCCAGTTCGACGAACAGGTCGTTCAGCGCTTCCGGATCTTTCAGTGTATCCGGGTTTTCACCTGGGTAGGCTTGGGCGCGCATGCGGGTCTTGGTGGCGCCGGGGTCAATCAGGTTGACCTTGACGTTGGTCTTGTTCAGTTCCATCGCCCAGGTTTGTGCCATATTTTCAAGCGCAGCTTTGGAAACCGCATAAGCTGCCCAGTAAGCGCGTGGCGCTTTGGTGGTGCCGCTGGACAGGAAAATCGCACGACCTGCATCAGATTGCTTGAGAAGTGGTTCCATGGATCGGATCAGGCGCCAGTTGGCCGTCACATTCACGTCCATCACTTCGTTCCACATCTTCACCTTCAGATGTGACATAGGGGTGATATCACCCAGTACACCAGCGTTGCCGACCAGAATGTCGATCTTGCCGAAACGGTCATAAAGCGCCTGGCCCATTTGATCGATTTTGTCGAATTCACGCAGGTTCATGGGCACGAGAGTTGCGGACCCGCCGATGGCCTGAATTTCATCATCCAGTTCTTCAAGGGCTGCAATGGTCTTGGCAACCAGAATGACATGTGCGCCTTCAGCTGCGTAACGCAAAGCCACAGCACGGCCAATACCTCGCGATGCCCCGGTGATCAGGGCAATTTTGCCTTCTAATGCTTTTGCCATGGGACTTAGTTTCCTTTTTCAGCCAGCAGGGGCAGGCTTGGCTGGCTTTCATCCGCAACTTCATCATCATGGTCCTGCAGGCGGGTTGGGTATTCCCCGGTGAAGCAGGCGTCACAGAATTGTGGATTATCGTTGTCACGTTTGGCTTCCCCAACCGCACGGTACATGCCGTCGATAGAGATAAAGGCAAGGCTGTCCGCACCAATGATGTCCGCCATTTCTTCCACGCTATGTTTACCTGCCAGCAGCTTTTCACGCTTTGGCGTATCAATGCCGTAGAAACAAGGCCATGCGGTTGGCGGGCTGGAAATCCGCATATGGACTTCGGCAGCACCCGCCTGACGCATCATATCAACGATCTTTTTGGATGTTGTCCCGCGAACGATAGAATCATCAACCAGGATAATACGCTTGCCCTTCACACTTGGGATATTGGCGTTGTGTTTCAGACGCACGCCCAGGTGACGGATATCCTGTGTCGGTTCAATGAAGGTCCGGCCCACATAGTGGTTACGAATGATGCCCAGTTCAAACGCGATATTGGCTTCAGCCGCATAACCGATGGCAGATGGCACACCAGAATCCGGCACGGGCACGACCATGTCGGCGTCCACACCGCTTTCACGCGATAGTTCCGCGCCAATGGCTTTGCGCACTTCATAGACGCTGCGATTTTCGATCTGAGAATCGGGACGCGCGAAATAGATATATTCAAACACACAGAAACGGCTGGGGTTCTGACCAAATGGCTTGATGGATTTAACGCCATCCTTGTTGATGATCACAACTTCGCCCGGTTCAACATCGCGCACAAACTCGGCACCGATGATGTCAAACGCACAGGATTCTGAAGCCAGAATGTAGGTGTCATCCAGCTTGCCCAGACACAGCGGGCGCACACCGTTTGGATCGCGCACCCCGATGATGCCGTCTTTGGTCATGGCAACCAGAGAATAAGCGCCTTCGATTTGGCGTAGTGCATCGATCAGGCGATCTTCAACGGTTGCATACAAGCTTACCGCCACCAGATGAACGATGACTTCGGTATCCATATCTGATTGGAAGATACAGCCACGACGTACCAGCGTGCGGCGAACAGCTTGCGTATTGGTCAGGTTCCCGTTATGGGCAATGGTGAAACCACCAAATTCAAATTCAGCAAATAACGGCTGGACGTTGCGAAGAACGGTGCCGCCTGTTGTGGCGTAACGCACGTGCCCGATGGAGGTGTTGCCCTTGAGCTGGTCCATCACCGCGCCATCTGAGAAGTTGTCACCAACCAGCCCCATGGCTTTGTGAGAATGGAACTGTTTTCCATCGTAAGAGAAAATGCCGCAGGCTTCCTGTCCACGGTGTTGCAGGGCATGCAGGCCAAGGGCCACGTGGGCGGCGGCCTCTTTATGTCCGTAGATGCCAAAGACGCCGCACTCTTCGTGCAGTTTGTCGTCGTCGAAGGGGTTGGTGGTCATATGGTCAATATCGGTCATGTTTCTCAAAGCTCATTACTGGGCGTTGCGGATAAGGCGATCCAGGTCTTTACGTTCCTGTTGATCATATCCTTGTGGGTCATTTGCGGTGCTTGTATCCGATTTCGCTTCCGGGGTCAGCATTTTATCGAATGTTTTTTTCAATTGGAGCGCATTATTTGACTGATCGCGGATATCTTCGGCTTCATTTGCGATGCGCTCACCCGCATCAGACGGGATTAAACCCTTCAAAAAGGCTGATCCCTGCTCAATCAGCGGCATGGATTTGGCATCACGCAACCATACAGGTTGCTTGGCTGGCGGGATCATCCATTCAACGGCTGTATAAAGCAGACAGACAATGACAACACCACGCAACAGGCCAAAGACAAAACCAAGACTGCGATCCAGCGGGTTCAAGGCACTGCCTTGTACTTGTTCTGCTACTAACTTGGTGACGATGGTCAGCACGATCAAGGCAACGATGAAGGTACCTGCACCGGCAACAACATCGGCGATGATCTCTGTCTCAATCAGTTCACGCATATAGGGGCGAACATAAGGGAAGCCATAAAGCCCGGCAAAGGCGGCACCCAACCAGGATCCGATGGATAGGGTTTCGTGCACAAAACCACGGGTCAGGGCCAACAGGCCGGACAAAAGCAGAATCACGCCAACGGCGATGTCGGTGATACTGATCGGAAGATTTTCCATAAAGATATTTTTCCGCGCTAAAAAAATCTAGGGGATTATGTATCCTTCATTGGGAAGAAAGACAACAGTTCTTGTACATGTCCGATTTCCCAAATTTCCAGACCGCTGTCTTTTAAGGATTTATCCATTTCTTTTTTACCGCGTTTCTGACGTTCCGGAATGATGGCGCGGGTGAAACCAAGCTTGGCGGCTTCTTTTAATCGAAGTTCCGTTTGTCCCACCGCACGTACTTCACCGGATAGGCCAATTTCACCAAAAATCACCGTTTCCTGCGGGACGGCGACCCCACTTAAAGAAGATGCAAGGGCGGCAGCGACAGCCAGGTCAGCCGCGGGTTCATTGATTTTAAGTCCGCCTGCGATGTTCAGATAGACGTCATGACCGCCCATTCCCAACCCACATCGGGTATCAAAAACCGCCATGATCATGGCAAGGCGCGAACTGTCCCAACCGACCACAGCACGGCGTGGTGTGGCGAGGGCAGAAGGCGATAGCAGGGCCTGAACCTCCACCAGCATAGGACGGGAGCCTTCGATTCCCGCAAAGACACAGGACCCGGTGACATCCCCTTTGCGATCCGACAGGAACAGGGCGGACGGGTTGGGGACTTCCTGCAGGCCGCCTTCAGTCATTTCAAAGACACCGATTTCATCGGTCGCCCCAAAACGGTTTTTAACGCCGCGCAGAATTCTAAACTGGTGGCCTCGGTCGCCTTCGAAATAAAGTACCGTATCCACCATATGTTCCAGCACACGCGGGCCTGCGATGGTACCTTCCTTGGTGACGTGACCAACAAGGAACAGGACATAACCATGTTTTTTGGCATCGCGGATCAATTCGTTGCCCGATGATCGTACTTGAGAGACTGTGCCCGGTGCACTGTCCAGTGTATCAATATAAAGTGTCTGAATGGAATCAAGCACGACAACATCCGGCTTTTCTTCGCCCAGTGTCGTCAGGATGTTGCGCACATTGGTGGCAGAAGCCAGCTTGACCGTGGCCTTTTCCTGACCCAGACGACGGGCACGCAGGCGCACCTGATCAATCGCTTCCTCGCCCGAGATATAGGCGCTGTTATAATTCTTTGAAAGTTGGGCCATCACCTGCAACAGGATGGTCGATTTCCCGATCCCCGGATCACCACCGACCAGAATGACCGACCCCGGCACCAGACCGCCGCCACAGACCCGGTCAAATTCCCCGATGTTGGTGATGCGACGTGGCGGTGTTTTTTCTTCACCTTCAAGGGCGACAAATTCAATCTTGCGTCCCTTGGCCGTACCCATGCCTTTGGGGATGCTTTCCGGCGCTGCTTCTTCAGAAAGCGTATTCCATTCCCCACAGGCACTACATTGCCCCTGCCATTTGTTATACGTGGCACCGCAGGACTGACAGGCGAAGGTGGATTTGATTTTAGGCATGGGAGAGGAGGCTTTCTTCGTATTGAGTGTTTAAAGCCAGAGAACTGTTACCTGTTTGTCATCGCGCACCTGTTGCGCGACAAGGGGTTAGGCCACGTTCCTGCTTCTACCCATAACCCCGCAACGGGTGCGGGGTGACAGGTGTGAGGGTATGTATGCCATATTTTGAATTGGAACAAAAGAAGAACTTTTTCTTTCCGCTTACTATTTACACTCAGCCAAAGGGCTTCCACCACAGAATCAGTTTTGGCAGCACAGTGAGCGCAGCCAGCAAAGCAATAAACATGGCAGCCCCGGTCAGGACACCGAAATAGATAGTCGGGATGAAGTTGGACATCATCAGGATGGAGAAACCAAAGATGATGGTCATAGTGGTGTAGAAAACCGCCTTGCCGATGCTGGCATGGCAAATATGCAGGGTTTCTTCATAGCTGGCGTTCTTGGCGTATTCTTCGCGGAAGCGATAGATATAGTGAATGCCGTTATCCACCGCGATACCAATGGTGATGGCCGCAACCGTAATAGTCATCATATCCAGCGGGATTTTTGAAAGCCCCATGACACCCAGAACGGCGGCTGCGCCCAACAGGTTCGGCACGATCCCGATGACGGAGAGGGTGACGGAGCGAAAAAGGATCATGAACATGATGCCAATCCCAAGCATCACCACACCAATGGATTTAATCTGGGAGCTAAAGAGGCTTTGCAGCATGTTGTTATAGAGAACCAGCAGGCCACTGACCTCTACATCATTGACCATATATTTATAGTCGCTGAGTTCCTTAAAGCCGTTTTCTTTATTCAGATCATCGCGGATTTTTTCAAGCAGGTCAGCACGGCGTAAATCCGGTTTGGAATCCAGAATACGCACTTCCAGGCGCATCTCGTTATTGGGGATGGAAAGGTAAGGGTCAACCAGGGCAGAGCGCACAGCTTCGGGCAGTTGGCTGTAAAGAAGGGCCAGTTCAAACCCATCCAGTTCTTTCTTGGCAAAGCTCTCTGCCACACGAACGGAGGTCGCAAAAGACATGACCTTGCCTGTTTCGGGTAAGCTGTCCAGATAATCATGGGCTTGCTTAATCATCTTCACCTTTTCAGGGGTGAACCATAGTTCCGGTTTGGTGCGTTGGGCTTCGATATAGGCGCGTTCTTCGGCTATCTCTTCTGCCGTCATTTCGGCTAGGTCTTCTGCAGTGAGTTCCTCAACATCGCTTTCAAGCTTGACGATGACTTCCAGCGGTGTTGTCCCGCCCAGGTCTTCATCAATCAGTTTCAAGCCCTGATAAATCTCGGTCTCTTCACTGAAATAGTTGATGAAGCTGTTTTCTACCCGCAGCTGGCTGATACCAATGCCGCTGACTACGCAAAGAATGACGGCGAAAATCAGCACTTTGTTGCCATGAAATTCTGTCATGCGCGCCAGATATTCCGGCAGCATGAAGCGATCACGATTGATGGTGCGGTTGGTTCCGGTCTTCCCGATCAAAAGCAAGAGGGTGGGGAACAGCAGGAAAGACGTGATAAAGGTCACCGTCAGGCCTGCGCTCATCATCCAGCCAAAATCGATTACGGGTTTGATGCCACTGACGACCAATGATCCAAATCCAATGATGGTCGTCAGTGCCGTATAGAGACAGGGCTTCACCATTTTGTGGACGGTGGTTCTGACCAGGGCATATTGATCATCATCGGGTTGGTCGCGATGAAGCTGAAGATAGCGCACGATCAAATGAATGTTCATCGAGATGGTGATGATCAGCATGAGGGCAAGGAAGTTGGATGAAATGACCGTCACCTTCCAGCCCATAAACCCAAGCAGACCGATCATGGTCAGACCCGCATAGAAACAGCTGACCAACGGTAATGCAATCCAGCGAGGTTTGCGGAAAATGGCGGTAAGCACAATGATCAGAAAGGCCAGAACGCCTGCGCCAAAGACGGTCAGGTCATTGCGCACATAAGTGACTGTGTCATCCGTAATCATGGGCAGGCCACCCAGATACAGCGTGCCGTGTTCGCGATAAGGTTCCATGATCTCGCGGATCTGGACGATGGCTTCATGGCGCTTGTCGTTTACAGCGGCACTTTCTTGTTCGTAATTTTCAGTGACACTTGCCAGTTCCTGCGCTTCTTCAGGTGAAAGACCGGTGAGACGCTGTTTGTCACGCAGGTCGTTACGGGACTTAAGCAAAGCACCAAATGATTTGTTGGGCACAAGCGTCAGAAGCACAGCTGTGGTTTTGCCGTCTGAGCTGACAATAAGGTCTTTATAGACCGGACTGTTTAACAGTTCTTCACGCGCACGGCTTCTGTCTACATCCGGTTTTTCCAGACTTGGGCTTTTGCGGATCAAGTCTTCGATATCGTCATCGGTACTGACAAACAGCGGGGCATCTAGGATGGTAAAGACCGTATCAACAATGCTGACTTTTTTCAGGTCTTCGCGCAGTTGCTTTAACGGCTCTAGCGCTTCGTCAGAAAACAGGTCTTTGTTGGGTGTGTAGGTAACCAGCAGCAATTCCTGACCGGGATAGCGTTCCCGGTTTTGGCGGAATTTTTTAAGATCGGCATCATCTTCAAGCAAAAGCGTATCAGCAGAGGCATCCAGCTTGAAATCTTTTGTGTGATAGCCGAAGAAAGCCAGAAGGGACAGCAGCAGGACAAGAACAATCCAGGGATTGTTCAGGACCAGGGCATCATATGCCTTTGCGATACGTGATGTCATAAATATTCCCTCTTCTTCCTGCCGCTTCATCCAGATGAGCTCTGGACATTATTATTTATAGATACGTTTGTAACGCGCACCCAGATTAGTTAGTATTTCATAGCCGATGGTACCAGCCCGCTTTGCCAGGTCATCCGGTGGATTGTGTGGTCCGATGACATCAACAAGCTGACCTTCTTCGCAATCCAGTCCAGTGATATCGATGGAGATCAAATCCATGGACACCCGACCCACAACGGGAACTTGCTGGTCCCCGATATAGACCATCCCGTTGGAACTGAGACTGCGCAGATAGCCATCCGCATACCCTAATGCCAGTGTCGCAAGTTTCTGCCCGGCTTTTAAAGTATGGGTTGCACCATATCCAACGCTTGTTTGGGTGTCAATCTCATGCACTTGCACGATTTTACCCTGCAAGCGCACGGGGTTAGCCATCGGGTTATCCTGATGCGGGGTTGGATTGACCCCATAAAGGGCACAACCGGGACGTCCCAGATCAAAATGCGCTTCCGGCCCGATAAAGAGACCGGACGAGTTGGCAAGGCTGGCCCGTTTATAGGGCAATTTTTCGCGTGCCTGTCGGAAGGTGCGGATCTGTTCGTGCGTTAACGGATGATCTTTATCATCGGCACAGGCCAGATGGGTCATCAGCACATCAACATTTAAATCAGCGGGAACCTGATCAACCTGATCAGGGGAAATCCCCAGACGTGTCATGCCTGTATCCACATGCAGATCACATAAGGATCGATTATTCCAGCGTTTGATCTGATCAAGACTGTTCAACACCGGGATCAGGTCGTGGTCTTTAAAGGCATCATCACTGCCCGGCAGAAAGCCGACCAGCACATGGATGTCTGCTTTCGGCAGAACTTTGCGAAGGGTGATGCCTTCGTCAATCTGTGCGATGAAAAAGGTGCGCGCGCCTGCTTCCCACAAAGCCTTGGCAACAGGTTCTACGCCAAGGCCATAGCCATCTGCTTTGACAACAGCAGCACAGGGCACATCGCCCAGTTCTTCACACAGTCTTTTGTAGTTGGATTTGATGACATCCAGATCAATGGTGAGGATGGCACCTGCCGTATCAATAGTCGGGGACATGTTCTTCATCCAGATCGCCGAATTGGGTGAACTCACCCCGGAAGAACAGCGGAATGTTGGCTAGTGGGCCGTGACGCTGTTTACCGATCACCACTTCGGATCGGTTGACCATTTCTTCGCAGCGTTGTTCCCATTGCTGGTAACGTTCGGCAAATTTATCGTCGCCTTCGCTTTCACGCTTGGTCGGTTCGGTCCGGTCAAGATAATAGAATTCACGATAGATGAACATCACCACGTCGGCATCCTGCTCAATCGATCCGGATTCACGAAGGTCAGCCAGTTGCGGGCGTTTGTCTTCACGTTGTTCCACCGCACGTGACAGCTGGGACAGCGCGATGACGGGAACGTCCAGTTCTTTGGCCAGCATTTTCATGCCACGGGTAATTTCCGAGATTTCGTTTACACGGTTGTTCTTGGTTTCTGCACTACCTTGTACCAGTTGCAGATAGTCAATGATGATCAGGTCAAGACCATGCTGACGTTTCAGGCGGCGTGCGCGTGTGCGAAGGGCAGAAATGGTTAGACCCGGTGTATCATCAATATAAAGCGGGGTATCCAGCAGTTCTTGGGACGCTGCGATGGTACGTTCAAACTCTTCATTGGACATTTCCCCTTTCCGCATGGCAGAGGAATTGACCGCACAAGCTTGCGACAGAATACGACCCGCCAGCTGTTCGGCTGACATCTCCAGGGAGAAGAAACCGACAACGCCGCCTTCTTTACCGTGGGATCGTTTATGTGCGTAGGCTGCGTTATAGGCAATACAGGTTACAAGCGCCGTCTTCCCCATGGACGGACGACCCGCAAGGATCAAAAGGTCAGAACGGTGCAGACCGCCAAGGGCCTTGTCGAGGTCGCGAAGGCCCGTCGTCACACCCGCAAGACCACCGCCGCGCTGGTGGGCGATCTGGGCCTGATGGATGGCTTCGGTCAGAGATTCGCGGAAACTGATAAATCCACCTTCAACTTCCCCCATGGAAGCCAAGTTAAAGAGCGATTGTTCCGCCGACTGAATTTGATCAAGGGCGGTGGCTTCGATCTCGCCACTATGGGCGCTATTGACCATTTCTGTACCCAGATGGATCAGTTCACGTTTGATATAAAGGTCGTAAATAATACGGCCATATTCAGACGCGTTGATGATGGTGACGGCGCTTGCTGCCAGTTCCACCAGATACTGGTTACCACCGATTTCTGAAAGTTGCTGGTCGCGATCAAAGAAGTTGGACAAGGTGATCGGGTCTGCGATCTGCCCGCGTTCCATCAGGGCAATGCAGGCGGCAAATACCTTGGTGTGGATCGGGTCCGCAAAATGTTCAGGGCGCAGGAATTCTGAAACTTTATCATAGGCCTTGTTGTTGGCCATCAAGGCACCCAGCAGGGCTTTTTCCGCTTCGAAGTTGCAGGGCGGCGTGCGGAAACCTTCCAGTTCCTTGCTGGATATCGATGATTTTGCAGGCAACCAGTCGGTTGCGCTTGCTGGCGGCTGTGCCTCACCTTCTTGATCTGGAACGACGATTTCAGCATCCACAAGTTCAGCCTCAGGCATAGGGATATCGTCAGGTGGTCCCATATCATCAGGGCCTGCTGCATAGTCATCAGGGTTGGCGAGTGGCGGTTCATCATCCCCGCCAAACGGGATATCGTCGTCAGAATGTGTCATGGTGGGATTTATAACATGAATGACCCCAATGGGAACATTTTTGTCATTCATCCCACCATGATAATTTAGGCTTTATCCGGATGTTTCGGATCAAACACTGTCACGGCCTGCATCATGCCCATATCTTCATGCATGAGGTTGTGGCAGTGGAAGACGAATTCACCTGTGAAATCCAGGAAGCGTGTTCGGAACTTAATCCGTTCAAATGCGGGGAATTCAAGGGTGTCCATCCAGGTGCCCGGATCCACATAACCACCTGAGACAACCTGGAATGGGTTGACATGGATGTGGAACGGATGCGGGTAGGCTGTATGGTTATAGACTTCCCATTCTTCCACCGCGTTCAGTGGAATTTTCCAGTCATCTTCACAGGAAAACGGCACATCATTGATGGTGAATTTTGGCTGGTTGCCATAGGCAAAACCAAATTCGATGCGACGTCCAAAGGTGACTTCGGATTCAGGGATCGGGGCCAGTTCCGGTGGCTGGGGAAGCGGGCCTGCATAAAGCGTCATGTCAGGAACCGATTCTTCTTCCACGATGATGGTGGCAATTGTTCCCATATTATCCCCGCCGGACAGGAAGTATGTCCCTGGATCAAACCCTTTGACCAGAACATCGGCGCGGTTACCCGGCACCATGCGCAGGTAGTCCACTTCCTTGGTATGTGTCAGTGGGTTACCGTCACGCCCGATCAAGGTCATCGGGTTTTGGGTGGTGTAACGATAGGTCTGGATGCTGAGATCAAAGGGCACCATGTGGCTGGCATTAACCAGACGCCATCGCTGGACTTCGCCTTTCTTGATGCGGATAGTGGGGTTGAGCTGACCGTTGATATAGGTCATGTCCCCATTGTTCAGTAGTCCAAAACTTTCGCATGTGCCATCATCACCAAAGCGTTGGGTCTGGATCATCATGACCTGTTCTTTGGCTGCCTTGATGGCCGGGATATCATCCAGGTCACCGCGCACGATCATACAGCCTGCCATGCCACTGGCCACCTGAATGGCGGTCGAACCATGGACGTGGGCGTGATAGAAATAAGTGCCTGGTGGATGGTTTGGCGGGATTTGATATTCGTATTGGTAGGAATCGCCATTGTCGATCCAGATCAGAATATCATCCGATGGCTGTTTGGGTGACACATGCAGCCCATGGACATGCATGTTGGTGATGTTGAACCCACGTGGTGTGTTTTCAGGTTCATACTTGTCCGTACACAAATCAAAATCGCCAATAAAAGGCATGTTGTTGGTCAGTTTCAGACGTACCGTATCACCCCCACGGAAATCGAGCGTGTTGCCTACCGGATTGCCATTATAACAGCGCAGGTGAACAGGCTGTCCGCCTAAGAAGAAGTTTCCGTATTGGGCTGAAACTTGCGTGTCTAAAAGGCCGTCATGGGAGGTTTCAACAGGAGGCTGTTTTAAATCTTCGCCGCCCAGATGGAAACCGGGTGGAATGGCACAGGCCCCAAGCCCAAATGCCGTTGCACCAGCCCCGCCAACCGTTTGCAGGAACTGGCGTCGGGGCATGTTCATAAAGTCTTTTTTATCTTTTGTCATGGTCCTTACCCCTCATTCCCTTTGAGCGTATAAACGATATGTTCAGCTGATCGGATGCTGATGGCAGCGGCTGTCAGGGACGGTGAAACCGATCCACTGGTGACATAGGTGCCCGTGCCGACGATGAAGAGGTTGTCATGATCATGACTGCGACAGTAGGTATCGACCACGGATGATCCCGGATCAATCCCCATGCGGGTTGTCCCGGCAATCATGGCTGCGCCACTTTTGATCCCGTTTTTCTTTACATACTCGTCAAAGACTTTACGGGTTGGCTTCTGCAATGGTTTGCCGCCCGGTTTATCAGACGTACAGCCCATGGCACGCAGAACATCCCAGCCCCGCTTCCAGGATACATAGACCCCTTCGACCGTATATTCGTCGATCTTATATTCGATCTTGGGTCGCGGCATGCCGTTGTAATCCAGCTTGTCATAGTCCAGCGTGATGCGGTTTTCAGGATCAGGCAGCACCTCGACGGAATTGTCGAAATAGACTTGCGCAGCCGTATTTGTATAAACGCGTTCGCGCAGTTCCGGACCGAACAGTTCGTCTTTGTCTACAGCCATATCTGCTTCATCCAGCGGAGCATTGGTTGGATCAAACCCGCCATTGATGATGATGGTTGCGATAGAGGCAAAATCTTTTCGGAATTCACCGTTGCGCAACTGCCAGAAGGCACCGGTTGCATTAACCGGGCCGCGGAATGGATAGACAGGTTCAGGCGAATAGCCCCACATGTTGATGCCCACCATGCTCATGAGGTTACGACCCACCTGATCACTGGAGTTCGCAACACCATTTGGCGCATTTTTGTTCTTGGACATCAAGAGCAAACGTGGGCTTTCAATCCCATGGGCCGCCAGAATGAAAATTTTAGCACGTGCCACACCTTCAACCGGATTGTCCGGATCGGTGAAGTTTTTGAACTTGATATGGTCAATTTGTTGATCATCACCCACTTCGATGTGATAGACGACGTGGTTGGAAAAGAGCTTTGCGCCCTTGCCTACGGCCTTGAACACATTGACGCTGCCATCATATTTTGCCCCAACTGGACAGATGAAACGACAGCTGGCATTGCCGCAACATTGCGGACGCCCATCATAAGGAACAGAGTTGCGACAGTGTGGCATGGGGCCAATGGAATCGCCCAGCTTTTCTGCTGCCACATTTACCTGCTGATCCAGATATGTCAGGGGCGTATATGGTAGCGGGTAGGGGTGTTTGGTCGGGGCAACGACTTCGTCATTCCCGGACACGCCCCATTCTTCTTCCACCTGGCGGTAATATGGTTCCAGCAGATTGTAGGAAATTGGCCAGTTTTCACCGCGCCCATAGGCGGTTTTCAGTTCAAAGTCTTCCGGATACATACGTTCCGCATGGCCCGTAAAGTGCCAGGATGTGCCGCCCACATTACGCAGATAAAGGGCGCCGAATTCGACCTGTTTTAACGGATCTTTGATGTCTTTCTTAGGCTGAACGTAATATTCAAATGGATCCGGTTCTGGTGGGATCGGGGCGTACTTTTCCTTTTTGTAAGGTGAGTTGCCATCTTTTCGCGGGCTTTCCTTAAAACGGATGATGGAGTCTGTTCGATCCACCACAGGCCCGGAATCGATCATCGCGACCGAGATATCGGCCTCTGCCAGCTTGGTTGCCATCAAGCCACCAAACAGGCCAGCCCCGATGATGACCACGTCCGATTCGATTTCTGTTGTATGTTCTTCTTTGTATGTTTCTTTATCATAAAACATTTTAAACCCTCCCTGTGAATGGATGCTGCCAATAGCCGAAGTGACCACCACAGGTCACAGGTGGTTTGGTGAAATCACAGGCAATCCAGACCAACGCGTCATCGTAACTGATGACCTTGAATGGGAACTGGTCTTTTGGGGTGACGGGGCGGATTGCGATCCGGCCCGTGTACCAGACTTTTGCGAGCAGTTGTGCTTTTTTAAAGACGCGACGCCCCAACGGACGGATGGCGCGTTTGATGTCTTTGCTGGTCGCGCTTGCGGGAAGTTTTGCGACACGGTCGATCAGTCGATGCCACTCGCGATGATCTTTTTCAGTGTCGTTGTTGGTAATGGCTGCCCAGACCAGATTGCTCAGCTGGATATATGACTTGTCCATTTTGATGCCACACAAAATGGAAGAGGCATAAATAAATTTGTCCGGCTCTGGCGTGCCTGCCAGGGCAAAGGTGGGTTTAAAAGACGCCATGAAGGGCAGGGATGCCAATCCCGCGACCACATGCCGTCTGGTGACTTTTAGTTTTCTGTGTTTTTTAGTTTGCATACTAATCCCCCGTTTGGGCTGGGCACCTTGGTGATGCCTCCCTTGGAAATATTTTAGGGAGTTTATGGTATGTGTCTGACAAATAAAGGCAAGTGTTATTAAATTAGAAATGGGTGACTTTGCCTGAAATTACCCGTAATAGTATCGTTATGTAGAATGTTTGTAAGACTATGCCAGCAAAATAAAAAAGGCGCACCCGTAAAAACACAGGGTGCGCCTTTTTTATTCGATTGAAGCAAAAGAGTCTTATTCAGACGCTTCTTCTTCTGCCGGAGCTTCTTCAGTTGCAGCTTCTTCTGCTGCTTCTTCAGTAGCTTCCTCAACAACTTCTTCAACCTCTGCTTCGTCTTCTTCAGAAGCAACCAAAGCAGCGCCGGTTTCGGCCTGGATTTGTGCTTCTTCTTCAGTACGAGCAATGTTTGCAACAACAGTTACAGACACTTCGGGGTGAAGTTTAACCGCTACGTCGTGCAGACCGATTGTTTTCAGTGCACGGTCAAGGTTAACTTGCTGACGAGAGATGGTGAAACCAGCTTCAGTAGCTGCATCAGCGATATCGCGTGTAGATACAGAACCGTAAAGCTGACCCATGTCACCAGCCTGGCGGATGATAGCAACCTTCAGGCCGTCAAGCTTAGCTGCAACAGCTTCTGCTTCTTCTTTGGCTTTAAGGTTAGCGGCTTCCAATTGTACTTTTTGTGCTTCAAAGAAAGCTACGTTTTCTTTAGAAGCGCGCATCGCTTTTTTCTGCGGCAGCAGATAGTTACGTGCGTAGCCAGGCTTGACGTTGACGAGGTCACCCATCTGGCCCAGTTTTTCCACGCGTTCAAGTAGGATAACTTGCATTAGTCATTCTCCTGAGATGGTGTTAGCGCAAGAAATCTCTTACGCAAACCGATCCATTGTTCAAATAATCCAAGTCCGATAACGGGTACAGCGACCCATACGGACAAGAGCAAAAGCAAATAAAAAGCAGCCAACAAGGCACCTGAAAAACGTGTCAGTCGCACCAGCTTGTGAACCACAGTCAGGCCCAAAGCCAGAAACGGCAGTGCCATCACCAAGGTCAGATTGCGAAAGACATAGTCCATATCGCCATCTGTCAAAACAGTGATCGCTGCACATCCAATGAAGGCCCAGGAGGCAAAATCCGGCAAAGTCATCTCCCCATATCGGGGGGATGGTCGAAGGGCCTTACCTGATTTGGTCAGGACACCTTGTGCCAGAACAACATTGATGATGGTCATCAACATCCAGGACACCAAAACCATGGCCGGGAACAGTTGCGTCATTGTATCGACGAAATCGTTCTTTCTCTCCGCCGGAAGCGAAGCGGCTACGGTATTTAACGCCATGGACAGAAAGTCTTTGACCATCTGTGCAATCCCGTCTGCACCAACCGGCAAAACTGCCAGGGCCAGAACAAACAGGGCGCTGCCATATCCTGATAAGGTGACAAGAACGCTTCCGATTGGAAACCATTCTTCACGACCTTCCAGGGTGCGGGACGTCAGAACCAGTCGGACAACCAACCAGCTTGGCAGGGCATTCATCGCTGCATAAAGGGCTCCGCTATAGAGGCCCCCGATCAGCATGGCAAATGCAATGCCGGCAAACGCAGCAATGGCCGCTGGTTTGCCCCCGTTTCCCAATCCCACCAAAAACAGCGGGAAAGGTGCAAGATACGCGAGAATAACGGCGAGGCCAGAACCAGAGATCAGCGATAAAGCCAATATGGCACTGAGTGCACCGCTTCCCACGGCAAAGAGAATGACTTTCAGATCGAAAGGCAGGTTTTCGTCTTCACCGAGTTGCATCTTTGACGCTCCTTATTCATGGGGTGCGTGAACACCCCATAAACCAAGTCAGACTTAGTTGCTGCTTACGTACGGCATCAGGCCCAGGAAACGGGCACGTTTGATAGCACGAGACAGTTCACGTTGTTTCTTTGCAGAAACAGCAGTGATACGGCTTGGGACGATTTTCCCGCGTTCAGATGTGTAACGTGACAGCAGTTTCACATCTTTGTAATCGATCTTCGGTGCACCTTCGCCCGTGAATGGGCAAGATTTGCGGCGACGGAAAAATGGACGACGACCAGCCATTATTCATCTCCTCCTTTTTTCGCATCACGTTGTGGACGATCGTTACGATCACCACGGTCACCACCACGACGCGGACGGTCATCGCGATCGCGACCTTTTTGCATCATGACAGATTGCTCTTCGTCGAGTTCATCAACGCGAACAACGAGGTGACGCAGAACGTCTTCGTTCAGGCGAAGCTGACGATCAAGTTCATTGATCGCATTAGACGGTGCATCGATGTTAAACAGGACATAGTGACCTTTGCGGTTTTTCTTCATGCGATAAGCAATGTTCCGCAGGCCCCAGTATTCACGCTTCGTGACCTTACCGCCTTGCTCTTCAATAAGAGAAGCGAAAGTGTCTTGCAAACCCTCAACTTGGGCAGCCGAAGCGTCTTGACGCGCAATAAATACGCCTTCGTAAAACGCCATAGTTTTAACTCCCTATGGATTGTCTCAGTCTGTGAAAAGGTCGGAATGACAGTTCCTTGCAGACATAGCCAAGTCCAACGGACTCGGCAAGGAGGCAGTTTGAAAGGCGGCAATATACAGATTTCTGGTCCGGATGCAAGGGGATTCACAAGAGTGGAATTGCAATAGATGATGAAATAGGTATTGGCTGTACCACAAAATGCTGCCGGGTAATTTTATTTCATATTTTATGGTTGAGTTATAATAATTGTTATGTAGCCTTTTATTTATGGGATGTCGGGTCTCATCAATAACTTGGAAGTGGCAATGACCAGTAAAATTACACGTCGGAAATTTTGTACGTCTCTTGCGGCAGCAGGTACGACCCTTGGATTTTCAAATGGTTTTGGCCCACTGATTAAGTCAGTCGGGGCGGCCAGGCATCAAACCACCCTGACCTTTGTGTCACCTTATAAAAGCAACTATCTTTTTGCCCCAACTGCGCAGGCGATGTTTAAAGACACGCTGGAACGGCTGACGGAGGGTGAAATTTTTGTTGATTTGATCGACAAAGAACGCGGCGGGGCCAGCAGTGGGCAGTTGCTGGGGCAGGTGGCGCGCAATCATGCACAAGGCGGGATCATATCGCTCGCGAACCTGTCGCGTTATTCCCCGGTGGTGGATGCGGTAAATATTCCGTTCTGGTCTGCCGATCATCAATCTTACATCAACCTTGTGACGTCGCAGGCCTGGAAAGATACGGTTCTGTTTCAGGCGCATCGTAAAGGCATTCGTATTCTCTATCACTGTCTGGTGGGGCCGCGAACGCTGGCGACCACCTGGAATTATGGACCTGCTTTGATGACGCCGGATCGGATGAAAGACCTGATCGTGCGCATTCCATCATCAAAAGTACTGGCGCATTTTTATCTGTTGATGCAGGCAAAGACCAAGCGGATTGAATGGGGGCAGACGGCAAATGCAGCAAGCAAAGGGTTGTTGGAAGCGTTGGACCCGGCCGTCCTTGCGCTTTATTCCGGGCCGGGCAATATCAAAGACCAGTTGGCGAGTATCACTAAAATTGATTCCGTTCATGACTCCTGGGTGGCGATCATTAATCAGGACTGGCTGCGCGCCCTGCCTGCCCACCTTTATGAAAAGGTAGAAGAAGCCGCTGAGATTTCATTTGTGGCTTCCATGAAAGAATGTAAGCGCGGAGAATTGTTCGCTGAACAAAGTTTCAAGAAGATCGGTGTGGATATTTTTACCCCGACAGCCGAGCAAAAGCAGGAATGGATCACCGCTGCCGGACATGAGCGCAAGGAATGGAACTACTGGAAAGAAAAACTGGTCGGCTCTGTCTCTCAATTCAACCGTCTGATCGATGCGTCGCAGGAAAAGACGTCTTATGACTATGCGAACGTTTGATTTTCGACTGACTGCCAGTATCATGTCTATCATGGGATAATCTATCAGGAGCAGGGATGCTTTTTATTGATCGGCTGGAAATCAAGGGGATTAGCGCAGAAGGGTTGACCATCAATCCGGGGG
The DNA here is from genome assembly GCF_033100395.1 of Terasakiella sediminum. Lineage (NCBI taxonomy): Bacteria > Pseudomonadati > Pseudomonadota > Alphaproteobacteria > Rhodospirillales > Terasakiellaceae > Terasakiella > Terasakiella sediminum. Next base: position 15,156 of record NZ_JAWLVJ010000017.1, on the reverse strand, counting down.
ACTGTATTTCCTTAAGTGGGGCTTCGGGCATGGGCAAATCGCTTTTCATGAAAGGGATTGCGGACCTTTTGCTTAATCGGGGGCGTGTCACGCTGGAAGGGAGGGCGCGCAGTGAAATGTCGGCACCGGACTGGCGAAAGCGTGTTACTTACGTTGCAGCTAAACCCAGCTGGTGGGAAGACCGTGTGATTGATCATTTCACCGATAATGACTGGCTGGAAGCTGTTCTGCCGGAATTCGACCTGCCTGCCAAAGCGCTGGACTGGACAGTTTCGCGCATGTCGAGTGGTGAATCCCAACGGCTTGCCCTGTTGCGTGCGCTGGAAGGAACTGAAGAAGGCGAAGTGCGCTATTTCCTGCTGGATGAACCGACTTCCGCCCTTGATGGATCACGGCAAAATCGGGTGGAAGACGTGCTCAATCGCTTTATGAAGGTGGGCCAAATCGGCGTGCTGTTTGTCAGCCATGATGAACGCCAGGTCGAACGGTTCGGTCAGAAGCACTGGCAGGTTTATGATCGCCGTGTGCGCGAGGTCGCGTCATGATCTCCATCGGATATCAAGAACTTGCATTGGGTAGCTTGCTGCTGTTGGTCCATGGGGCAGTGTCGTTTCGATATAAGACAGGCACCACACTGACCCTGTTTATTGCGGGTATCCGCATGGTGGTGCAGTTGGGGCTGATGGCCTATGTGCTGCAATTTCTGTTCAGAACCCAGATGCCGCTTTGGACTTTGCTCGCCTTTGTGGTGATGATCTGTTTTGCGGGCTACGAAGTGGTCGCGCGGCAAAAACGCCCGATCCATGGCTGGTGGGGTTATGGGATCGGGACGGGCAGCATGTTTATGGCGGCTTCGCTGGTTACCGTCTTTGCCTTGTATGTGCAGGTTAAGCCCGACCCGTGGTATGAAGCGCGCTATTCCATTCCTCTGTTAGGGATGGTTCTGGGCAATACGATGACGGGGATCAGTATCGGTCTGACCACCCTGACCACCAGTTTAAAGCAGGAACGTGATGGGATCGAAGCCCGTCTTGCGTTGGGACATACCCGCTATCAGGCCTGTGAAACTGTGGTGCGTCAATCCCTGCATACCGGACTGATCGGGATTGTGAATTCCATGTCCGCAGCTGGGTTGGTCTTTATTCCGGGCATGATGACCGGGCAGGTGATGGCAGGCGCTGACCCGTTTGAAGCAGCAAAATATCAGGCGCTTGTCATGTTTCTGATTGCAGGGGGGACAGCCATGGGGACGACGCTGGCAATTTTGCTGGGTGTTTATCGTCTGACCGATGATCGCCATCGTTTGCGACTTGAGCGTTTGAAGGTGCGGATGTGATATGTTTCGATAATTGTCGAAATATTGATTGACGGCACTCATTTCTTTGTTGTAGGGTGAGGATGAGAACGAACGTCATCCCTGCGAAGGCAGGGATCTCGTCTTGCAACAATAGATTCCTGCCTTCGCAGGAATGACGGGTGAATAGAAATGAACCAGCAGGACATGATCGAACAGACCGCATCAGCTTTGGCTGAACTTGGGCATAAGAACCGCCTGATGGTCTTTCGTCTGTTGGTGCGTGCTGGCCGTGATGGCTTAAGCGTGGGGGAAATCCAAAGCTATCTGGATATCCCCAATTCTACGCTTTCCCATCATCTGCAACATATGATGAAGGCGGATCTGCTGACGCAAACCCGTGAAGGGCGTGTGCTCAGATGCACACTGAACTTTGATCATGTGGATAAGGTCTTGGGCTTTCTGATGGAAGATTGCTGTAAAGGTCTTGGTCAATCTGAATGTGCTTAACGCGGGTGTTCGCTTTTTTTTGATTTAAAATTTCGATAATTCTAGAAACATAGGTGTTGTTATGACTGCTGCCCTTTTAAAAATCCGGATGGAATTGTTTCGCATTGATAAGGTGTGGATGACTGTCCTGTTGGGTTTTGCTGTTTTATATGGATTGGCGCCACAGCAAGTGGTACCGAGTTTTGAATTCACCCTGAACGCCTTAATCGGGATTGCGCCGTTTATTTTGGCCTCCGTTATTTTTGCAGCTTATGCAAGCGCCAGTGGTCTGGACGGTCAGGTGGCCCGTGTCTTTAGTGGAAGCCCGTGGCGCTCAATTATGTTAGCCGCACTCTTTGGGGCATTGTCACCATTTTGTTCCTGTGGCGTGGTGCCGATTATTGCAGGGTTGCTGGCTGCGGGTGTGCCGTTGGCTCCGGTGATGGCATTCTGGTTGGCTTCGCCTTTGATGGACCCGGAGATGTTTGTCCTCATGGTCGGTGTTCTGGGGATAGAGCTTACCGTTATGAAAACGCTCTGTGCTTTGATCATTGGCATGACCGGTGGCGGCGTAACCCATTTATTGATGAAGCGTGGCCTGTTTGCCGACCCGTTGAAAGCACAAGCCAATGCAGGATGTGGCTGTTCTGCCAAAAATGCGTTGAAAGCGGATAAAATTGTCTGGAAGTTCTGGACGGATAAAGAGCGTTTGCAGAAATGGAACAAGAATTTTTCCTCAACGGGATTATTCCTCGTGAAATGGCTGACCCTCGCTTTTTTTATCGAAAGTTTGATGGTGACCTATATTCCAGCTGATGAAGTTGGGGTGTGGCTGGGTAATGGGTCCTGGTTCAGCGTTCCGATGGCGGTGCTGGTTGGTATTCCGGCTTACCTGAATGGCTATGCCGCGATCCCTACTGTTTCTGGTCTGATCGAACTTGGGATGTCTCCTGCAGCAGGGCTTGGCTTTATGGTCGGGGGCGGGGTGACCAGCATCCCGGCAGCTATGGCAGTTTATGCGGTGGTGAAGCGCAGTGTCTTTTCCCTTTATCTTGTCCTGGGTGTTGGCGGGGCCATGCTTGGCAGTATGGCGTATCTGGCGTACCTGACCCTGTAGGAAAAATGAAAAAAAGCGCACAAATGAGCCTTGTTGCTTGACAGAAAGCAGCAAGGCTTTATTTGTTGCTTCAAACATCCTTTTTATATGTAGTCTATGAGGCGTTAATTATTATGACCCGCGCATTTGTGTTTCCTGGGCAAGGTTCCCAAGCTGTAGGTATGGGCAAGGATCTGGCGGAAGCTTTTTCTGTTGCACGTGAAGTTTTTGAAGAAGTCGATGACGCGTTGTCGCAAAACCTCTCAAAGATCATGTTTGAAGGCCCGGACGATGAACTGGTCCTGACAGAAAATGCACAGCCTGCACTGATGGCCGTGTCACTGGCTGTTTCACGCGTTCTGGAAACCGAAGGCAACATCAAATTGGCCGATCACTGTTCCATGGTTGCGGGTCACTCGTTGGGTGAATATTCTGCCCTAGCTGCAATGGGGGCATTCTCCATCGCGGATACGGCGCGTCTTTTGAAAATTCGCGGTAAAGCCATGCAGGCTGCCGTTCCGGTGGGTGAAGGTGCAATGGCGGCATGCCTCGGCCTGAGCCTTGAAGATGCACAAGCTGTTGCAGAAGAAGCAGCCCAGGGTGACGTTTGTACAGCAGCAAACGATAACGCACCGGGTCAGGTTGTTCTGTCTGGTGCCAAGGCCGCAATTGAACGCGCAATTGATATCGCAAAAGAAAAAGGCGCCAAACGCTGTGTGCTGCTGCCTGTATCTGCGCCTTTCCATTGTGCCTTGATGCAACCTGCGGCGGATGCGATGGCGGAAGCTTTGGCTGATGTCACCATCAACACGCCTGCCGCGCCTGTTGTTGCCAACGTTGCAGCTGAAAAAGTCACAGACCCGGAAGAAATCCGCAAGCTGCTGGTTGAGCAGGTTTGTGGGTCCGTTCGCTGGCGCGAAGGTGTGCTGTACATGAAAGACCAAGGGGTCGAGCAACTGGTTGAAGTCGGCACAGGCAAGGTTTTGTCTGGTCTGGCGCGTCGCATTGATCGCTCACTCACTGGCGTTGCTGTAAACGGTCCGGCAGATATTGAATCTTTCTTGGGCACACTTTAATTTAGGGTAGGGATACTTAATATGTTTGATTTAACAGGTAAATGCGCGCTGGTTACTGGCGCTTCCGGCGGTATCGGTGCTGATATCGCAAAAGCCCTTCATGCACAGGGCGCAACTGTAGGCCTGACAGGCACACGCGTTGAAGCTTTGGAAAAAGTGGCTGCGGAAATCGGTGGTGATCGTGTTCATATCCTGCCTTGTAACCTGTCTGATGATGACGCGCTGGCTGGCCTGCCAAAACAGGCAATCGATGCCATGGGTTCTTTGGATATTTTAGTGAATAACGCGGGTTTGACACGCGATAATTTGGCTATGCGTCTGAAAGACGATGACTGGGATACAGTTTTGAACGTGAACCTGACAGCAGCTTTCAAACTGTCCAAAGCCGTTCTGCGTGGCATGATGAAAAAGCGTTGGGGCCGTATCATCGGTATCACATCTATCGTTGGTGTGACAGGCAATCCGGGTCAGACAAACTATGCGGCGTCCAAAGCGGGCATGATCGGATATTCCAAATCACTGGCCGCCGAAGTTGGCTCGCGCGGCATTACCGTTAACTGTGTGGCCCCTGGTTACATTGCTACAGCCATGACGGATGAGTTGTCTGATGACGTGAAAAACGCGATGCTGAGCAAGATCCCGTCAGGCCGTATGGGCAACCCGGATGAGATCGCTGCTGGGGTTGTTTACCTTGCATCTGACGAAGCACAATATGTCACCGGACAGACTTTGCATATCAATGGCGGCATGGCGATGATTTAAGACAGTCTATCATTCCCGCGAACGCGGGAACCCAGTCGTTTTTATTGTCTGGGTCCCCGCGTTCGCGAGGATAACGATTCTGTTATAAATAGGGCTTTCACCTGCTTAAAAAGTATGCTACCAAACGTCAATCTTAACTTCGTAAGAGGTTGAGAACGAGATTTAAGAGAGGGATGGCAAGGGTGCCAGACCAAGTACCAATACCGTTAAGGGAATTATTAAGATGAGCGATGTCGCAGAGCGCGTAAAGAAAATCGTAGTAGAACACCTCGGCGTAGAAGAAGCTAAAGTTACTGAAAACGCTTCTTTCATCGACGATCTTGGCGCTGACAGCCTGGACACTGTTGAGCTGGTTATGGCGTTCGAAGAAGAGTTCGGTTGTGAAATTCCGGACGATGCTGCTGAAAAAATCTTGACTGTTAAGGACGCCATCGACTTCATCGAAGCAAACGGCTAATTCCTTCAAGTGCGTAAAACGAGATGTGAGCGTCGGCCGTGGGAACGGTTTGCGCTCATTCTTGTTTATAAGCCTTTTTTTAGAGACGTTAGGGATTTTGAACTGACATGAGACGTGTAGTCGTTACCGGACTGGGTATGGTTTCTCCATTGGCAAATGGTGTAAAGCACACTTGGGAAAAACTTATTAATGCCGAATCTGGCCTGAACCTTATCGAAAACTTCGATACTTCTGACCTTCCTGCCAAAATTGCTGGTCAAGTACCACTGGGTGTCGGTGAAGGTTTATTCAACCATGATGATGTTGCCTCTGCAAAAGAACGCCGCCGTCTGGACGACTTTATTGTCTATGGTCTGGGGGCTGCGGCAGAAGCTGTTGAAGATTCAGGCTGGAAACCAACGGATGACGAAGGTCGTTGGCGTACAGGTGTGATGATCGGTTCCGGCATCGGTGGCCTGCCTGAAATCCAAAAAGGCGCGGTCACGGTTGAAACAAAAGGCGTTCGTCGTTTGTCACCGTTCTTTATCCCGGCTAGCCTGATCAACCTGGTCTCAGGTCATGTTTCCATCAAATATGGTTTCCAGGGCCCGAACCATTCCGTGGTTACAGCCTGTGCAACTGGCGCGCACGCCATTGGTGATGCGGCACGTATCATTGCCCTTGATGATGCTGATGTAATGATCGCAGGCGGGGCAGAAGCAGCTTGCTGTAAGCTCGGCATGGCAGGTTTCTCTCAGGCAAAAGCACTGTCTACTTCTTACAATGATGATCCAACTGCAGGCTCTCGTCCATGGGATGAAGGCCGTGACGGTTTCGTTATGGGGGAAGGCGCAGGCGTTGTTGTTCTGGAAGAATATGAACACGCGAAAAAACGTGGTGCGAAAATCTATGGTGAAGTTGTGGGCTACGGTATGTCCGGCGACGCTTACCACATTACAGCGCCAGCATCTGACGGTAATGGTGGTTTCCGCGCGATGCAGGCGTCTCTGAAACGCGCACAGCTGAACCCTGAAGATATCGATTACATCAACGCACATGGTACATCCACGCCGCTTGGTGATGAGATCGAACATGGTGCGGTGAAGCGTCTGTTGGGTGCACATTATAAAAAGCCATCCATGTCTTCGACAAAATCTGCCATCGGCCACCTGTTGGGTGCCGCTGGTGCGGTTGAAGCCATCTTCTCTTTGCTGTCTATTCAGAACAATGTGGTTCCACCAACCCTGAACCTGATAAACCCGTCAGAAGGGTGCGATATGGACCTTGTTCCGCTGGAAGCTAAAGAACGTGAAGTTAACGTTGCCTTGTCTAACTCCTTCGGGTTTGGTGGCACGAATGCTTCTGTGGTCTTTAAAGCGATCGACTAAGGTTGTTTCATGTCTGAAGCTGAAGAAGCGCCGAAGAAAAAGAAACAAAAGAACAAGCCGAAATCTTCTTTTAAGAAGGTTTCGGCTTTTCTTGTGGGTTTCATCGTTGTTGCCGTCTTTGCTGGCAGCGCTTTTTCCTTCTGGCTGGCCAAAGGGTTTACCCGATCCTGGGTGTTGCAGGAAGATAAGGTCGTTGTCATTCCGTCTGGCAGTGGGGTTGCGCGCATTGCGACCATCTTGCATGACGAAGGCATTATTGCCGACCCCTTGGCGTTTCGCATCGTTCTGCGATTCAACAAGCTGGATAAGGGCTTAAAGGCGGGGGAATATCTGTTTCCGGCTAAAGTCACGCCCAAAAAAGTCGCCCGTATTCTGGAAGAAGGCAAAACCGTTCTTCATCGCGTCACCTTCCCGGAAGGTCTGACCTCAGTTGAAATGATCGGTCTGTTAAATGGAGAAGAGGGACTGGATGATCTGGTTCTGCAAACCCCGGCAGAAGGCACGTTACTGCCGGAAACCTATACTTTCTCACGCGGCATGAAACGCAGCCAGGTCGTTGATCAGATGCAGCGCGCCATGTCGAAAACGCTGGATGAACTATGGGCCAAGCGCCAGGATGGTTTGCCGTTAAAGAACAAACAGGAAGCTTTGATCCTGGCTTCTATCGTTGAAAAAGAAACCGGTGTCAGTTCAGAGCGCGGTAAAGTCGCAGGTGTCTTTATCAACCGTTTGAACAAACGCATGCGTCTGCAGACAGACCCGACAGTGGTTTATGGCATCACGTTAGGCCAAGAACCTTTGGGTCGTCCGCTGTCCAAAAAAGACCTAAAGACGCCAACGCCTTATAATACTTATACCAATTTTGGTCTGCCGCCGACCCCAATCACCAATCCGGGCCGCGCGTCACTGGAAGCAGTGATGAACCCTACAGAGACCAAAGCTTTGTATTTTGTCGCAGACGGGACAGGTGGGCATGCTTTTGCCAACAGCCTGAAAGAACATAACCGCAATGTGTCCAAATGGCGCCGGATTGAACGATCCCGCAAAGCGAATTAGCAAACATCAAGGCCAGCGTTCCAAAACATCAGTATAACCCAGTGCAATCATGGGGAGGGATGTCATGGAAACACATCTGGAAAATTCAATCGCCATTGTAATCTGCGCGATTGCTATCAGTGTGGCGCTTTATCAGCTTTATGCCAATCAGCTTTATTCCAAAACCGGGATGATCCTGGCGCAGGCTGGGTTGTGGATCGTTGCGGTCTTTATGCTGACGACACTGAATTGATGCAAAAAAAGGGGAAGCTACGAAAGCTTCCCCAGTCTCCCTAAAAGGGGAAGTTCGACGGCTTCCCCAGTCTCCCTAGATTTATTTTTTAAAGTGTTTTCAGATATTCAACCAACGCCCAGCGTTCTTCCTCTGTTAACAATGGGCCGATGACGCCCGGGCCTTTGTTGTCGCTAAATTCATGGCCTTTGTTGAAGTTGCCCGGTTTGGCTTTTTCCCCAGACACAACGACTTTGGTCAGGCCTTTGGTGGTGGTCAGCCCATCTTCACGGGTGGAGATGAAACCAACTTTTTTAGGGTCGAATTCCTGATAGCCAAGATAGACAGTGGATGGTCGCTCATTGGCTGGCAGCAGCATGTCATAGAGGCTTGGCACGGTCGAGTTATGCAGGAACGGTGCGGTTGCCCAGATGCCGTTTAGCGGCCGCGCTTTATAGGCATGTGGCGCCTGCAGGCAGTTTTCACGACCCCATTCCATCTTCTTCTGCATTTCAGGGGAGATGTTGTTGGTCTTATAGAAAAATTCAGACGTACGCTGAACCGTCAGACCCAATGCAAAGGCAAAAGACTCGTCGCTTTTGGCAGAAACCGGAACTTCCAGCCATTTATCATCAGCCTGTGCACAAACATTACCGGAAATGCCTTTGCCCATGCCTGTCAGGTCAACCGTACGGGTTGGCAGTACGTCCGCCTGTGCGGAATCTGTGCCGATTTCGGAGACAGGGACAACGACGACTTCATAGAAACGTTCGCCTTTGCCTTTGATCTGTTTCCAGTAATCGTTGGACCAGAACTCTTTCTTGCTGACAGCAGGACGGTGACAGGCCTGGCAATGTTCTTCATAAAGCTTTTCACCTTGCGCAGCCTTGGCCATATCAATGTCACCCAAGATTTTCTCAGGCCATTTGGGGGCCTTTAGGCCATTGAAAGAGTTGGTTGATTGCGGATGCTCTTTGCCTGCCAGCATGGCTTCCATGCCAAACTGGTTTTTGAAGTTTACGGTGGATGCAAACTGATGCGGTGTCGGGTTAAGTTCAACCGGTGCACCAACACCCAAAGCTTCGCCCGCATTACGGATCATCGGTGCCATGATGGAGGCATCATATTGCACCCAGTCAAACCAGCTTGTGCTCCAGATATGAGGGTAGTTTACGGGTGCATCCGTTGGGGCGATGTTTTTGTCGTTATACGCACCAAAAACTGTGTTGCCGATCCGGTTCAATGCATCCAGGCGGGTGTAGCCTTCGGTTACGCTCTTGGATGCCGTTTTGATGGTTTGTTCACCTTGCTTGATGATCCCTTCCATGATTTTTTTATAAGTCGCTTTGAAGATTGCTTCCTGTTCGATTTTAGTTGTCGTTGGATCATCTTCCAGAATGCGCTTGATCACATTTTCACGGAAACGCGTGTGGCGGAGGGGGTCAATATAGGTTTCGCTTAAGGTTTCAACCAGGGCGAGGCCAAAAGTGGTCAGGTCGGTAACGGCCGGGCCGCCATCAATGCGGATGTTGGTACCTTCATAGGTCATTTGGCCAGTATGACAGCCTGCGCAAGTCAAACCGATTGCGTTGAATTTTGTGCCGCTGGCGGGGTCGGTTACGCCTTTAGTTTCAGCAAAACCAACCGGAAGCCCATCCGGGTTCTGGCGACTGATTTCAGAAGAAATAAATCCGAAACCTGACAGATAATCCGGGTCAGACAGTTTGTTGCTTGCCCCGATCAAGCTGGTGACGATGTTGTCTTTGCGGATGGGTTGTTCCAGTTCCACAAACCATTCATAAGGTACCGGGAAGGTGAAGCTGCCCTGGCTTGCGTGATGATACCAGTGACGTTGATTTTTGTTCCAGCCTTGTTCAAGCCAGACTTTTGTGAGAACTTTGGGTTCTTGTGGGGTAAGTGTACATGCGGTAAGTGCACAAACCCCCAGCATAGATGCTATAATCCGTTTCATGTTTTGCCCTGTAAATAGATTTTTACGTGTATTATTTCTCGGTTAATTAATTTTTGCTAGAAACTTTAACCTTAGAATTCTGAAAAGTAAAATTTAAATTTATGTGACAGCCTCACGTCCTTGTGATTGGTCAGCGAGGTTCCATTTAGCTAAGTTCAAAAAAAATGAACGAGGACCCTATGTCAGATTTTTCTTTGATTGCAGTTGTTGTCGCTATTTCGGTGGTCAGCTTTTTCTTATCTCCGCGCGTTGAAACCACGGATGGTTTCTTTAAAGGTTTTGATAAATTCGGGCAGGCTCCCAGCCTGTGGACCCTGACGTTATCGCAAGTCACCACCTGGATTTTTGCCCGCTCCCTGATGAATGCGGCCATCCTTGGCTTTTATTACGGGATCGCTGGAACACTGGCTTATGCAGCTTATTATCTAAGCTTTCTGACAGGCGGCTATATCGTAGACCGTGTACGCTTTGAACATGGTTATGACAGCATTCAGGCCTTCTTGTTTGACCGATATGGCCGGGTTGGCACGACAAGCTACAACATTCTGGTAGGTGTCCGTCTGCTGAGTGAGGTTTTTGCAAACCTTTTGGTTATCGGCATTATCTTTGGGGTGGCAGGTAGCACGGGCTACACGGTCTCTATCATTGCTGTTGCGGTTCTGACGCTTGCTTATTCCATGATGGGCGGCTTGCGGGCATCCCTTCGCACTGACGTGTTCCAGACACTGTTGCTGGTTGGTGGATTGGGAGTTTTGGCCATTATCATGTTTCTGACGCCACAGTTTGAAATCCCTGCCATCTTGGGTTCCAGCCCGTCACTGGATGGTCCAGGCTGGATTTTGCTGGGGGTGGCCGCGCTTCAGGTCTGGAGTTATCCCATGCATGACCCGGTGATGATGGATCGCGGGTTCTTGGCAGATCGCAAAACCACGCAAAAGAGCTTTCAGTATGCCTGTGGTATTTCCGTTCTGGCGATCCTGATCTTCGGTATTTTGGGTGTCTATGCGGGACTGAACAAGGAAAGCGGCGAAGCCATGGTGGCCGCGCTTACCCGTTTGTTGGGTGAACCAGCCATGATCATTTTTAATGTGGCGTTGGTTGTGTCTGCTGTTTCCACCCTTGATTCCACTTTTTCCAGTTCCTCCAAGCTGGTGGTGGATCAGATGGGCGTGATGCAAAAGACTGTGCGAAATGGCCGGATTGTCATGGCGTTGTTCTTGCTTGGCGGTTTGTTTTTCCTGTTTTTGGGACAGAAAGATCTGTTTGCCGCGGTTGCCGTCAGCGGCACGGCTTCCATGTTCTTAACGCCTGTGATCTTCTTTAACATCATGATGAAACGCGATACCGCCCTTTGGGCCTATGTGGTCAGCTTCTTTATTGCACTGGCAGGTGGTGCACTTTATATGATGGAAGCAGGTGGTCATGTTTCCTTGATGACACCATTGTTGGGATTGGAACATAAATATGCCAAACTTCTGGTCATCTGTATCACGGTTTTGGGCGTGGGCATGACAAGCTTTGCCCTAGGTTCTGTGCAACGTCTTAAAGAAGAAAATGCATGACACTTAACATTTCGGGACCGCTGCTGGTTTTTGGCGGTCCCTATTCCAACCTGGAAGCCTTGAAGGCTATTCGTGAAGTCGCAAATGTGCGCAACATCCCGGCTGATCATGTTCTCTGTACCGGGGACGTGGTTGCTTATTGCGCGGATGCCAAAGCATGTGCGGATGAAATCCGTGACTGGGGCATTGCCGTTGTCATGGGCAATTGCGAAGAATCCCTGGGCGAAGGCGCAAATGATTGCGGCTGTGGTTTTGAAGAAGGCACAGGTTGTGATCTTCTGTCCAAACAATGGTTTGATCATGCAAGTAAACAGCTTGATGCAGATGACTGTAGCTGGATGGCAAATCTGCCACGCAGTATTGATTTGCGCTTTACGCCATTTAAAATGCGCGCCATCCATGGTGGGGTGGATCAGATCAACAAGTTTGTTTTTGCCTCCCAAAAAGATGTTATTGCTGATGAACTGCGTATGGCCGATGTGGATATCGTGCTTGCTGGACATTGCGGTTTGCCTTTTGCCAAACAGGTGGGGGATCAATATTGGATCAACGCAGGCGTCATTGGGATGCCCGCCAATGATGGGGGGGCGCACACCTGGTATTGCCTGATCGAACCGGATGAGCGCGGGCTGGATGTGTCGTTCCATCAGCTGTCTTATGATTTTGCGATGACAGCAGATAAAATGCGCGCGCAAGGATTGGCAGAAGGATATGCATCAGCGCTATCAAGCGGGCTTTGGCCAAGCCTTGATGTCTTGCCGGAGGTTGAGAAAAAGAATCAGGGTCAGGGCTTGTCGCTTAGTCGATTAAGGATCAATCCATAAAAAGCAGGCACAGGCCCTACGCCTGTAAAGAGCCAGCCCATATGTTTGCCGCAGCCTTCACATAAAGACAGCCGCCATTTATAGCCGGGAAACCAGGTGAATTGTGAACTCGGCTGTCCCGTCGACCAAGCCCCCGGTGCATCCCGAAAACATCCGATATTGAAGATAATACCTGCCGGGTTAAAGACCGTATGGTCGTGCGCTTCCTTGATGCTAATTTTCCAGTCCCCGGCGGTGATCCAGTGACCACAAGACGCACAGAACAGTTTTTCTTTCCCTAAAAGAAGGTCGGCTTTCTGTTCATTCTGTTTTTCAGCATCAAACGGCATAGATTACTCTTTCGACGGCATAACTTTGGACAGCAGTTCCACCAGCCCCAATGGCAACAGGGCAAACAGGCGAATGGCTAGGGCCATGGGCCAGGGGAAGGTGATGATGGCTTTGTTTTTGGCCAATCCTTTCTTGATGATCTTGGCTGCTTTTTTCCCTTTCATTAAAAACGGCATTTTAAATTTGTTCTGCGCCGTAATCCGGCTTTCTACAAACCCAGGGCAGATGACATTGACCTGCAATCCTGTTTCGCGATACCGAAGCCTGAGCGCTTCGCCATAGGCTTTGACCGCAACCTTGCTGGCGCTATAGGCCGGTGAACTTGCAAGCCCGCGAAACCCTGCCAGTGAGCTCATCAGCGCGATTTGCCCGCGGCCCCGATTGATCATCACCGGGATCATGGGCAGGATGGTGTTCAGGGTGCCCGCCAGATTGATGGCAAAGATATCGCGTGTGCTTTCCTCCCAATTTTCAACACCGCTTGACCCACCAGAAATGCCCGCATTGGCGATGATCAGGTCCAGCGGCTGGGTTTCGTCAATTTCCAACAGCCATTTGGTCATGGCCGCGCGGTCCATTACATCGATGACGCGTTCTTCCACCAATGCCCCTTGGGCACGGCACAGGTCTGCAATCTCAATCAGGCGGTCTTGATTACGCCCTGTCATTGAAAGTTTGGTATCGGGTTTGGCATATTCAAGGGCAAGGGAATAACCGATGCCGCTTGATGCGCCCGTGATCAGGATATGTTTCATGGACAATAGCTTAACAAGAAAGGTATAAGGGGGTGAAGAACTTATCTCATATGGAGCTTTGGATATGCCCATCCATTCAATGACAGGCTTTGCCCGTGCAAGCGCCCAGCATGGCAATTATAACTGGACCTGGGAAGTGCGTAGCGTCAACGGCAAAGGGCTGGATGTGCGCCTGCGTCTGCCGTCCGGTTTTGATGCGCTGGACCTGCCAACCCGTAATGCCATTGCTGCCCAGTTTAAACGCGGCAACATGTCTGTCAGCCTGAATGTGAACCATAATCAGGTGCAGGCGGGCTACCAGGTGAACCATCAATTGCTGCAGCAGCTGGTGGAGGTAATGAAAGATATCCAGACCGACCTGCCCGATGTTGCTGCACCGTCCGTCGATGGTCTGATGGGCATTCGCGGTGTCATCGAAGCGGTGGAAGAAAGCGAAAGTGATGAAGAGCGCGACGAAGTCCATGGCGTTATTTTGGCAAGCCTGAAAGAAGCATTGAGCGATTTGTCTGAAAATCGCGCGGCCGAAGGGGCGCGTATGGAAACAGTCTTGAATTCCCATATTGATGAGATTGAAACACTCTGTGGCAAGGCCGAGGCATGTGCCAGTGCGCAGCCTGCTGCTTTGAAAGCAAGACTGGTTCGTCAGCTTAAAGACGTGATGGAAGATTTGCCAGAACTTGATGAAGAACGCATTTCTCAGGAAGCAGCAGTTTTGATGACCAAAGCGGACGTGCGTGAAGAACTGGATCGCCTGCGTGCCCATATCGAAGGCGCGCGTGAACTGATGGGCAAAGGCAGCCCCTGTGGTCGCAAGCTGGATTTCCTCTGTCAGGAATTTAATCGGGAAGCCAACACTTTGTGTTCCAAAGCGCAAGATGTGGACTTGACCCGCATCGGTCTGGATTTCAAGGCCGTGATTGACCAGTTTAGAGAGCAGGTACAGAACATAGAGTGATATTTGTGAGGAATGCTATTGCTCCCGATTTTCTCAAAAAAATTTGAAGTTTATATCTGCAATGTGTTCTGTTTCGCTGTGTTTTATGAGGTCTGCATTTTATTTTTCCGAGCTCTTTTTATTTAGGAATTTCACGAAATCAAGATTGGAGAGTAGCCTGTATTCATCGGTCAGATTGAGAGAGCTTTCTTTTGCGGCCTGAAAGAAGTCCTCCAAACTTTTTTCTCTGCTAAACCTCCATCCGATTAGTTCATTAGATAGCTTGAGCGTAAAACCGGAAGGGGCTGTCATTCTTGGGTCATAAAAATCGACCAAGAGGGATAAATACGCAGCATATTTTTTCCCAAGGAGATTGTAATTAAACCTGCTGAGCTCATAGTATGAATCGTTGTTTAATACAAACAGAGCCTTTTCGATGGTCCATCTTGCCAGATTGTATTCCTTTAGCTCTATGTGCAGACGAACCATGCTCCAATAGGTATCAAGATATGCGGGGTCTACTTTCTGAGCTATGTTTAAATGGCGTTTAGCTTCTTTATAGTGCGTTTCTTTGGCACCTGAATTATCTGTCGAAACTGCTTGGGCCCACATTCTATACATGTTTCCCCAGTTTACATGTAGATTGGCTGTATTCTCCCCAAGCGCAACATTTTTGTTCTTTGCCATATTCTCTTTTAGAGAATCGAGTGCTTTTTTGTAATATTCATCAGCCTTGCTGAAATTCTTCATATCTTCGTAGCTGATTGCAATATTCTGGTTTGCTCCTGGTGAGTCAATAAAGGTTGTTGCTTTTTCCCAAAACGAAATAGCTTCTGTATATTTCCCTTGAAAATACAAATGGTTACCTATCTCTTGGTTGGGTAATACCCCCGATTTTTAGTGGTCCTTAGAAGTAGAATTTTCTCGTATATTAAGTGCAGGAGATTCGAAATGAAAAAACCAAGATATAG
>NZ_JAWLVJ010000016.1:0-103382 GCF_033100395.1 Terasakiella sediminum | reverse complement strand
AAACCATGCTCGATACCGTGCATCTGCAATACTTTAATAAACGCTTCTTCTGTTGTCATTTTAACCATGACGTGTGGTCTCCTGTGTGAAATTTAGGTCGTTGTCAGGCGCACCACGCCTGTGATGTGCCAAATTCGTTTTAGGGTTGGCCGGGCTGGGAGGCGCCCGACCGATTGAGTTAAAGGTAGTCGTCGCGCATTGCATACCAGACGTAGAGAAAACGCTGACCAATCCGGCGGAAAGGTGCAAAAATCTCGTAAGGCAGCGGGCTGTTGTAGATTGGAAGATCTTTTGGAACTTCCTTACCTGCGACCAATTGGGCCATCCGGCGGCCCGCATGTGCCGATGACATCACCCCATTGCCGCCATAACCAAAGGCGTAATAGATGGTTTCATCGGAATTGGGTTGGAAGACGCGTGGCATCATGTCGTGGCTGACATCCACCCATCCCCACCAGGAATAATCAATATCAATTCCTTTTAGCGCAGGGAATTTCGCATCTTTACCTGCCACAAGACGTTCAAAATGCTTGCGGTTGGCTGCATCTGCGCCTGTGATGGCGCTGCGACTGCCAATCTGCAGACGATTGTCGGGCAGCAGGCGGTAATAGTGACGCAATGTGCGTGTATCTGTCAGGATCAGGTTGGTTTTGAAACCGCAGGCTTCAATTTCTTCATCCGTCAAGGTACGGGTCACCATGTTGTTTGACATGATCGGCATAAAACGGTTTTTCAGTGTTTTATGCAGGCTCTGTGTTGTATAGCCACCTGTCGCAACAGCAACTGCACGGGCACGCACGATCCCGCCAGGGGTTTTCAGGTGATGGACACCATTGATGGTTTCCCACCCTTCAACCGGGCTGGAGGTATGGATTTTTGCGCCAAGTGCACGGGCTTTTTTGTGATAGCCATAAGCCACTTTGACAGGTTGAACGCCTGTGCCTGTGGGTTCCAGCATGGCGCCAAAACCGCTTGCATCTTTTACAAAATCAGAATGCAGTTCCTCTTGGGACACAATTCTGGATTTGTAGCCGAAGTGCTTGTTCATCACATCGATTTCCGCTTCCAGGGTCTTCATGACCTTGGGACGATGCGCGATGTAAAGGTGACCGCCATCAACCGCATCACAATCGATATCCTTGATCAGGTCTTCGAACGTCTCAAAGCCTTCCTGGATGTCTTTGTGAAGCTGTTTGGCTGTATCCAAGCCCCATTTTTTGATCCACTGGGATCGTTTGAGGCGGCCGGAATTCAGCTGTGCCTGACCGCCGTTACGGCTGGTACAGCCCCAGCTGGACTGATTGGCTTCCAGAACATGGGCTTTGATGCCATGTTCCTGTGCCAAAAAGATCGCACAAGCCAGACCTGTAAAGCCCGCCCCGATGATGGCAACATCTACATCAACATCTTGTGTGATGGGACCGTCATCTTCGGGTGTCTCACCGCCATGGGCCACCCAGTAGGTGGGGGCGTAATCCTGATTGTGACCTGGTGTTTTCTGGACGAGGGGGTCAAAGTGTGGATCGTAAGCGTTGGTGCTTTTCTGTGCTTTATGCATTGTATCCATGACTTCCTCCCTTTCAACGAGTTAGAATTTGTAAAAAGGCTGAACTTATTTGGTGCTCAGTAAAGGACGGTCTTTGCGGAAAGCGCGTTTGGATGCGATCTTGCCGTCACGGAAGGTGAAAAGGTCAACGCCTTCAGCTTCAACGCGCGAGCCATCATCTTTGGTGCCTTTAAAAGTCCATTCGGAAATGCCGCGATCACCGGAAGCGAAATGTACGCAGTCGGCCCATTCAACATCTTTGAATGTGGCAAATACACCGCGAAACGCATCGCCGACTTCTTGCTGGCCACTAAAGCGAACGCCATAAACTTCTGGACCGCCTGCACCGTCAAAAACGATGTCATCTGTCATATGCGCCATTACGCCATCTGCATCGTGGCGGTTAAATGCATCAAAAACAGCTGCCAGTGTGTCAACGTTTGCTTGATCTTCTTTTGTCATTTTTTTGTTTCTCCAACAATGTATGCTGCACCAAGGGGCGCAATGAACCGTTATCAGAGCGCCAGTTCCGAAAAGACGGGTTTGTCGTTCTGTTGGCTATACGTTACGTGTTGGAAAAAAATCTCGGTAGCACCAGTTCATTTCTACTGATGAGACCAGCCGGACCAGATTGGAAAAGCCAATGAGACCAGTTAGATATGACTAGGCCTGAACCGCGATGGTGATGGCCGAAAAGATCAATAAAATTGCTGCAATGCGGCGAAGTGTCAGGTCACTGATTTTGGGCGGAAAATTCTTGGCGAGCCAGGTAAAGCCATAGGCGATAGGCAGCGCCAGCAGCACGGTGGTCCAGACGGTTTCTGAAAGACCTTCCACAGCGACCCCGAGACCAAGTCGGGTAGAGGCCAGGACAATAAAAATGGTCAACAGGCAATCGCGGATGGTTTTAACAGGCAGGTTCTGGCGGTAAAATTGGAAGATGAGTGGCGGGCCGGAGATGGCAAAAAGTCCCCCCAACAGTCCGGCCAGTCCGCCAAAGAAACCGAAGACAGGCAGACTGGAAATACTTTTTCCCTGTTTTGGCGGGACAAACAGCAGAAGGCTTGCCAAAATAATGATGATGCTGAGGATGTATTTAATCAACGTGATGTTATTGGCATCCAGAAAGGCAAGAAGCTGATAGCCGACAAAGAGAAAAGGCAGGCCACAAATCAGAATAAGCAGGACCAACTTTTTATCCGCATGACGTTCTCTATTCAGCAAGGCGGTCGTTGTGTTGACAACGGCCAGAGCGCTGGAAATCAAAGTGGCGGATTGAAGGTCGAGCAGGTTAAAGACCGTGATAAAGCTGATAAAGACAAGACCGAAGGCAAAGCCAGTGATGGTCTGAATATAGCACCCCAACGCGACGCCTGCGAGCAAGGGGAGGATGTGGAAGATGTCGGATAACACGTTAAAACCTGCAATGGGGACTCTAAAGCGCTCAGATAATGCCTTTGGGTGAGAAAGAAAAGAGAATAATTTTAAAATTCGCAAAAAATCATCAGGGCTGAAATTTACGTAATAGTTGGTATATCAGACTACAGTTAAGTGCGTAAAAGTGATTTACTTACAAATGCTTATGTCGGTATTACGGCGTAATATGTCGAGATTTCGACATAGATAATCCTTTGATTTGTAATGATTTTTTCTGACCAATTGGTTAAGTCCGATATGTGTTGGGTTTTCGACACAATCTGGATTCTTAAATGTCGTGAATTTCGACGTATTTTATCATAATTATTTGAAAATAAACAATAAATGTAAACTGGCACGCTCCTTGTTATATGGGGCCCTAACGCATCAACAACAAAAATAATGCGTTACGGGAGGAATGAACCAATTATTCAGCCACGACATCAAATTTGATGTTGGGTGGGTGCCTCCCTCTTACGTTCCTCAGGGTTCTGGGGTGATTTTAAATTGACGTTAGAGGTTTTTATAAATGTCAAATCGCAAAACACAGATTTCACGCATTAAGACAACATGTGCCGCCCTTGCACTAGGCGCCATGAGCATGACAGTGACTGCAACCGCACAAGCCGCAGATAAAGTTCTTTTGAAAACACCAATCGCTTTTGGGTCTCATCTGCCCGGTCTGGGCACGCCGATCAAGCGCGTGGCAGATCAGCTAAAAGCCATGTCTGGCGGTTCCATCAAGATGAAGGTTTATGAACCGAAAAAACTGATCGCCCCGTTTGAAATTCTGGATGCTGTATCTACTGGCAAGATTAATTCAGGTTATGCAACGGCGGGTTATTGGTCCGGTAAAATGAAGGCAGCAGCTTTGTTTTCCGCGGTACCTTTTGGTCCGGAAGCGGGTGAATATATGGCGTGGCTTTACTATGGCAATGGTCTGAAACTTTATCAGGAAATGTATGACAATGGCGGCTATAACGTCAAAGTCCTGCCTTGTGCCATTATCGCACCTGAAACATCCGGCTGGTTCCCGAAACCGATTGAAAAGCCTGAAGACCTGAAAGGCATGAAAATGCGCTTCTTCGGTCTGGGGGGGGAAGTGATGTCCAAAATGGGCGTTTCTGTTTCTCTGTTGCCAGGTGGCGAGATTTTCCCGGCCCTTGAAAAGCAGGCGATTGATGCAACGGAATTCTCAATGCCAGCTATCGACAAGCTTTTGGGCTTCCACAAACTGGTGAAATACAACTACTTCCCAGGCTGGCACCAGCAAGCCACTGTTTTTGAACTGCTGATCAATGGCGATACCTGGAAAGGCATGGATGCATCACAACAGGCTGTCGTTGAAAATGCATGTAAAGCATCCATGGCAGAATCCTTTGCAGAAGGCGAAGCCATTCAGTTTACCCAAATGCAGGAAAATGTTGAGAAAAACGGCGTGAAAATTATGCGTTGGAACGACGAAATGCTCGCCGCCTTTAAAGGTGCGTGGGATGAAGTTGCAACCGAACAGTCACAGGATGCCGGCTTTAAAAAGGTCTATGACGATCTCACAACATTCCGCAATGGCTATGCGATCTGGAAAGAGAACGCTTTCTTGCCACGCAAATAAGTTGATCACGTAAGTCGCTTTCCTCTGCAACTTACCGGGCCGCGGGTTTACACGACCATCCAAGGAGCTCGCGGTCCTAAACTTGATGGGGTGTTATGCATCTCCCTAGTTATAACACCCCCTTTTTCTCATCAGACCAGAAGAAATCACTTCCTCGATAAGAGGGGGAGAGACGGGGTTTATCCCTCTTATCGAATAAGTGAAAAATAATCAGGAGGCTTAAGCCATGGGACAACCGAACGATCTGCCGCATCCACATGTGGCGGAAAAGGTCGATGAGCTCAAGATGCATGAGGATGCGGTTCGTGTAGCGCTGCCAGATGCCATCGACACATTCATCCGTTATATCGGCAATGGGGTTTGCGGGATCAATGCGCTGTTGATCGCTGCCATTATCGGCAATGTGGGATTGAGATATGGCTTTGCCAACGGACAGATCTGGCTGGAAGAACTGCAATGGCACTTTTATGCCATAGGCGTGATGATGGGATTGTCCTATGCGCAGGTGAATGACAGTCACATCCGTGTAGATATTCTGCATGCGCGCTTTTCTGACAAGACCAAACGCATCATCGAAATTGTCGGGGTTATCCTCTTGGTGCTGCCGTTCATCTGGGTTGTTTTTTATCACAGTCTTGATTTCGTTTCTGACGCCTGGCGTACGAACGAACGGTCAGATGCGCCTTTGGGTCTGCCATTTCGCTGGGCCATCAAGGCGGTGATCCCGTTGTCCTTTGGTCTGCTGGGGCTTGCCATTCTTTCAAGGCTTTATCGTGACATCTATATTCTGGTGAAAGGGCGCTAGACCATGGAAAACGAAATTCTCGTGGCGGCGATGTTCGCCAGTTTTATTATTTTCTTATTTATGGGCATTCCGGTTGCTTATGTTCTGGGCGGTGTCGGTGTGCTGTTTGCCGGAATTGGTTATTTCGCCGATATTTATCTGGATACCCTGACCGGGCTTGATTTCTTGACGCTTGGCCTTGTGGTCAACAGGGTCTTCAAGATCATGGACAACTGGGTTCTGGTTGCATTGCCGATGTTTATCTTTATGGGCCTGATGCTGGATGAATCGGGCATTGCGGAACGCTTGATGAAATCCATGCAGGAACTGTTTGGCAAGGTCCGTGGTGGGCTTGCTATTACGGTCACCTGTATCGGGATTATCCTTGCAGCCTCTACCGGGATTATCGGGGCATCCGTCGTTTTGTTGGGTCTACTTTCCCTGCAGCCCATGTTGCAACAGGGCTACAACAAGCAGCTGGCGGTTGGGACCGTTGCAGCATCTGGCTGTTTGGGTATTCTGATCCCGCCATCCATCATGTTGGTGATTATGGCGGATCAGTTGGCCCTAAGCGTGGGTGATTTGTTCATGGGCGCGGTCTTCCCGGGGCTTTTGCTGGGCGCGCTTTATATCATCTATATCCTGATCTATGGCTTTGTGAACCCGAAGGGGGCACCGCTTTCTGATGAACGCCGTGATCTGGAATTGCATGTTCTTTGGGATGTGGCAAAGGCTGTGCTGCCTGCCTTATTGCTGATCTTTGCTGTCTTAGGGTCTATTTTTGGCGGACTGGCGACACCGACGGAAGCATCCGGTGTGGGGGCGTTAGGCGCAACACTGCTGGCGGGTTTTTATCGCAATCTGAGCTTTAAAGTCTTTTTTGAAGTCTTAAAAGCAACCTTTAATACGACTTCTTACATTTTTGCGATTTTCCTGGGCGCAACTTGTTTTGCACTGGTTCTTCGTGAATTGGGTGGGGACGAGATTATTGAAGGAATGATCACCGGGCTGCCTTTCGGACCCTATGGCATCATCTTTGTAATCCTTGGGTTTGTGTTCCTGCTGGGCTTCATTCTGGATTGGATCGAAATCACCCTGATCGTTCTGCCCTTGCTGGCCCCTGTGATTTCAGCGCTGGGTATGGATGTCCCCGGTTACGGCGTTGTGGATAATCCTGATCTGGTCTGGTTCGTTATGTTGGTTGCGATCACGCTTCAGACCAGTTTTTTAACCCCGCCTGTTGGATTTGCGCTCTTTTACCTGAAAGGGGTGTGTCCGCCCAGTATCAAGCTGATGGACATTTATAAGGGTGTGGTTCCATTCATTATCCTGCAGTTGATCGGTCTGTTTATCGTGGCTTTCTGGCCTGTGATTGTGACCTGGCTGCCAAGCGTTGCCTATAATTAAGGAGGGGATGATGACTGATAAAATTGTTTCTCTGACCAATGCGATTTCCAAGATCAAAAATGGCGATACCATCTGTACGTCGGGTTTTGTGGGGATCGGCACGCCGGATTATCTGATTTCCGGGCTGGAACTGCGCTATATCGAAACGGCACGCCCGCAAAATCTGTCGCTTGTCTTTGCAGCAGGTCAGGGCGATGGCAACAAGCTGGGGCTGAACCGTTTGGGTCATGAAGGCTTGTTAAAGCGTGTCATCGGTGGGCATTGGGGGCTGATCCCGAAGATTGGGCAGTTGGCCCTGGATAATAAGGTGGAAGCGTACAACCTGCCGCAGGGCTGTATCTCTCATCTGTTTCGCGATATTGCGGGTAATAAGCCGGGCACTTTTTCCAAAGTCGGTTTACAGACTTTCGTTGATCCCCGTTTTGAAGGCGGCAAAATGAACACACTGACCAAGCAGGACTTGGTCGAGGTTCAGGAAATCGCCGGGGAAGAATGGCTGTTCTATAAATCCTTCCCCATTGATGTGGCCCTGATCCGTGGCACTATTGCGGATGAAGCGGGTAACCTGACCATGAGCAAGGAAGCCCTGACACTGGACAACCTTGCCATGGCGATGGCGGCGAAAAATTCCGGCGGGATCGTGATTGCGCAGGTGGAACAGGTGGCCGAAAAAGGATCGCTCAACCCACGCGAAGTCGAAGTTCCCGGTATCTTGGTCGATTATGTGGTGCAGGCCCCGGAAGAACTGCATGACCAAACCTATGCCACCCATTATAACCCGGCCTTTTCCGGTCAGGTACGTGTACCCGCGAACAACGGGGCTGCCATGAAACTGGATGCCCGCAAGATCATTGCCCGACGTGCGGTGGAAGAATTGCCACAAACAGGGGTGATCAATCTGGGCATTGGGATGCCGGAAGGCTTGGCATCTGTTGCCAATGAAAAAGGCGTGCTGGATGGTCTGACGCTGACAACAGAACCGGGCACCATCGGCGGTATCCCACAAAGTGGCTTGAATTTTGGCGCGGCTGTCAATCTGGAAGCCTTGGTTGATCAGAACCAGCAATTTGATTTCTATGATGGCGGCGGGCTGGATATGGCGTGCCTGGGCATGGCCGAAGTTGATGGCGCTGGCAATGTGAATGTCAGTCGCTTTAATGGATGTTTGGCCGGATGCGGCGGGTTCATCAATATCTCGCAAAATTCAAAAAAGGTTGTGTTCGTCGGCACCTTTACCGCAGGTGGCTTGCAAATTGATATTCGCGATGAGGCCTTAAGCATCTTGCAGGAAGGTCGCGCGCGCAAGTTCGTGGAAACGGTGGAACAAACCACCTTTAACGGTGGCTTTGCCAAGGTTAATGACCAAACCGTCATCTATATCACGGAGCGCTGCGTCTTTGAGATGACCCGAAATGGTCTGAAATTGACTGAGATTGCACCGGGCATTGACCTTGAAAAAGACATTCTCAGCCAAATGAATTTTACCCCGATTATCGACAATCCAAAAACAATGGATGCGCAGCATTTTTGCTGAAGCTGAAACCCAAGTTACGTACAGAAACAACGTCCATAAAACATATAGACTGGGAGTTTTTACGACATGCACAAGATTTACAAACGCTTGTTTGGGGCAGCCTTTCTTGCCCTCACCGTTGTGGCTTTGCCCATCGGGCAGGCGATGGCTGAAAAGGTTGATTTACTGACAGAAAAGCAAGTATTCAGCCTTGGTGACTACAAGACTGTGAGCGGTGAGACCATCAAGGACGTCAAAGTCGGTTATGAAACCTATGGCACGCTGAACAAGGATAAAAGCAACGCCATCCTGATTGCCCATTTCTTTTCCGGCAATTCTCATGCGGCAGGGAAATATGCAGCCGAAGACGCCAAGCCCGGATACTGGGACAATGTCATTGGTGCTGGCAAGATCATTGATACCAATAAGTATTTTGTCATCAGTTCTGACACATTGGTGAATTTGGGTGTACATAACCCCAAGGTCATCACAACAGGGCCAGCCTCCATCAATCCAGAAACAGGCAAGCCCTATGGCCTGTCTTTCCCGCTGGTGACCATGGAAGATTTTGTTCATGTGCAAAAGGCACTGGTTGACAGCCTTGGCATCAAAAAACTGCACGGTGTGGCAGGCGCATCCATGGGATCGTTGCAAACCATGACATGGGCAGCGACTTATCCCGATATGGTTCCCCGGGCCATGGCGGTGATTTCACCCGGTGCCAGTGGTCATCCTTATCTGATCAGCATGCTGAAACGCTGGGCTGATGTGATTAAGTTGGACCCGAACTGGCAGGGTGGGAACTATTATGGCAAGGACCGTCCGCTGAAAGGTCTGAGCCTTGCGTTACAGTCCGTAACTTTGGATGCCTTCCAACGCCCCTGGGTACAAAAGCATGATGTGAAATGGGCGGATGAAAAAGCCAATCCGGCCGTGGAGATGAAAGCACGCTATGCAGTTGAAAAAATGCTGGATGATCGCGGTGATGCGCGTGCTAAAGGATCAGATTCCAATCACTTCCTCTATCTGGTCAAGGCCAACCAAAGCTATGATATTCGCGAAAAAATTGCCGATATCAAAGCCAAGTTTCTGTTTCTGCCAGCTGAAGGCGATTTGATCTTTCCACCGTCTGAAGCTGAAGCTTTTGCCGAGACACTGAAAAAGCAGGGTAATGAGGTTGATCTGCAGGTCCTGAAAGGCCCGCTGGGTCATATCAACGGTATTGTCTTTATGCCGCAGGCCGAAGCCAAAATTAAGAAATGGCTTGAGTAATCCGACGACAGACAGAGGGGCTGAGATGTTTTATCAGATTTTTCAGCCCCTTCTACTCAGTAACCCTGATTTATTTCAATTGAAACTTTGGGCATACTTCAAAGATAGTGACGAGAAATCATGAGATATCCTTTGATCACACCGGACCATAAATTTGAGGACTTTATCGAAGAATTTAAACAGCGCGGCATGCAGTCGTTGTTTGAAGTCTTTGAAAGTGCCTGCATGGGGGCGGTGGCTGTTGATCTGGATGGCAAGATCATCTGGATTAGTGACCAGTATCGCGACCTTTTGCATAAGCATAATAAAAATACCGTGATTGATCTGGGCGCACCCATTCAGGATCTGGTGCCCAACAGCCTGTTGCAGGAAACCGCACGCAAAGAAAAACCCATGCTGCTGGACCTGATGCGTCTGGGCAAGGAGTGGGTGATCGTCACGCGTGTGCCGCTGTTTGATGAAAAGAACGTCTGTTTCGGGGCCATGGGCTTTATTCTGATGAACAATCAGGAAAGCCTGAAACCACTGTTATCCAAGGTCGAACGACTGCAAAAAGAACTGACCCAGACCCGTCATCAACTGGCAAACAGTTCACGTCAGGCCAAATATACCTTTTCCAGCTTTATCGGATCATCCCGTGTGGTGCGTGAAACCAAGCTGTTGGCGCGAAAAGCAGCCCAAGTTGAAAGCCCGGTTTTATTGTTGGGTGAAACGGGCACAGGTAAAGAACTGCTGGCCCATTCCATCCATTCTACTTCCCTTCGTGCAGGTGCGCCGTTTGTCTCCATCAATGTGGCGGCCATTCCGGAAAATCTGCTGGAATCAGAATTTTTCGGCACAGCGCCCGGGGCCTATACCGGGGCGGAACGAAAAGGGCGTGATGGCAAATTAAAGCTGGTGGAAGGCGGCAGTCTGTTTCTGGATGAAATTGGCGATATGCCCCTAAGTCTGCAATCCAAGTTGCTGCGCGTCTTGCAGGAAAAAGAATTTGAACCGGTCGGGTCGAACAAGGTGATCAAGGCAGATTTCCGCGTGATTGCTGCGACTAGCCGGGATTTGGCCGAAATGGTCCATAATGGGGAATTTCGTGCTGACCTTTATTATCGTCTGAACGTCCTGCCCATCAATATCCCGCCATTGCGTCAACGCCCGGGTGATCTTGCCTTGCTGTGCGCGCATTTTCTGGAAGAAGCCGCCCATACCATCGGGGATGACCCGTTTGATATGAGTAAGGAAGCGCTGGAAGTCTGTTCTGCCTATGACTGGCCGGGCAATGTGCGTGAATTGCAAAATGTGATGGAACGTCTGACAACGGTTGCGACCAGCCACGTATTTTCGGCCAAGGACATCATTTCCGTTCTACCCATCAGTCAGAAGGTGGCACAGGATGCAACCCGCGACGTGGCAGAGGTCGGGCCACTGGATCAATTGATTGAAGAAACCGAACGTACAGCCATTTTGCGCGCGCTGACCCTTTGTAATTACAACAAACAACAAGCGGCCAAGCAGCTGCAGATTTCCCGGGGGCGTCTTTATGACAAGATGAAAGCGCTGAATATCCCGGTTGATAAAACGTAAAAAAAGGGGAAGGTTTATCATGCCACATATTGCCCGTTTGATTGAACGTCATGCAACTTATCGCCCTGACTACGAAGCCATTGTCTTTGAAGGTCAGCGTCTGACCTATCAACAGTTTTTCGCCCGGATCAACAAGCTCAGTCACGCATTAAAGGCGGACGGGTTTGTCAAAGGCGACAAGATCGCAAGTGTCCTGCCCAACAAGCTGGAACTGCTGGATTTCTATTGGGCCTGTGCCCAGTCTGGCTTGGTTATGGTGCCGCTCAGCCCCTTGATGCAGGCAACGGGACTTGCCAAGCTTTTGGACGGGGCTGGGGCAAAGATGGTTGTGACGTGCCAGACCTATCTGCCCCTGGTTCTGGAAGCCGCAAAGATTTATCAGATTGAACGCATCCTTGTTGTGGATGGGGATGCACCAGCTGGCACGCAGGCTTATGGCGAATATGTTTCAGACGCACCGGATCACGCATTCGATGGCGTCGAAATTGATGATGATGATCTCTACAATATCATCTATTCCAGCGGCACCACAGGGGAGCCCAAAGGCATCCAGCACACCCATTTTATCCGGGCGATGTATTGCACGCTCTTTTCCCAAAGCTTTCGCTTTACGCCTGAAAGTGTCTGTCTTCATACAGGGGCCATCATCTTTAACGGGGCCTTTGTGCCCCTGATGCCGACTTTTTATAATGGTGCGAAATATATTATGCATCCGGCCTTTGACATCGAAAAGGTGGTGGCAACAATTGAGCGGGAAAAAGTCACCCATATCATGATGGTGCCCGCGCAAATTCAGGCGTTACTGGACTATCCTGACATCAAAACAGAGATGCTGGAAAGTCTGGAAATGATTATGTCGTTGGGCGCACCCTTGCCGCTGGAACATAAAGAAGCGCTGGACCGCCTATTGCCCGGTCGTTTTTATGAACTTTATGGGCTGACCGAAGGGTTTGTCACCATTCTGGACAAGACGGACTTCCATAAGAAATCAGGCTCCGTCGGGTCCTGTCCACCGTTTTTTGAAATCCGTATTTGTGATGAAGACGGACAAGATGTGCCAATAGGCGAGGTTGGTGAAATCGTCGGGCGATCCCCCATCATGACGCCAGGCTATTACAACAAGCCGGACCTGACCGCAGATACCATCA
The DNA here is from genome assembly GCF_033100395.1 of Terasakiella sediminum. NCBI lineage: Bacteria > Pseudomonadati > Pseudomonadota > Alphaproteobacteria > Rhodospirillales > Terasakiellaceae > Terasakiella > Terasakiella sediminum. The sequence goes on along the minus strand of NZ_JAWLVJ010000016.1, from coordinate 91,106 downwards.
AGGATGGCTGGCTCTTTACTGGGGATCTGGGGCGGCTGGATGAAGAGGGCTATCTCTATCTGGTGGACCGCAAGAAAGATATGATTATTTCCGGTGGAGTGAATGTGTACCCCAAAGATATTGAAGAGGTCGTCGCTTGCCACCCTATGGTCAATGAGGTCGCAGTCTTCGGGACTGCGGATGACAAATGGGGAGAAACGCCGGTTTGCGCCGTGATTTTAAAACGTGATCAGTCCATAGCTGCTGAGGCTCTGAAAGAATGGGTCAATGTGCGGGTGGATGCCAAATTCCAACGGGTCAAAGAAGTCCGGATTTTCGAAGACTTCCCCCGCTCGGTTGCAGGGAAAACACTAAAACGGGAAATGAAAGAGGCTTGGTAAAGCCTATCCCCCACTAAATCCATCGGAGAATTGAAACATGCAGAATGTTTATATTTTGTCTGCTGTACGCACGGCTATTGGCGCGTATAGCGGCAGCTTGAAAAATGTCCCCACCTGTGATCTGGCAACAACGGTGATTGCAGAAGCGATTGATCGGGCCAAACTTGATCCTAAAACGGTGGAACAATGCGTGCTCGGCAGTGTGCTGCACGGTGAAGCACGCGATATGTATATCTCCCGCGTGGCGGCCATCAATGCCGGGATGGCTGAAAGTTCGCGCAGCCTGACGGTTAATCGTTTGTGTGGCAGTGGCCTGCAGGCCGTCCTCACCGCAACTCAGCAGATCCAGCTGGATGATGTCAATATTGCCGTTGCAGGTGGTGCAGAGAGTATGAGCCGTGCCGGTTACCTGATGTCGGCACATCGCTGGGGCAAGCGCATGGGCGATGATGCGATCATTGATATGATGGTTGGTGTGCTGACTGATCCATTTGGTCACGGTCATATGGGGGTGACGGCAGAAAATATCGCTAAGGCTGATGAGATTGGGCGGGACCGTCAGGATGCTTTTTCCCTTGAAAGCCATCATCGGGCTGAACGTGCGATTAAGGAAGGACGTTTCAAGGATCAGATTGTCGATGTGGTAGCCGATCAACGCAAAGGCACGATCTTTAATGTGGATGAACATACCCGCCTGGGTGCGCAACTTGCGGATTTTGAAAAATTGCGCCCGGTCTTTCAAAAAGACGGCACGGTCACCGCAGGCAACGCGTCTGGCATTAACGACGGGGCTGCGGCAATCACGCTGGCTTCTGAAAAAATGGTGAAAGACCAGGGACTGACCCCAGAAGGGCGGATTGTGTCTTATGGCAATGCTGGTGTGAAGCCGGAAGTGATGGGACTGGGACCCGTCGAAGCGGTACAGCAGGCATTAGCGCGTGCTGATCTCAGCTTGTCTGACATTGATGTGATTGAATCAAATGAAGCTTTCGCTGTGCAGGCATTAGCCGTCAGTGACCAGCTGGGCTTTGATTCGGAAAAGGTCAATATCAATGGCGGGGCCGTGGCCCTTGGTCATCCGGTTGGCGCAACAGGGGCGATTTTGCTGGTGAAAGCCCTTTATGAATTGAAACGCACAGGCGGCCGATATGGGCTGATTACCATGTGTATTGGTGGCGGTCAGGGCATTTGTCTGATCATTGAAAACTGTTAAGGAAAGAAGAGAATGACACAAGTTTCAGAACAAAAAACAGCCTTTGTTACGGGTGGTGCGCGCGGTATTGGTGCAAAATGCGCCCATGATTTAAAGGCGGCTGGTTTTCAGGTGGTGATCGGTGATATCGACCCGGATCAGATACATGCCTTTGAAAAGGAAACAGGTATTCCTGGCGTCGTTGTTGATGTGGCGTCTTTTGAAAGTGTAGTAGCAGCACAAAAAGAGATTGAAGAAAAATGGGGTCGTGTGGAAGTGCTGGTCAATAATGCCGGGATCACGCGCGATGGTTTTATGCATAAGATGGATCCAAAGCAATGGCAGTCCGTAATTGATGTCAATCTGGGCGGCGTGTTCAACACATCGCGCGTTTTTAGCCCATCCATGCGTGATGCAGGCTGGGGTCGGATCATTAACATCAGTTCCATGAACGGGCAGCGTGGCCAGTTTGGACAGGGGAATTATGCGGCGGCAAAGGCAGGCATTCTGGGCTTTACCCGATCGGTTGCGCAGGAATTGGCTAATAAAGGCATTACCGTCAATGCCATCTGTCCCGGTTTTATTGAAACCGAAATGACACAAGCCATGCCCGCAGATATTCTGGAAGCTGAGGTCAAGAAAATCCCCTGTGGACGTATGGGCGTGCCCAATGACATTGCCGCCGCCGTGGTTTTCCTTGCATCCGACAATGCTTCCTTCATCAATGGGGCGACTTTTTCGATCAACGGTGGGCAGTATATGGCTGCCTAAATCGATTTCACCCAATCCATGAAGGCAGCGACTTTCTGCATGTCTTTCTTTTTGGGTGTGGTCACCAGATAATACCCCCTTTGGCTCTGGATTGCTGGGCCGAAGGGGGAGAGCAGCTGCCCGCTTGCCAATTCATCCCGGATATACATGTCCGGGATGATGGCAACGCCAAGGCCGGAAAGGGCTGCGCGGATCATCATGGAAAAAGTTTCAAAATTCGGCCCGCTGACCATGGTTTTGGGCGTGATGTTCTGTGCCTCAATCCATTCCGGCCAGGCGTACTGGCGGGTCTGAAGGTTTAAGAGTGTGTAGTTTAATGCGGTTTCCGGAGTGATCTCTGTCTCCTTCAAAATCAGGGTAGGAGAACAGACAGCTACCACGGTTTCTTCAACCAGTTTTGTGGCTTCCACATCGTCCCAGTTGCCATCGCCATGCTGAATGGCAATGTCTATATCCTGCGCCTTGAAATCAAAAGGGCCGAGACCCGTCACCATATTAAACTGAATTTCCGGATGCTTTTGTGTGAAATCATGTAAATGCGGGATCAGCCATCGCGACCCGAAAGTAGGGAAGGTGCCGACATTTAACCGCGTGTCATTCTGATCTTTGGTCAGGATTTTTAATGTTTCCTGCTCTAACCCGGTTAGATGTTCCTCAATAGCCTTGGCATATTTGCTTCCTTCATCGGTCAAAACCAATCGTTTTTTCACGCGGTGAAACAAGTCTGTCTGCACGAATTCTTCCAGATTGCGCACCTGTCGGCTGACCGCACTTTGGGTGAGGTTCAATTCTTCAGCTGCACGGGTGAAGTTTAGATGACGTGCCGAAGCATCAAAACAGATGAGGGAGGTGAAACTGGGCAAATGGCGTCGCATGATAAAATTAGCCTTGTCATTCATAAAATGAATGAAGTTGTGAAAAAATGTCGCTTTTAATACAGGTTATCATCATCTAAATGAATGATAAATGATTTCTCTTCCAAGGATGTAAAAGATGGCAAGCAAAGTTGCTTTTAAGTGGGATGACCCGTTTCTGTTTGATGATCAGATCAGCGAAGAAGAACGCATGGTGCGTGATAGTGCGCGTGCGTTTTGTGACGACAAACTGATGCCGCGCATCCTGGAAGCCAACCGTAACGAAAGCTTTGATCGCGAGATCATGAATGAATTTGGCGAGCTGGGCTTACTTGGTTGCACCATCCCGGAAAAATATGGCTGTGCTGGCATGAGCAATGTTTGCTACGGGTTGATTGCACGCGAAGTTGAGCGGGTGGATTCCGGCTATCGTTCTGCCATGTCGGTTCAATCCTCGCTGGTGATGCATCCCATCCATGCTTACGGATCAGAAGAACAGCGCGAAAAGTATTTGCCGAAACTGGCGACCGGGGAATATGTCGGCTGTTTCGGCCTGACAGAACCGGATCACGGATCGGACCCCGGCAGTATGAAGACGCGCGCGGTCAAGGTTGATGGTGGCTACAAGCTGACCGGAAACAAAATGTGGATTACCAATTCCCCCATTGCCGATATCGCCATTGTCTGGGCCAAGCTGGATGGCGTTATCCGTGGCTTTATTGTGGAACGTGGCACCGAAGGTTTCTCCACCCCAAAGATTGAAGGCAAGATGAGCCTGCGTGCGTCCATTACGGGGGAGATTGTGCTGGATGACGCCTTTGTACCCGAAGAAAACTTGTTACCGAATGTCAGAGGTCTGGCAGGTCCCTTTGGCTGTTTGAATAAGGCACGTTTCGGGATTGCCTGGGGTGCGTTGGGGGCAGCAGAATTCTGCTGGCACGCGGCTCTGCAATATGGGCTGGACCGTAAACAGTTTGATCGCCCGCTGGCACAGAACCAGCTTTATCAGAACAAGCTGGCCGGCATGCAGGTGGAAATCACTCTGGGTCTTCAGGCCGCCCTTCGTGTTGGTCGCTTGATGGATGAAGATAACTGCGCAGTTGAAAATATCTCCATCATCAAAAGCAATAACGTCAACAAGGCGTTGGAGATCGCACGGATGGCGCGTGACATGCATGGCGGCAACGGGATTTCAGATGAATTTCATGTCATCCGCCATATGGTCAATCTGGAAACGGTCAATACCTACGAAGGCACCTATGATATTCACCGCCTGATTTTGGGTCGGGCACAAACAGGTTTGCAGGCGTTCTTTTAATGGCAGGCCCACTATCACATATCCGCGTGCTTGATCTGTCACGCATTCTGGCTGGCCCATGGGCATCCCAAACGCTGGGCGATATGGGGGCGGAGATCATCAAGATTGAACGTCCCCATGCCGGTGATGATACCCGGCGATGGGGGCCACCTTATGTGAAAGATCAGAACGGGCAAGATACGGATGATGCAGCCTATTTCATGTCGGCTAATCGCAATAAACGGTCCGTTGCGATTGATATGGCAACCGAGGAAGGCCAGAAGCTGATCCATCAGCTGGTGGCGGAATGCGATGTGGTGATTGAAAATTTTAAGGTCGGTGGTCTGAAAAAATACAAGCTGGACTATGAAAGCCTGAAGCAGGTCAAACCGGATATTGTCTACTGTTCTATCACAGGGTTTGGGCAAACAGGTCCTTATGCCAACCGGGCAGGCTATGATTTCCTGATCCAGGGAATGGGCGGGTTGATGAGTGTGACGGGCGAAGCCGACGGCGGACCAGTCAAGGTCGGTGTGGCTTTGTCGGATGTAATGACCGGACTTTATGCGGTGATCGGCATTCAGGCGGCCCTTGCACATAGGAACCGCACAGGGGAAGGCCAGCATGTGGATTTGTCTTTGCTGGACGTGCAGGTGGCAACGCTGGCCAATCAGTCCATGAATTATCTGACAGGGGGGATCGTTCCGGGCCGGATGGGCAATGCGCATCCCAATATCGTGCCCTATCAGGCATTTGCCACATCGGACGGGCATATGATTTTGGCTGTGGGCAATGATAGCCAGTTTGCAAAATTTTGCGAAGTTGCCGGACTGGATGATGTGGGCGGTGATAACCGTTTTAAAACCAATGCAGGAAGGGTGGAGCATCGCGAGACCCTGATCCCGTTGTTACAGACGCGGATTGCCAAAGATAAGCTTGATTGGTGGATTGCTGAACTTGAAACGGCGCAAGTTCCGTGCGGTCCCATCAACACTATCGACCGCGTGTTTGCTGACCCGCAGGTGCAGGCCCGTGATATGCTGGTGGAACTGGATCATCCCGTTGCAGGGAAAGTCCCACAGGTCGGTTCACCCCTGAAGTTTTCAGAAACGCCTGTGGTGTATGAAGAAGCCCCGCCCGTTCTGGCTCATGATACAGCCGATGTGTTGCGTGAAATTCTGGATTTAAGCGATGCCGAGTTGGATGAGCTTGCGGTGAATAATGTGGTTCAGCTGAAAACCAGATAAGCACTCAGGCCGATGGACATGACGGTTTGCGATGCCGCCGTGATAACCAGACATTTGTTCAGTTCTGTTTTTTCAACCACGCTCAGTATTTTCTTGATAGCGATGATGGCGATGATCATACCTGCAAAGGGCAGGATCATCAGTTCACTGACCGGGGTGATGGAAACCAGAACCGGGTAGGGCAACAGGATCAGCAGGACGTATAGCCATCGCGCACCCGTTGATCCGATCATAATCGCCAGTGTCTTGCGCCCGGCAGTGGTGTCATTTTCCAGATCACGATAGTTGTTGAGCAAAAGAACCGCACAGGCCGGGCTGCCGACAATCAGGCCGTAGGTGAGTGTGCCCTGAGACCATATTCCTGTGATTAAATAGTAACTGACAGACACCGCAATCAGCCCGAAAAAGACCAGCACGAATACTTCGCCAAAGGGACTGCGTGAAATGGGATAGGGGCCGCTGGAATATCCATAGGCCGCAAGCAGCGAGACAATTCCGATCATCATAATCGAGATACCACCCACAAAGACCAGATAGGCCCCACAAAGGGCAGCAATCGCAATAAACAGATGGGCGGCGTTTTTGGTTTCTTCAGCTGTTGCCAGTCCGGCTTGCGTGATGCGAAGGGGGCCGATACGGGCCGACGTATCGGTTTTGTTGATAAAATCCTGTGCATCATTATGCAGGTTAGTGGCAATCTGAATGGCACAGGCCGACAGGATAATCGTGGCCAAGGCCAGATAATTAATGCTGAGTTGTTCAGACAAAGCAAGGGCAAAGGCCACCAGAACAGGCATCAGCGACATGGTCAGGGTTTTGGGCCTGATACCCAGCCAGAGGACGGATGCTTTTGGGAGATGCATTGTTTTTCTTCTTCTTTTCAGGACCCTTTGCGCGACAGGGTGAACACCATAACCGATAACACCGCACAGCCAAAGATAATATAGGCCATGGGCATTTGTGTGCCATCATTCAGCAAGGAAACCAGAAATCCGCTTAGGCTGCCAAGCCCAAACTGGAACAGGCCGAAGATGGAAGAAGCGGTCCCAGCAAATTTCCCAAACGGTTCCAGCGTGCCGGAAATGCCGTTGGCCGCCATGGGGCTCAAGCACCCGACGAAGAAAAACAACGGGATCGCCAGACCCCAGACGCCACCAATCCCCATAATGCTGTTGAAGAGCAGGACGACCGCACTGATAATCAGCACCCAGATATTATAAATCATCAGTTTGGGCAGGGGCGTGTGGCTTGCAATGCGGCGATTGAAGAAAGAAAAGATCGCCATGGACAGAATATTGGCCGCAAAAAACAGGGCATATCCGCTGGGCTTGATGCCGAAGATGTTCATGTAAATAAAGGGCGTCGCTGTGATATAGGCAAACATGCCTGCAAAGCCGAGACTTGCACTCAGGATATAACCCATTGCTTGTTTATGGCTCAGGACCTCGCGGGTGGCCGTGATCAGAAACGACAGGTTCAGCGTGACCCGTTTGTCTTTTGCAAGGGTTTCAGGCACAAACAGAATAATCAGAAAACACCACAGGCACGCATAGGCACTGAGCGTCCAGAAGATGGCGCGCCAATCCCAGATATCCAGTACTGCAGCCCCGATCAGGGGGGCGGCCATGGGCGCAGCGGTCAGGACCAGCATCAGCAGAGAAAGAGCCTTGGTCAGTTCCGGTCCGTGATAGACATCGCGGATAACGGCCCGACCCAGAACGGAACCGGATGCGCCAGCCAATCCTTGGATCAGGCGGTAGAATGTCAGATCGTGAATGTCCGTGCTTAAAGCACAGAAGGTGCTGATCAGCCCGTATAAAGTCAGACCGATCAAAATGACCGTGCGGCGTCCCAGACTGTCTGAAAGCGGGCCATAGATCATTTGTCCAAAGGCAAACCCGAAAAGAAAGGTCGCCATGGTTTGTTGCACAGCGCTTTCCGCCACGCCAAGGTCATTGGCGATGGACGGAAAGGCGGGCAGATACATATCCAGTGATAAAGCGGCATTCCCCGTCATCACAGCCAGAATTGGGATGGCGAGTACGCTCAAACGAGGAGATGCCGACATTAAATTATCCCTGATTACTGTTGAGCGCGGACCACATTTCCTGATCGCGTTCATCAGTCCAGATGGTCGGGCGTTCCATGCCACCGGCTTCGTCGTAAGCACGCGAAACGTCAAACGGCATGCAGTGTTCGTAGATCACCCAGTCACCGTATTTCGGATCCATACGTTCTTTACACAGGTTGAAGGCACCTTGCAGGTCTTTCCCGGCTTCGCGTGCTTCTTTTGCGCTTTCGTACAAATCTGTGATGAAAGCCTGTGTTTCAGACATGGCTTCTTCGCACAGCTCTGGCGTATCCAAAGCGTCACCACGACCCGGAACCAGTTTTTGTGGTTTTAGCGCACGAAGGGCGTCAAGTGTTGTCGGCCAGTCACGAAGGTGCGCATCACCTGTGTAAGGGGTTGCGCCAAATTCGACCAGATCACCTGCATATAGGATTTTCTGTTCCGGTAGCCAGGCGATGGTGTCACCTTGTGTGTGACCACGACCAGGCGACCAGATTTCCACTGGGCAGTTACCCAAATCGATGGTGATCTTGCCATCAAAGACGATGGATGGCCATGTCAGACCAGGGATGGTTTCAGCACCCTGGAACAGACGCGGGAAACGACCCAGTTCGCTGTCATAGTCAAACTGGCCACGCTCTTCGATCATTTCGTAGGTGGCACGCGATGCAATGATGTTTTCAGCCTCATAAGCTGCTGCACCCAATACGCGAACTGCGTGATAGTGGCTCATCAGGATGTATTTGATCGGCTTGTCTGTAACTTCACGGATGCGTTTAACAACATCCTGGGCCATGAAAGGTGTGGCCTGTGTGTCGATTACCATGACCCCGTCATCACCGATGATGACACCAGTGTTGGGGTCACCTTCGGCAGTGTAGGCATAGGCACCTTCGCCCAGTTTGGCAAAAGTTACTTTCTTTTCACCAAGATCGCCTGTGGAGGCAAATGTTTTCGTCATTTTATTCTTACTCCAGATAAGAGTGTTTGAGGGGTTTATGCAGCAGAAACGTCTTTTGCTGCGATTTGCATGGCTTCGCTCAAAACTTCCATGTCACCAATATGATTGGCGAGAAGAAGGATGAGCTTGGCATTTAAAGAACGGCTTTGTTCGTCGCTCAGGTCACGATGAAGGTCGATCAGTTCCTGATAAAAATCATCCGGGCGGGCGATATTTGCTTTTGTGTTCAATGGCATGTTTCTATTCCTTCCTTAAGCTTGGGCTGTTGCGCGTTTAACGGCAGCTTCGATGTAGCCCTGGTCGAAGGTGCGCCAGCGTGCAGCCACATGCTGGTCGGGACGGATCAGATAAGTTGTGCTGTCTTTACCGTCATAACGTTCTTTCAACAGGCCTTTCGGATCTTCGATGTCATGGCCGACAACCACAACATCACATTCGATGCCCGCAACATTCATGGTGTCCATACGCAGATTTTCATCAAAGCTTAGGACAACAAAGCGGGAATTGCCGATGTGGTTCAGGAACCAGCCCTCAATGCCATTCACCTTGATCGGTGCATCGGTACAGTTGGTGCCCGGTGACATCTTGCCAGTGAATTCATCGCTATCCGGTGTGTTCAGAGAGCTGTTTTCATAAGGCGTTGGCATGGACAGACGACCGGAATTTACCAGTGGACGGGCAAATTCATAGTCTTCGGCCAGATCAAGTGTGGCATCACGAAAAGCACGTGAGACACCGCTTTTCGGTGAAATGAAGTCAGTGGAACGTGATGAATTCATCAGGTTATCCGCTGCAGCAAAGACACGTTCTTCGCTGTAGGTATCCAGCAGGCTGTCAGGTGCTTTACCGTCCATGACCAGTTTCAGCTTCCAGGTCAGGTTATCGATATCCTGCACTCCGGTGTTTGCCCCGCGTGCCCCGAAGGGGGAAACCTGGTGGGCGGCATCACCTGCGATAAAGACGCGGCCACAGCGGAAGTCGTTTAGCTGGCGACAGGCAAACTGGTAAACAGAGACCCATTCCAGTTCAAACTCTTTATCCTCACCCAGCATGGCTTTTAGACGCGGGATAACTTTTTCCGGTTTCTTTTCTTCTTCCGGGTCGCAATCCCAACCTAGCTGGAAGTCGATGCGCCAGACATCATCAGATTGCATATGCAGCAGGACAGATTGTTCCGGGTGGAAAGGTGGGTTGAACCAGAACCAGCGTTCCGCCGGGAAGTCTGCTTTCATCACGATATCGGCGATGAGGAAACGGTCTTCGAAGAAACGGCCTTCAAAGTTCATGTCCAGCATGTCGCGGATTTTGGAATTGGCACCATCACAGGCCACTACATATTCCGCTTCCATGGGGTAGACACCATCTTCGGTTTCCACCTGCATCTTCACATGATCATCATTGTTTTTGATGCTGATGACGCGGGAATTCCAGCGGAACTCGATCAGGTCGCCATATTGACGCTTACATTCATCAATCATGTATTCTTCAAGGTAATACTGTTGCAGATTGATAAAGGCCGGGATTTTGTGGTCATCTTCGGGCAACAGGTCAAATTGATAGACCAGGTCTTCTTCGCGAAAGACCTTGCCGACTTTCCAGACAACGGATTTGTCGATCATGCGTTCGCCCACATTCAGGCGGTCCCAGATTTCAAGCGGGCGTTTGGCGTAACAAACCGCGCGTGAACCAACGGAAACGGTGTTGCTGCGGGTCAGAACCACAACCGGAATGCCTTGCTTGGCGAAATCAAGCGCGGTGGTCAGGCCAACTGGCCCTGTCCCGATAACAACAGCCTTGTGGCGTTTTACGTTGCCTGTCTTTTGTTCTTCAGACTGGGTGTATTCAAATTCTTTATATTCATATGTATTGAACATTTTTTCATACTCTTTCGACTGCTTATTCAGGGCTGTACTGGACGACTTTCTGGTCGATGGCACCAAAGATGCTGTCACCGTTATCGTCTTTCATCTCGATGCGGATGGTGTCGCCAAACTTCATGAAAGAAGTGCTCGGCGCGCCTGAATTAATGGTTTCAATCATGCGGATTTCAGCGATGCAGGAATAGCCTACGCCGCCTTCGTCAACAGGTTTTCCCGGGCCATCATCCAGTTTGTTGGAAATGGTACCCGACCCGATGATCGCACCGGCACCCAAGGGCCGCGTTTTGGCGGCATGTGCCACAATCGTCGGGAAGTCGAAAGTCATATCAACGCCACAGTTTGCTTTACCAAACAGATTGCCGTTTAAAGTTGTCAGCATGGGCAGATGCACCATGCCGTCTTTCCAGTTGTCGCCCAGCTCGTCCGGTGTAATGGCAACCGGGGAAAAGGCGCTGGAGGGTTTGGACTGGAAGAAGCCGAAGCCTTTTGCCAGTTCCCCCGGAATAAGCCCACGAAGGGACACATCATTGACCAGCATGATCAGTTTGATGTGATCAGCGGCTTTTTCCGGTGTGACAGCCATAGGCGTATCATTGGTGATGACAGCTACCTCGGCTTCGAAATCAATGCCGAAATCTTCGCTTGCCAGCGGGATATCTTTGCGTGGACCGATAAAGCTGTCGGAACCGCCCTGATACATCAGCGGGTCGGTCCAGAAACTGTCTGGCAGTTCTGCATTACGGGCTTTGCGCACCAGTTCAACGTGGTTGACGTAAGCAGACCCGTCCGCCCATTGGTAGGCACGTGGCAGCGGAGATTCGCAGTCGTTCTGGTCAAAAGTCTGGCCTTCAACCTTCCCTGCGTTCAAATCTTCATAAAGCGCCTGAAGCTTGGGGGAAGTTTCGTCCCAGTCATCAAGGGCAATCTGCATGGTCGCAGCAATGTCGCCAGCAGAAACATAAGAGGCCAAGTCTTTGGAGACCACAACCAGTTGTCCGTCACGTTTGCCGTTGGATAATGTTGCAAGTTTCATTGTCAGTAGCCCTTATTTCTCGCTGAATTCTTTTTCGTGCATCCATTTGGCATGCTCGGGCGCACGTTTTGTTTTTGCCCATTCGTTCAGCATGTCCCATTTCACGTCATCCAGACGTTTGCTCATATCCGGTGTGCCTGTGTTGGCGGCCAGTTCCAGACGGTGACCGTTCGGGTCAAAGAAATAGATGGATTTAAAGATGGTGTGATCGGTCGGGCCAACGACATCAATGCCGTTAGCTTCCAGCTTTTCTTTGGCAGCCATCAGTTCGTCCATCGAATCAACCTGCAGGGCCAGGTGCTGGCACCATGCAGGGGTGTTGGGGTCACGGCCCATTTCCGGGGAGTTTGGTAGTTCGAAGAAAGCCAGGATGTTGCCTGCGCCTGCATCCAGGAAGATATGCATATAAGGATCAGGGGCCTTGGTGGATGGAACTTCGTTTTCCGCAATGGCCAGAACAAAGTCCATATCCAGGTACTTGCCATACCATTCAACGGTCTCTTTGGCATCTTTGCAACGATAGGCAACGTGGTGAATTTTTTGAATAGTCATAAGAAACTCTTTTCGCAATGTGGGTTTTACGAAAATCAGATCATTTGCAGACGATTTCCCGCGATCTGCTTTTGTGCGCTCTTTAATAATAGTTACATGTGAAACTAAATCAAGCTTTATTTTCATCTGAAACAAATAATTTTTATTTCCTTATTTTGTAATGGTTTAGGTGTCAATCGGACAGGGAAGGCAAAAAAATACCTTGATTTTAGTTTCAGTTGAAATTAAATTAGTTTCAAATGAAATGAATTAAGAAGTTTCAGAGAATAACCACACACAAGAAAATTGGATTTCGTGCGCAAAATGATTTCCTTTTTGAACTTACAGGTCACTCCAAGAGTTGAGGTTTTATACACATGAGACGCCTATTTATCGCCGCTATGGCTGCTGCCAGTGTTTTCAGTTTTTCTGCACAGGCAGACGTCATCAAATTGAAGCTGAGCCATTTCCTGCCATCCTCCCATCCGACACAAAAAGATTTTCTGGAACCATGGGCGGCAGAACTTGAAAAACGCACAAACGGTAAAGTTAAAGTTCAAATCTATCCAGCAGGTTCTGCTTTCGGTCATGTTGCCAAGCAGTTTGATCAAGTCCGCGCCGGCGTTGTTGATATCGCCCACGGTCTGACAGGTTTCCCCCGTGGTCGTCTGCCTCGCACATTGGTAACGGACCTTCCGTTCCTGGTAAAATCTTCTGATGCGGCGTCTAAGACGCTTTGGGATCTGTATCCAACATATCTCGCGCCTGAATATAAAGGCATGAAGATGCTGGCCATGCACGCTCATAACGCTGGCTTGATCCACACAAAAGGCAAGAAGGTAGAAAGCATTGAAGACCTGAAGGGGCTGCGTCTTCGCACACCTAGTCTTGCCATTTCAAACATGCTGAAGCACCTGGGCGCGATGCCTGTTGGTCTACCACCTACCCAGGTATATGAAAACCTGTCCAAAGGCGTGATTGACGGTAACGTGTTCCCATATGAAGCAGTAAATAGCTTCAAGCTTTTTGAAGTGCTGGATCACCACCTTGATGCCAAGGCTTATACAACGTCTTTCTACTTCGCGATGAACGAGAAAAAATATAACTCCCTTCCAGAAGACGTGCGCAAAGTGATTGACGAGCTTTCCGGTCAAACACTGGTGAACAAGTTTGGCCCATGGTGGACCAAGTGGGACCAGCCTGGCATTCAGGCCATTAAAGAAAAAGGTAACTCTGTAACGGTTCTGAGTGACGAACAACGTGCTGCATGGCGCAAAGAGCTGGAGCCAATGATCGACGCTTACCTGGCTGACATGGAGAAAAAGGGCGTATCCAACGCACGTGAAATCTATGCCAAGGCCCAGGAGCTGGTCGCCAAATACGAAAAATAATCAACTTCTCCTGCGATTATTTTTCAAGAAAGTGAGAGCCTTTGACGGCTTGTCCCCTTCCAAAGGCTCTCACACCTTATTTTTAAGGAAAAGGCAAATCCATTATGATTATGCTGTTTAACAAAATCCTTTTTCTCACCACCAAATATGTTGCCTATATCGGGATGCTGTTTTTACTGGCCGCTGTCCTGATCACGACGACCGATGTGGTGATGAGAAAAGTGGACGGCCAGGGCGTCTATGGCGCGATTGATTTGATCCAGTTGATGGTTCTGTCTGCCGCCTATCTTTCCATCCCCTATACCTTCATGACCCGCGCCCATGTGGCGGTCTCGATGATTACAGACCGGCTGTCGCGTCGCGGTCAGGCCATGACGCAAGTGTTGGCCATGGTTCTTGCTTGTCTGTTCATGTGTGCCATTGCCTATTACGGCTATCTGTGCGCTTTGGAACAGGCGGAATATGGCGATGTCTCCATGATCTTTGGATTGCCGATGATTTATTACTGGCTCCCGCTGATTGTCGGTAGTGCCTTGTCTACGGTTGTGACGCTGCATATTGCAGTGGAAAGCCTTTACGTTGTCATCACAGGCCATAGCGGCCACTTCACGGTGGAGGAATAATCATGTCTGCTGGTGCAATTGGTTTTATCGCTTTTGTCGCCTTGTTCGGCCTGATGGCCTTGCGGGTGCCCATCGCCATCGCCATGGGCGTTGTCGGCGTGGTTGGTGGCTGGGCCATCAACGGGTTTGAAAGTGCGGCCTTCATTATGGGGTCTGTCCCGTTTGAAGCGGTCTTTCCTTATTCCTTATCTGTTATACCCCTCTTTATTCTGATGGGTGTGTTTGCCGCACGCGCCGGATTGTCGCGTGCCTTGTTTGATGCGGTTCATGCCTTTATCGGTCATTATCGCGGCGGTCTTGCCATGGCCTCTGTTGGCGCGTGTGCGGCTTTCGGGGCGATCTGTGGATCATCTTTGGCGACAGCGGCCACCATGTGCCGCGTTGCCATGCCGGAAATGCGTCGTCGCAAGTATGATGATGGTCTGGCAAGTGCGACTATTGCAGCGGGTGGTACGTTGGGTGTGTTGATCCCACCCAGTGTGATCATGGTGATCTATGCGCTTTTGACCGAACAATCTATCGGGCGCATGTTTGCAGCCTCCCTGATCCCCGGTATCCTTGCAACGCTTCTATATATGCTGGCGATTTGGGTCAAGACGGTCCGTAAACCTGAACTGGGTCCGGCGGACGATAAAGTTGACTGGTCTGGCCGGATCAAAGCCATGATGAATGTCTGGTCCGTAGTTTTGTTGTTCGGTGTTGTGATCGGCGGGATTTACATGGGCTGGTTTTCTCCCACGGAAGCTGCGGCCATCGGGGCGGCGGGTGCTTTCTTCCTTGCCCTTGCGCGCAGACAGCTGAACATCAAAGTGATCTTTGAATGTATGGGTGAAACAGCCACCACCAGCGGTATGATCTTTATGATTTTGGTGGGCACTGCCGTCTTCAATTACTTTGTTGAAACCACAGGCCTGCCTCAGGCATTGGTGGCAACGGTGAGTGATTTGGGATGGAACCCCTATATTATCCTGATCTTGCTGGTGATCTTCTACATCATTCTGGGCTGTTTCATGGATGCTTTGTCCATGATCCTGCTGACCCTGCCGTTTGTCTATCCAATGATCACCGCCCTTGGGTTCGACCCCATCTGGTTTGGTGTGATCATGGTATCGGTTGTGGAAGTCGGCCTGATCACCCCGCCTGTCGGCATGAACCTGTTTGTCATCATGGCAAGCACACCGGGCCTGCGCCTGCAAACCATCAGCCGGGGCGTTGTTGCCTTCCTGCTGGCCGATGTGATGCGCCTTGCCCTGCTGATCCTGTTTCCGGCCCTGTCGTTGTGGCTGCCAACTCTGATTATGGATTGATCCCATGGAAGTTATTGAATGGAAAGAGGAATACAACATCGGTATTCCCCAGATCGACAAGCAGCACAAAAAGCTGGTGGCCTTGATCAACCGTTTGTCAAAAGCTGAAACCGAAGGCGGCATGATCGCTTATGTGTTTGATGACCTTGATCTCTACGTCAAAGAACATTTCCGCGCTGAAGAAGAACTGCTGCGCGCCTTTGAATATGAAGATTTTGACGCCCACAAGGAAGAACACCGCACGTTTGAAGGCTGGCTGTCAGCTGTGCGCCAGTCGTTCAATCTGGGCGGGTCATCTTCCCATCTGATCGCAGAAAGCATGAATGCGTATCTGCGCAACTGGTTGATCAATCATATCCTGGAATCGGACATGGCTTATCGCGACACACTTACAATCACTGAAAAGAAATAAACTAAAGAGAGTGACAATGAAATTATTTACCTACTGGCGCTCTTCTGCAGCCTACCGCGTTCGCATCGGGCTGAACCTGAAAGAAACCGATTTTGAATCGATCTATGTTCATTTGGTGAAAGATGGCGGTGAACAGCTAACAGAAGCCTATCGCGCGATCAATCCCCAGGCGCTGGTCCCATCGATTGAACTGCCAGACGGGCAATATCTGACCCAGTCCATGGCTATTCTGGAATATCTGGATGAAACTCTGGGTGGGCATGATTTATTGCCCGCTGATGCGCTGGATCGTGCCTATGTGCGCGCCCTGTCACAATCGGTTGCCTGTGAAATTCATCCACTGAATAACCTGAGGGTGCTTAAGTATCTGAGCACCAGCCTGAAGGTGACAGATGAAGATAAGTCTGCCTGGTATCGTCATTGGGTGGAAGTCGGCCTGCATGCTTTTGAAGAAACGTTGATCAGAACCGACAAGATGGGAGATTTCTGTTTCGGTGATAAACCGAGCCTGGCGGACATCTGTTTGGTTCCGCAGGTATACAACGCGCGTCGTTTTAATGTTGATTTAACCCCATATCCGCATATCATCCGCATCGATAAAAATTGCCAGTCTCTGGAAGCCTTTGCAAAAGCGGCACCGGAACAACAAGGCGATGCAGTTTAAAATGATATAAATGGGATTAAATATGTTCAAAGGTAAAACGGCGCTGGTGACAGGATCAACAGCGGGGATCGGACTAGGGATCGCAGAAGTGCTGGCAAAAGCTGGCTGTAATGTGATCCTGAATGGGCGCAAAAAAACAGATGACGTCGAAGGTCATGTTGAAAGGTTCAACAAGGAATATGGCGGCAAAACAATCTTTTTAGGCGCAGACCTGTCTGACGTTTCTGCCATTGAAAAATTGATGCTGGAGGCGACCAAAGAATTTGGTGGCGTAGATATTCTGGTCAATAACGCTGGTATCCAGCACGTATCACCTTTGGAAGAATTCGCTCCTGAAAAATGGGATCAGGTGATTGCTTTGAACCTGTCTTCCTGCTTCCACACCATGCGTCTGGCCCTGCCTTATATGAAAGAACAAAACTGGGGGCGTATCATCAATGTGGCCTCTGCCCATGGTCTGGTGGGGTCGGCCAATAAAGCAGCTTATGTGGCGGCAAAACACGGTGTGCTGGGAATGACCAAGGTTTGTGCGTTGGAAACGGCTGAAACAGGCATCACCGCCAACAGCATCTGCCCGGGATGGGTGCGCACCGAACTGGTGGAAAACCAGATCAAGCAACGGGCCGATAACAGCGGGCGAACCATCGAAGAAGAAGCCCATGATCTTCTGTCTGAAAAGCAACCCTCCAAACAGTTTGTAACGACCGAACAACTGGGTGAAGCGGCCAAATTCCTGGTGTCTGATGCCGCAAGTCAGATGACGGGCACAACCATGACCATGGATGGTGGCTGGACGTCGCAGTGATATCGGACTAGGTTCTTACTTTGATGAAAGGACCTGATCTGAATGTCTGAAGCTGTATTCCTGCAAGGTAACCTGATGCGCCATATCGCTGTGATGTCATTCACAGCATCCGTTGGTATTCTTGCGCTTTTTGCTGTCGATTTTGTGGATGTGATGTTCATTTCCATGCTGGGGCAGAAAGAACTGGCCGCAGCAGTGGGCTATGCCGGGTCTTTGTTGTTTTTTACCAATGCGATCTGTATCGGACTTTCCATTGCTGCCGTGTCGCTGGTGGCGCGTACACTTGGGGCAGGTCAGCCTGGAAAAGCAAAAGAATATGCCACATCGGTTGCCTTGTTGACCGTTGGTGTATCCATTTTGATTCCGTCCTTTGCCGTGCCAAACCTGCCATTTCTGTTAGGCGTTTTGGGGGCAGAGGGTGAAACGCTTGAATTCGCCATCAGCTATAGCCAGATCATCATGCCGACCATGTGCTTTATGGGTATGGCGATGACGACCATGGCGATCCTGCGTGCCCATGGGGCAGCGCGGGTATCCATGAATGTGACCTTGCTGGGTGGGGCGGTAAATGCGTTTCTGGACCCCATCCTGATCTTCTGGGCGGGCTTTGGGCTGGAAGGGGCGGCTTATGCGTCTGTGATTGCGCGCGCCTGTATGATGGTCTATGGCGTCTGGGCGGTGACGTCCAAATATAACGGATTTGCTAAACCTTCCCTTGCGACCTTCAAAAGTGATTTTAAACCTGTTTGGGCGATTGCCGCGCCTGCGGTCATGACCAACCTTGCCACCCCTGTGGGCAATGCGATTGTGACGCGGGAAATGGCGCAGTTTGGATCAGAAGCGGTTGCAGCCATGGCGGTGATCGGGCGGTTAACGCCACTGGCCTTTGCCGTTGTGCTGGCATTATCCGGGGCCATCGGGCCGATTGTGGGGCAGAATTTTGGGGCGAAGAAATATGATCGGGTGCGTAAATCCTTCATCAATGGTCTGATCTTTGTCGCGGGCTATGTCGCTATTGTCTCCGTCATCCTCTATGTCCTTCGTCAACCCATCGGATATATGTTTGATGCAACGGGCGAGATGGCGATGCTGATCTATCTCTTCTGCGGGCCGCTTGCATTGCTGCAGTTTTTCAACGGGGCGATCTTTGTCTGTAATGCAAGCTTCAACAATCTGGGCTATCCGCTGAATTCCACCTATCTGAACTGGGGACGCCATACGCTGGGCACCTGGCCGTTTGTTCTGATCGGGGCAAGCTTTATGGGGTCAGCGGGTGTGTTGATTGGGCAGGCCGTTGGCGGTGTCTTTTTCGCATTGGTTGGAATGTTCGTCACATGGCGTTTGATGGGCAAACTGATCCCGGCATGCGAAGAAGATGAACTATGTGATGAAAAGCGCCTGCATCAGGTGACGGGTCAGCGGAGTTGGTAGTCTGAAAGTGAGCGCCCAAAGCCGCGGAAAAACTCCCGTGATTTCCACGACTTTGGGGCTTTTGATCCGGCCATGTACCTATGGCACGGAAACCACGGCGGATCAACAAATAAAGATGCTCAAAGGTAGCGGGAGGAACCGGATCAGTGCCACCTTTGAGCACCTGGTAACGTCTGCCTTGGGTCAGACGTTACTTATTCTAGGCAGCATCAGTTTCCTTGATCTGAAAGGTCGGGATGCGCGAATTATCCATGGGCAGAACGCGCGATTTCAACGCATCATTGCACATCAACCCGCTTTGCGTATCCAGCGTTGCCGCAACGGCTGAGGCATTGACCGCAGCCATGCTAAGTGCTGTCCAGACCGTCTTTTTATCGGCCAACGCATAGGCAATCGTTGCGTTAAACGCATCCCCTGCGCCAATGGTGGCTTCGACCACGCATGGGATAGCCGGGCGAAACAGGATGGCATTGTCGCTTGCCAGATACGCGCCTTCTGATCCATTGGTGATGACCACATATTTGCAGCCCATCCCCATGATCTTTTCAGTAAAATCAGGAAGCGAAACCTTGGATGATTTTTCTCCCAGTCCTTCGCGATAAAGAACGGGATCACCGGTGTTACAATCGGGAAAATGCGGGGAGGGGGTGAGAAAACCTTCTGCCAATGCTTCCGATTCTTCCTTGTTGATCGCCAACAGATCTACCCATTTCAGGGCTTCGATCAGTTTTTCTTTACGTCTTCTGATTTGGCGAATGCCGGGGTTACAGGCCACAAAGGCCCCAGATTTTTTGGCAAGTTCGACAATCTTTGGAAAGACGGCGGCAGAGGCTGCGCTTAGGGTCGAGACATAGACCATATCAATCCCGTCAAACATGCTTTGTGTGATCTCCTGATCTTTCAGGGACGTGTTGGCCCCGCGATTGACGAATATCCCGGCGTTGCGGTCGTGGGAGCAGACAACGACGGATTTACCCGTTGATTGATCAGGTTCTTTCACGACAAAATCCGTGTTGATGCCTTCTGAATTCAACCGGGAAAGAATGGATTGCCCATCCAGATCATCCCCGATTTTCAGAACTGCCGAGACTTCCCCGCCCAATCGCGCCATACAGACGGCAGCATTGGTTGCGCCACCGCCAACATGGGTGTCGATGCGGCTGGCTTCGACCTTTTTTCCCTGTTCCATCATCAAGAAGGAATTGGTGGCGTTTTTCATGCTGATACATTCAATGTCGTCAGGCTCAATTGATGTGATTACATCAATGGTGGCCCCGCCGATTACCAAGGCTTTCATGTGATAAATCCTTCTTTGACATCGCGGTTGATATATTTCTGCCAGTTTTTTTCCTGACTTTCTGGTGTGCGCGACGCTATGCGGAAGAAATCAGGATTGGTGATGATCAGGTCTGCTGTCGCGGGATTGCAGGCCAGGGCCACGTCATAAAGGGTGGACATGCGCACCAGAGCTTTCACATCCACATCATGGGGTTGGGCTGTCATGGGGTCCTGAAAGAAGACCAGCGCATCCAGCTTGCCCTCGCAAATCAAGGCGCCGAGCTGTTGATCTCCACCCAGTGGGCCGGATTTAAGTGCGGTGATTTCAAGGTCTGCATGGGCATCGCTCAGGATGCGTGATGTGGTCCCGGTTGCAAAAAGATTGTTGGGGCGCAGGTGGTTTTTGTTTTTATCCACCCAGCCTGCCAGCAAGTCCTTCATCGCATCATGGGCGACCAGACCGATATTTAACGGACGAACGATCATGCGGCTGCCCCCACCTTGGCGATGCGCAAGATGTTGGTCGATCCGGCGTTACCGAACGGCACACCTGCAGTAATCACGACAGTATCGCCTTTGGATACCACATCTTTGCTTTGGGCGACTTCAAGCGCGGTCTGCACCATCTCACGCATATCGGTTGCGTCCGGGCAAACGATGGCATGCACCCCCCAGACGAGGCAGAGCGCACGCGCGATCTGTACATCGGCGGTGAGGGCTGCGATCTGTGCTTCCGGGCGTTCGCGGGCGGCACGCAGGGCCGTTTTACCGGATGTGGAATAACAGATGATCGCTTTTGCATCCATGGTGGCTGCCACCTGACGGGCAGCCGCACTGATGGCATCGGTGTTGTTATGTTCCGTGCCTTTGCGGGAAGCTTCCATCAGCCGACGGTGCAGCGGGTCGGCTTCGACCTCTGCCACAATGCGCGCCATTAAGGATACGGCTTCCACCGGATAATCCCCGGCGGCTGTTTCCGCCGACAACATCACAGCATCCACCCCGTCATAGATGGCGGTTGCCACATCGGATGCTTCGGCCCGTGTTGGGGTGGGGGCGCTGATCATGGTTTCCAGCATCTGGGTTGCGACAATCACTGGGCGACCACGATTTCGCGCGGCTGAAACGATTTTTTTCTGAATGGCTGGAACTTTTTCTGGTGGTAGTTCTACGCCTAAGTCTCCACGCGCCACCATGACCGCATCGGATTGTTCAATGATATTATCCAGATGAACTAGGGCGGTTGGTTTCTCAATCTTGGAAATGATCTGGATGCGCGGACCAGTGAGTTCGCGCAGTTCCTTTAAATCATCCGGGCGCTGTACGAAGGATAAGGCCACACTGCCGATCCCTTGGTCTAGACCAAAGGCCAGATCGTCTTTGTCTTTATCGGTCATGGCGGACACATTGATTTCTGCATCGGGCAGGCTGACACCTTTGCGGTCTGACAGCACACCTTCAACTTCGGCCACAGCGATAATGTGATCCTCGGCAACTTCGGTCACCTGCATGATCATTTTGCCATCATCAATTAACAGACGATGACCAACGGAGACAGCCTGAATAATTTCCGGATGCGGCAGGCAGACCCGTTCATGATCACCGGGCTGATCGGCCGTCAAATCGAATTTAAAGGGATCTCCCGCTTTTAAGTGGACTTTGTCATATTCAAAGGTGCCCAGACGGAATTTTGGGCCTTGCAAGTCCATGAATAGACCAAGTGGACGGCCCAGTTCTTTTTCGGCCAGGCGTACGGCTTTGATGCGTGCGCCATGTTCTTCATAGCTGCCGTGGGAAAAATTCAGGCGAAAGACGTTGGCACCTGCCTTGGCGAGGTCCAGAATTTTTTCAACGGTGCTGGTTGAAGGGCCTAATGTGGCAATGATTTTGGCTTGTTTGGTGAGTTGATAACTCATGTGTTACTTCCCAATGCGTTGCAATGTGCGCACGGACTTGGACTTCACCCAGTCCGTAACCAATGCGTCAAAGGCGATAAAATGGTTGGAGGCCAGATGCACATCAAAGGCTGCCCGGTCTGTGTAAATCTCATACAAAAAGAAGGTGGATGAACTTTCCGGGTCACGACAGACATCAAAGATATGACAACCGGGTTCTTTCAATATTGAATTTTCAGCTTGTTCGAGCATGGCGTGATGGAACTGATCTTCCAATCCGGGTTTGATTTCAAAATCGACGAGAACGACGAACATGATTATGCCTCTTCTTTTGTGACAAAAGCTTTACCGCTTCCGTACCCTTTATTGAACTTTGCAAGGGCTTCTTCCATATGGCCCTCGCCCAAAACGACCGCACCGCCTGCGACCATGGTGCGCCAGTAGACGTCACACAGGGTTTCGACTTCCAATGCCATGGACAGCGCCTGTTTCAGGTTGCCGCCTACCGCGATTTGCCCATGATTGGCCAAAAGGCAGGCTTTGCGCCCGTCCAGTGCTTTCACCGCGACATCGGATAAAGCTTGTGTGGCGAAGGTTTCATATGGGGCACAGCGGATGGTGTCACCGCCCGTTACCCCGATCATGTAATGAAAAGGCGGCACGTCTTTCTGCATGCAGGCAATCGTCATCACTGCCTTGCCATGGGTATGGACGATGGCGTTGACTTCGGGGCGGGCTGCAAAGATATCTTCGTGAAAGCGCCATTCGCTGGACGGTTTGCGCAATCCATTGAGGCTTTCATGAGAACCATCGGGGCGTTTAAGCACCACATCTTCTGGTGTGATGTCTTCATAGGCCATGCCGGACGGGGTAATGAGGAAGCCTTCATCCACCCGCACTGCTGCATTACCGGACGTTCCCTGATTGATGCCCATCTCGTTCATTTTCAAAACGGTCTGGATCAGCTCGTTTCGTAAATCTAGATATTGCATCACGCGCCCCCATCTAATTGATTAAGGGCCTTAAGGAAGAAATCTTCCCCGCCAAAATTGCCGGATTTAAGGGCAAGGGCCAATGGTTGATCGCCAATGCTTTTGGTCCAGGGCACACCCGGATCAATCTGCGGGCCAATTTCCATCTGGCGCACATTTAAGGCATTGATCACTGCACCGGATGTTTCCCCGCCTGCGACAACAAAGCGGCGAACACCTATGTCTTTCAGACGGCGTGCAATCTCACTGATGACTTTTTCGACTTTTGATCCCACCTCAACCCGGCCACGTTTTTGCTGAATTTCGGAAACAACATCTGGATCGGCGGAGGAATAGAACAAGACGGGTGTGCCGGACTGAATATGTGCTTCTGCCCAGGCAACGGCTTCATCTGCGACAGGTTTATTATCCAGAATATTCAAAGCATCCAGACGGAAACTTGGCATATGATCCTGCGCATAATCAACCTGTGCCCGTGTGGCTTCGGAACAGCTGCCAGAAAGAATAATGCTCGGACCATCCGGGGCATCAAAAGGCACATCGCCTGTATTTTGCGGTAAAAGACCTGCTTTGCGGTAATTATCCGGCAATCCTTGGGCAACAGCTGAACCCCCGGTGATCAATGCCATGTCGTCGCAGGCCTGACCAATGGTGCGTAAGTGATCGTCGCTGATCGCATCCATGATATAAATGGTGCGGTTTTGTTTGTTATCCTGCATGGCTTTGTGGGTCGCGCCATGGCCTTTTTCGATGGTCTCATAGTAAATATTGCTGATGGTCGATTTGCTTTGTTTAGAGAGCACGCGTTTCAGGTTTGGGTCCCGCATGGGGGTGAGCGGGTGATTGCGCAGGGAACTTTCAGACAGCAGTCCATCATTCACAAACAGATAGCCACGATAAACCGTGCGTCCGTTTTCCGGGAAAGACGGGCAGGCGATGGTTTGTTCGGTGTCCAGATTCTCCATCAAGGCATCTGTCACAGGGCCGATATTGCCGTCCGCAGTTGAATCGAATGTGGAGCAATATTTAAAGAAGATTTGCTGTGCACCCGCTTTCTTCAACCAGTCACAGGAGGCTACGGACATTTTGATCGCATCGTCTGTCGGGATCGTGCGTGATTTTAGCGCAATGACAACAGCATCGGCATCGGGCACAGGCGTGTCGGGTTTGGGGACGCCCACGATCTGGACAGTTTTCATCCCTTCGCGGACCAAAATCATGGCAAGATCGGTGGCCCCGGTTAAATCATCGGCGATACAGCCCAAGGTGATTTTCATCGTTTTTACTCTTTTAAGATTTTACGCGTGCAATGACTTCGCTGGTCACTGCTTTGGTGCCCATGTCGCCGCCAAATTCCATGGGGCGAATGGCGTTGGCTTCAAAGCCCTGATAAACTGCACTTTCAATCAGTTGTGCCGCGTGGGACAGCGCATCGTTGCCGGATTTGTCCGCCAGATAATCCAGCATCAGGGCACCGCTTAGGATGGCAGCAAGCGGATTGGCTTTATCCTGACCCATAATGTCCGGGGCACTGCCATGGGCGGGTTGAAAGAGACCGTGATGATCACCAATTTCTCCGCAGGCCGCCATACCCATGCCGCCAACAAGACCACCGGCTTGATCAGATAGAATGTCGCCGAACATATTTTCCGTGACGACGACATCGAAATCCCAGGGGCGGCGGATGAAATCCAGGGCCTGCGCGTCCACATAGTTATAGGATTTTTCGATATCGCTATAGTGAACGCTTTGTTCATCAAAGATTTTGCGAAAAAACGCCATGGATTTAAATACATTGGCTTTATCCACGCAGGTGACCTTGCCTGTCTTGCCACGCTCTTTACGTTTGCGTGCCAGTTTGAAGGCGAAATCATGCAGTTTTTCAGTGGTGGAACGGGTAATACGCATTACGTCTTGCACTTCATCGTTATTTTCCACCGGGCAGCGATTATGGACGGCGGCTGAATAAAACAGCCCTTCGGTTGATTCGCGCAAAATTACCATATCAATGGATTGTGCGCGTGGATCGGCCAGTCGTTGCGGGGCGTTTGGATAAGCACGGACCGGGCGCACACCGCCATAAAGCTGGAAGCGGTCACGCAGACGCAGGTGTGGGGAAATCTCTGTGCCGTTTTCATAGCGGATGGAGGGCAGACCAATTGCGCCCAAGAAAATGGCATCAGCTTCACCTGCGGCTTCTTCACCGCCATCTTCGATGTCTTTTCCGGTCTCTTTATAATAACCGGCACCTGCATCAATATAATTATAGGCCAGCGAAAAACCACCGATGCGATTTTGCGCGGCATCGATGACAGCAAGGGTGGCTTCTGTGACGTCAATGCCGATTCCATCACCTTTGATGGCGGCAATTTGATAAGTCGAAGAGCTCATAATACGTTCCTAATTCTATTCTTGTTTTGTTAGGTCAAAAAGGATGGGTGGCAACCTGGAGGGGGAAGCCACCCACCAAGGGGAGACGACTCTAAATCTGGTCAAAAATCCCAGAAATTTTGTTCCCATATTCAGATGAAAAGAGGTGCGAAAAATTTCTTTTTAAATTTTTTTGCGAATTCTTCTGAAAATCCGTGAACATGGATGTTTTTCCAAAAAGTTAAAATAAACAGTAAGTTAGGCTGGTTTATGCGGTCCGTTTCCTGCCCGTCTTGAAACTTATTTAATATGTTTGTTTTGCATTTGTCAATGTATACATTAAAAAATTAATTGACAAATATTTTAACGCATCTATCTTAAGGTGGACTTGTTGCTGTTGCTTAAGACGGCATTTATTTTTCAAAATTTGACGGTTAACTCGCCGCACCTCGGGAGGTAAAAGATGTTAAAAAGTTTATTCACGCTGACGACTGGGACTGTTACAGGCGCTGCATTGCTGGCTTCGGCTTTTGTCATGTCAACAGATGCAAGCGCAAAGACGCTTCGCTTTAGCCACACAGACAACCCTGGTGGTTCACGTCAGGCAGCAGCAGAAGTTTTTGCCGAAAAAGTTAAAGAATATACCAATGGTCGCCACACGGTTCGCATCTACCCGGCTGGTCAGCTGGCAAACGATCCAAAAGCGATTGAACAGCTGCAACTGGGTGGTGTTGATTTCACCGTTTCGGCCACTGGGTCTTATGCGACACATTTGCCAAGCCTGAACCTGACAGCTATGCCTTTCCTGGTGGATACGTATGAACAGGGCTGGGAATTTTATGACAATTCAGATTGGCTGAAGGCTGAATTTGCCAAACTCCCAGAAAAAGGTTTCCGCGTTCTTTCCACATGGGAAGCAGGTTTCCGTTCCTTCACAACAACCATGCCTTTGAATTCACCAGCTGATGCAAAAGGCAAAAAAATGCGTGTTTATCCAAACGATATGATCCGCTGGACCATGGAAGCCATCGGTTTCCAAACCGTGGTTATGCCAATCACTGATGTGTATCTGTCCATCCAGCAAGGTGTTGTGAACGGTCAGGAAAACCCGGTTGATACCATCAAGTCCCTGCGTTTCAACGAAGTTGCGAAAAACATTACACTGACACGTCACGTCTACAGCCCACTGCCACTGACAGTATCTGAAGCGACCTGGCAGGCTTTCTCAGCTGAAGATAAAGAAGCGATCATGAAAGCTGCCAAAGAATCTTCTGCTTTCAGCCGCAAGCTGGTGAAAGATTCCGTCAACAGTCAGCTGGAAGAAATGAAGGGTGCGGGTGCGACGATCATTTCACCTGAAATCGGTCCATTCCGTGATGCTGTCGCGTCTGTTTATAAAAAAGCAGAAGGCATCTACGGCGATGAAGTTGCAAAGGTACTGGCTTCTGCAAAAGTCATTCGTGAAAAACTCCCAGCAAAATAAGCCCTCTTTGAAAAGTGTCTGCACTTTCCCCGGTGCAGGCACTTTTTCCATCTAGATAATTGGGAGCACCATTGTGGACTACCGAGATAGATATCCCACCGTACTCGGACTCGTAAGCAAGCTGATAGATGCATGTCTTGTAAGCGGTGGAACGATCGTACTTTTCCTTATTTTCATCAATGCCGTTTTACGTGGCGCAGCTGGATTTGATCTGGCCTGGTCACTGGAAGTAACAGCCTTTCTTTTATTGTGGCTGACTTTCCTTGGATGTGCGGCAGCAACAGCAAGAGGCGCACATATGCGGGTCACCGAAATTGTGGCCAATCTGGTGCCAGAAAAGCTGCAGCCTGTCCTTGAATTGATGATCAGCGTTGTGATCGCGGTGTTGCTCTGCTCACTGATTTACCAAGGCTATAACATCTCTGCACATACCTGGGCACAAAAGACAACCGTGCTTTATTGGCCCGTTGGATTGCTTTATGCGTCCCTGCCTGTCGGTATGTTGCTTACCCTAATTTTCCATCTCTATAACGTCATGCTTGATATCAAAAAAAGCTTCTTGGTCGTGGGCGGTAAAATCAAAAAATCCGATGACCCTAGCTGGGAGGATTTCGAATGATTTTGCTGTTTATCTGCGCGGTTTTCCTCGCCACAATTTTCCTCGGTGTACCGTTGGTATGGGCCATTCTTATCACCGCAATTACGCCGATCTTCGTCTTTGATCTGGGCTATCCGCTGCAAGCTGTGTTTCTGAACTTCATTGGTGGTGTTGAACCCAACCACTTTATTGCCATTCCATTGTTCATCGTTGCTGGTGAACTGATGGGCCGGGGCGGTGTTGGCCAGCGTATTATTGACTTTGCCAAAGCTGCGCTGGGCTTCCTCCCCGGTGGTCTGGGTTGTGTCGTTGTGGGGGCATCCATGTTGTTTGGCGGTATTTCTGGTTCCGCTATTGCAGATTCAGCAGCCATCGGATCGGTCATGATCCCGAATATGGCCAAGCAGGGCTATAAGAAAGCCTTTGCTGGTGGCCTTGTGGCTGCAGCAGGCACCATCGGTATCATTATTCCGCCTTCCATCCCGATGCTGATCTATGGCTTTGTGGGCAATGTTTCTGTGGCTGACCTGTTCCTTGCAGGCATGATCCCGGGGCTGATCTTCGGTCTGTTCTTTATGGGTGTCTGTTATTATATCGGTAAGAAAACACAGTGTGACCCAGGTGGTCATCGCACCACACCGCGCGAGTTGTGGATTGCGTTCTACCGTTCTGCACCAGCCCTGTTTATGCCGATCCTGATCCTTGGTGGTATCTTTGGCGGGATTGTAACGCCGACAGAAGCAGCAGCCGTTGCAGTGGTTTATGGTCTGGTAGTGACTGTTGGTTTCTATCGTGACTTTGCGATCAAGGATTTGCCGAAACTGGTTATTGACTCGTTTGTCACTAGTGCGATTGTTATGGTCGTGATTGGTGCAACAAGCGTTCTGGGCTGGCTGATCACGCTGGAACAATTGCCACAAATTCTGGCTGAGTTCGTACAAAGCGTATCATCTAACCAATTGATGTTCCTGTTGCTGGTAAATGTTGTGATGTTGATCCTTGGTCTGGTTCTGGACCCTGTGCCTGCCATCCTGCTGACGGCACCGCTGTTTATCCCGACAGCTGCAAGCTTCGGCGTTGATCCGGTGCACCTTGGTGTTATCATGACCTGTAACGTGGCTGTTGGCCTGTTCACACCGCCGGTTGGGGCAACATTATATGTGGCCTCCAGAATATCCGGTGTGGGTGTTTTGTCCATCGCGCGTGCCATGGCCCCGCTTTATATGGTTGCAATCTCTGCACTGTTGGCTGTGACCTACTTCCCGGCGCTGTCCATGACAATGGTTCATATGTTCAGATAGGATGATTGAAGAATGATTGACTTAAATACAATTGAACGCGTAAGTGCAGAACTCAATCGTCCGGAATGTGTCCTTGCCACGTCCAACGGCCGTCTTTATACGGCTGACTGGCGCGGCGGGGTCGGGATTACCGAAGCCGATGGGTCACAATGGTATCTTTTGCCCAATGAAGACCTGGGCCTTCGCCCCAACGGTATCTGCCTGATGGAAGACGGCTCCGTCCTAGTTGCTCATCTGGGTGATGAAGACGGCGGGGTCTACCGGATTGCGGAAGATGGCACAACGACGCCATTTTGTGTGGAAGTTGATGGGATGGCCCTGCCGCCCACCAACTACCCCCATCTGGATGCAAAAGGGCGGGTGTGGATTACAGTTAGCACCCGTCAAGTCCCCCGCGCGTTAGGCTATAACCAGACTGTGAAGGATGGCTTCGTCGTTCTGGTCGATCAGGGCAAGGCCCGCATTGTGGCAGATGATCTGGGTTATACCAATGAATGTCTGGTTCATCCCGATGGCAAACGCCTGTTTGTAAATGAAACCTTCGGGCGCAAGCTGGTCAGCTTTGATATTGCGGAAAATGGTGATTTATCCAACAAAACCACCATCTGTGAATTTGGTTTGGGCACGTACCCAGACGGCATGACCTTTGACACCGACGGTGGCATCTGGATCACATCGATTGTGTCAAATCGCGTTATCCGCATTGATCCGGACGGGTCACAGGAAATCATGATTGAAGATTGTTCCATGGACCATCTTGAATGGGTGGAAGAAGCCTTCCTTGCTGGTGAAATGGGGCGTCCTCATCTGGACAATGCGCAAAGTAAAAAGCTGAAGAATGTTTCCAGCCTTGCCTTTGGTGGATCTGACCTGAAAACAGGTTACCTCGGTTGTCTGCTGGATGATTGTGTCTATACATTCAAGGCCACCCACACAGGCTTTGCCCCGACACATTGGAATTTTGAAGGACCAAAACGCCATGGATAAGTTACGTATTGCAACGGTGGGAACGGGCTATTTTAGCCGTTTTCAATATGCCGCCTGGGCGAGATTGGAAGAGGTCAAGCTGGTCGGTGTCTGTAACCGCACCGCTGGCCCGGCTAAAGAGCTGGCCGAACAATATAATATCGAAGGTGTCTATCAGGATTTCGAACAAATGCTGGATGAGGTCAAGCCCGACCTTGTGGACATCATCACACCGCCAGCAACCCATGTGGAATATGTGAAAGCAGCGATTGCACGCGACATTCCGGTCATTTGTCAGAAACCTTTTACGCCGTCCTATGAAGAAGCCAAAGACCTGGTCCGTCTGATTGAAGAAAAGCAGGCCAAAGTGATCATTCACGAAAACTTCCGCTTTCAGCCCTGGTATCAGAAGATCAAGGCTGTGCTGGATGAAGGGTTGTTGGGTAAGCTTTATGAGATTTCATTCGCGCTTCGACCCGGTGACGGGCAGGGGCCAGAAGCCTATATGGACCGTCAGCCTTATTTTCAACAAATGGAACGTTTGCTGGTTCATGAAACAGCGGTGCATTTAATCGATGTATTCAGATACCTTTTTGGTGATGTGAAATCCATTTATGCCGATCTGCGCCGGGTTAATCCGGTGATAAAAGGCGAAGATGCAGGGGTTATCCTGTTTGATTTTGAAAACGGGGCCTGCGGTCTGTTTGATGGCAATCGTTTAAGTGATCACAAGGCCAAGAACCGCCGCCTGACCATGGGTGAAATGCGGATTGAAGGGGAAAACGGCACTGTCTCATTAAATGGTGATGGGGAGTTGTACTATCGAAAACACGGTGAAAATCAAGACGTTGCTTTGGATTATAACTGGATCGATCGTGATTTCGGTGGTGACTGTGTTTATAACCTTCAACGTCATGTCGTGGACCATTTTGTCCGTGGCACAGAACTTATGAATTTGGCCAAGGACTATCTGGTCAATATTGAAATTGCAGAAGCGAGCTATATCTCCAACGACAAAGGGATGAGGATCAACTTTGAATAAAAGAAATCATGACTTGATTTAGACACGCCAGTTGCTAGAAAATCATATTATCAAGGAGGAATTCGACAATGGCTACAGCAGCAGTAAAAAAACTAAAAAGCAAGACACCCAAGGTGCCAATTGCTGAACAGGCTTATGCTGAGCTTAAACGCCGCATCCTTGAAAATGAACTGCCAACAGGTCACCAGCTGATGGAAGGTGAAGTTGCCGACTTGCTTGAAATTAGCCGCACACCGGCCCGTGAAGCCATGATGCGCCTTGAAACCGAAGGGTTGGTCGAGGTCCGTCCGCGTCACGGGATGAAGGTGAAACCTGTTTCTGTTTCAGATATGAAAGAGATTTATGCCCTGTTGACGGGGCTGGAATCGACAGCTGCCTGGCAGGCCGCGATGCGTGATCACACGGATGAAGAAATTCAGGCCTTGCGTGACAGTGTGGATCAGATGGATGAAGCCTTGAAAGCACAGGACCTGGATGCCTGGGCCAATGCGGACGCCACCTTCCACAGGTTGTTGGTGGAAATGAGCGGTAATCAGCGCCTGATCGAACTGGTCAGCCGTTTTATCGACCAGTCCCACCGGGTGCGTAAATTGACGTTACGTCTGCGCCCCATGCCTGCGCAATCGAATGAAGATCATTCCAATGTGGTGGACGCGATTGTTGCCAAAAATGCTGAAGAAGCCCGGCGTATTCACCGAATTCACCGGGAAAAGGCAGGTTTCCTGCTGGTGGAGCTTCTGGAAAGTCATGGTCTGACGCAGCTTTAAGGCTGCGCGCACCTTAATAAACCGAATTTAAGAATTTTACCTGATCTGCTGATTATCAGTGTTTCAGCGTGAGCCTTTTATTGTCTGAACTTAACGAACGCGATGTTCTATTTTTAAGGAGACTTCCATGTCTTTTCGTATTGCCATCAATGGCTTTGGCCGCATTGGCCGCTTGTGTTTACGTGCCCTGATCGAAAGCGGGCGTGAGGATATCGAGGTGGTGGCCATCAATGATCTCGGCCCCGTCGATACCAATGCCCATTTATTGAAATATGACTCTGTCCATGGCGTCTTGCCAGCGGACGTCAGTTCCACACCCGAAGCCATTGTGGTAAATGGTAAACCCATCACCTGTCTTGCGGAACGTGATCCGGCAAACCTCCCGTGGGATGCTTTGGGTGTGGATATCGTTTATGAATGCACGGGTATCTTCGTATCCAAAACGCAAGCCGAAGCACACATTCAAGCAGGGGCGAAGAAGGTTCTGATCTCTGCACCGGGCAAAGAAGTCGATATGACGGTTGTTTACGGGGTGAACCACGACAAGCTGACGGCAGAGCACAAGGTGGTTTCCAACGCATCCTGCACAACAAACTGCCTGGCCCCGGTCGCAGATGTGCTGCACAAGGCCGTGGGGATCAATAAGGGATATATGACCACGGTGCATTCCTACACAGGGGATCAACGCATGGTGGATACGCTGCATGGTGATCTGCGCCGTGCACGCGCTGGTGCTATGTCTTTGATTCCGACATCGACGGGGGCGGCTAAAGCTGTCGGGCTTGTTCTGCCGGAACTGGCGGGCAAGCTGGATGGTTCGGCCATTCGTGTGCCCACACCCAATGTATCGATGGTTGATTTAACCTTTGAAGCCGCGCGTGAGACAACGGTGGACGAGATAAATCAGGCGATTGTGGCAGCGGCCAATGGGCCCTTGAAAGGCGTTTTGGGGGCTTATGATGCGCCCCTTGTGTCCATTGACTTTAATCACAATTCAAATTCATCGGCCTTTGATCTGACTCAGACGACGGTGATGGAAGGCAGCTTTGTACGTATTCTGTCCTGGTATGATAATGAATGGGGCTTTTCCAACCGTATGTCCGACACGGCCGCTGTGATGGCTGAGGTTGGGCTTTAAAAGACGGAAATGCCTGAATGGTCGGTGAACCATTCTAACGCCTTGGTCCCCACACAGGAATTGCCATATGTATCCAGTTCCGGGGACCAGACAGCTACGGTGAACTTGCGGGGGTAGACTGCCAATATGCCCCCGCCGACGCCACTTTTTGCAGGCAGGCCAACGCGGAAGGCAAAGTTCCCCACCGCATCATAAAGCCCACAGGTCATCATCAGGGAATTGATCCGTTTGGTGTTGCGCGGACCCAATATTTGTTTGCCCGCGATATCTGAATATCCTTCCAGCATCAAAGGGGTGCCAGCACGCGCCAGATCAAGACAGCTTGTGGTCAGGGAACATTGGCGAAAATAAATATCCAGCAGGTCATCCACCGGACTGTCGATATTGCCAAAGCTTTTCATAAAATGGGCAAGCGCTGCGTTTCGATGCCCATGCGCCTTTTCTGACAAGGCCACAACTTCATCAATCCGGTTGGTTTTATTGCCACTGAGTTTGCGATAAAAATCACTGATCCGGCGCGATGCGTCCGCACTGCGGCTGGCAATGATATCGGTGATGACGATGGCGCCTGCATTGATAAAGGGATTACGCGGAATGCCTTTTTCATGTTCCAGCTGGATCAGGGAATTAAAGGCATTGCCCGATGGTTCACGCCCTACACGGTCCCAGATTTCATCGCCTGACAATTCCACCGCCTGCATCAGGGTGAAGAGTTTGGAAATGCTCTGGATGGAAAACTGCTGGGTGGCCTGACCGACCTGAAATTCTTCGCCCTCTGCGGTGCGCACGACCATGGCAAAGCTGTCGCCCGGCACCTTGGCCAGGGCAGGGATGTAGTCAGCAACTTTGCCCTGTCCAAAAAGAGGGCGCACGTCCTGTTCAATCTGTTCGAGGATTTCTTGAAAATTCATGGTCTCTCAGGTCTTTTTATAATTGGTATGACCTCTTTAACAAGAGACTGTTCTATTTGCAATGTCAAAAGAAAAGGCCCCGATTTTCTTTTAAATCAGGGCCGATGTTTCTATTTCAGTGTTGCGAGGTAGGCGGCAACATCTTTTCGTGATTGTTCATCTTTTAATTTGTAGGTCATCTTGCTTTTGGCACTTGGATCACCTGTTTTCTCTTTCAAAAATGCAGATGGATTTGCGATATATTCAGCAATCAAGTCTTCAGTCCAGACGGTGGCGTAGGCCTGCATGGATTTGGAATATTTGTTAAAGCCCTCTGTCTGACCTGCTGTGCGGCCAATCACACCAAACAGGTTGGGGCCAACTTTATGTTTGGTGCCTGCTTTGACACTGTGGCAGGTGCGGCATTTCTTAAAGACTTTTTCGCCTTTAACCACATCGCCGCCAGCCATTGCTGTCTTGACCATATCGACAGCTTTTGTCATTTCCGCCATGGCTGGTTCTGCTGCTTTTTTGACGTCTTCAACAGCTGTTTCTGTTGCCTTTTGGGCTTCTTCTACAACAGGCTCAGAAGCTTTTGCTACTTCCTCAACAATCGGGGCGGCTTGTGATTTTACCGCTTTGGCCATGTCCTTGGCTTTATCAGTCAGCGATGTGGCGGCAGGTTCCGTTTTTTCAACGGCTTTAGGGGCCGGGGCTTCTGCTTTCTTTTCTTCTTCACCACAGGCTGCAAGTCCGATCAAAGCAGCACTTGCAACACAAATCGTCAGGATTTTTTTCATGTCGATAGAATTTCCATTTTAATGGTTTGATATGGTTGATTAACAACCATGTAGGGGGGATTATTTATCAGATTGGGTAATGTAGGATGCATATTTGCGATCTTCCAGCAGGATATGCAGCAAAATCCATCGTTTCAGGAAACGGATGATTTCATTGGCTTCTGCCTTGGAAAGCGGTTTGGCGCACTTTTCCTGCAGTTTTTCTACCTGTGCCACAAGCTGAGCATGTTTTTGCTTATGAGTATCTGATTCAGAATAATTAGCATTAGTGAAGATTTTTTCTTCTTTCTTGAAGTGAAAATGGGTGTAATCCGACAGGGACTGTGCCAGCGGGACCATTTCTTCTGCTGATTTTTGCTGATCGAGAGCATTGATCAGATCTGCCGTCTGAACCAACAGTTTTTTATGATCTTCATCAATGGTGTTTAACCCAACGCTATATTCTCTGCGCCAGGTAAGTAATGAATGATCCCAGTCATCTGAATTGGCAAGGGCGCGCATTTGGCGTGCAACATTTTCCAGCAATTTCCACTGCACAACCGGGACTTCCTTGATCGTGGCAATGGGAATTAACGCGATGGCGCAATGTTCGCTGAATGCCAGATTAAAGATACTTTCCATACCATAGACCGCATGATCTTCAAACAGGCTATCACCCGCTTCCAGCACCTGAAAAACTTCATCGCCCAGCTTTAAGGTGACAGTCCCCTGTTTGATCAGGCCGACATAGTCGCGCGTGGTTTCATAGTCGTGCAGAAGTTCTGTCTTAGTGGTGACATGCATACTGGCGGCAATGGCATTTTTGCGCCCATCAGAAATTGATCCGCCAAAAAGCCAGGATTTCTGCAGCAATTCGCGTTTTTCCGCCAACATGGAAATGGCCTGGAAACTGTCATTGCGTTTGACGAATTCTTTATACATCGCCATGGGCAGTTTTAGGGCTTTGACAAAGCTGACGGCGCGATAGGTTTCTGTTGACGCCATATCGCACAGCCCCTGCATATCGCCAACAAAACAGCCTGCTGACATGCGGTGCAGTGTG
This sequence comes from Terasakiella sediminum, assembly GCF_033100395.1. NCBI lineage: Bacteria > Pseudomonadati > Pseudomonadota > Alphaproteobacteria > Rhodospirillales > Terasakiellaceae > Terasakiella > Terasakiella sediminum. The sequence continues at coordinate 55,694 of NZ_JAWLVJ010000016.1, read as the reverse complement.
CTTGTCTTGGTATCCAGCATTTCTGCCGACCCGGTCAGCAGGAAGTAGGTATAATCAATCGGATCGCCATCTTTTAAGATGATTTCTTCCGGATTAAATTTTACCACCTCATGGTTCAGCAACAGGCGGAACTGATCCTGTGGTAAGTCCGGGAAGAAAGAGCGCATAAAGCTGAAGGCGCGGGCAAACAGATAATCATGATTACTGGGGATCAGTACATCTTCGGTCCCAAAGGGGGCGCCGCTGCCGATCTGTCGTTCCTGTTCATTTAATTGGCGTGATGTGTGTGCAAAGATGATTTTCCTGGATTTATCCTCAAAGAAATCTTTGGCCATGCCGTGGATCAACCCGCCGCCGTTATCGACTTTCTTGATATCGACTTCTTCCAGATAGGCTTCTTTGACCGCGTTACAATATTCGCGGCTGATGCCAGGGGACTGGTCATCATCGGTGACCATTCCTTCCATCACATCAAAAGCTGCAATATCGGCCAGATGGGCATAGGTCTTATATCCACCGCCCCATTGTGTGCGGAAAAACAGGATGGTGGTTTCCATGGGGTGGGGGGAAATCACCGGTTTGACTTCCAGGCCTTCCACATTGTTCCAGACATTGTCATCAAGGTTATGGACGTCGAAGAAATGGTTGAAACGGCTTTCATCCAGTGCCATCAGGGCACACAGCTTTTTAACCGTCGCCTGACGCACCAGCGGGGTGGCGTAAAATTTAATGCGATGATCAGATCGGATGAGGGAGGGAAGCCCGGCAAAATGGTCATCATGACAATGGGTCATGAAGATGCCGTCGATCTCGCTGATATCAATCCCCAGGGCATGAAGTGTGGTTTCAATATTGGGACCTACATCAATCAGATAGATATTTCCCTGAAAGGTAATGATACTGGCCATGCTGGGTCGTTCAATATCCCATCCATCGCCTTCACCGCTATGAACGATGGAGAAATATTCCCGTCCCACTTGATAACGTCCCAGGTGATAAGACGGCGTATATTGTTCGTTCAGACCCAGGTTCAGATCAACCGTGACCTGTTCCCCCATATAGTCGAATTCGAAGATATTGGTGGCGATACGTTTGACACTGACCCCGTTGCGGATCGGGGTGGCATCGCTGTCAATCACCAGACTGTCCAGCAACTCTTCTGAATTTGCGATTTTCCCGAAAGCAAATTTCAGCTTCAGGCGCATCAGTTCTTTGGCCTGTTCGGGACTTGCACCGGCTTCTATGATCTCTTCTTCATTTAAAAGACCATAATTACCACGATGGATATACTGTATTTGGGCAGCCAGTTGGTCCGGATGCCCCATCAGCAGGGGTTTTACGCCTGTATTGCCCGGATGTTCCGGCAGGATCATGCCCTGACGATAGAGCATCTGCAGGACCGGGAATTCACCCAGATTGGCGAAGCTTCCTTTTTGAACCGTCAGATCGGACAGAAGAATTGCGTTGGGGCCTGATTCATGAAAAACGGGGCTTGCTTCATTGGCAATAATGACCCCCCGTTTCATCATATGTTTGACCGCATCGGCCGGACAGCCACAAAGGATACGTAAATCAGCATCGGGGAATTCAAGCCAAAAGACGCCGTTAGCCAATTTTGACTTTTTAATCCGGCTCATGGTTCGTATCCCCTTTGCTCTTATATCTTTGTAGTTGCTACATAAGTATATAGTGACTTAGGCTATGCGCCACAGCATTTTTTGAATTTTTTGCCTGATCCGCAAGGACAGGGATCATTTCGTCCCGCCTTGAGGGTGACGACGCGCTGTTCCTGTTTCGGGTTCATGTCCCCATCCACATAATACCAGCGGCCATCTGTCTTTACAAAGCGACTGAGCTCATGGTGGATCTGGTGCTGACCATCCATTTTGAAATAGGCACGAAATTCAACAACACCTGTGTCGTCATTTTCCTGGCCTTTTTCTGTTTTGCCGATTTCCAGCTTTTTCCAGATGGCTGATTTGGCCCATTTTTCAGTCTCTGCGGCATCAAAGCCCTGGCGGCTTTCTGGTGTCAGTGTTTCTTCCAGATAGGCCATCTCGCCTTTTTCAAACGCGCTATAGCGGGAACGCATCAGTTTTTCGGCTGTCGGGGCAGCTTCCCCACGGTGAAACGGCTCACAACAAACGGTATATATTCCTGGCGGGAGCCACAGGGGCAAAGTGACATGTCTTCTTCCTTAAAATCTATAATAATTCTGACGGGTTGATCCCATTTGTCCGCTTTTATGTCAACAGACAAAAAAAGAGGGCGGATCAATCAGTGATCCGCCCGCAAGGCTTAGGGGTTACCATTCAAATCTGTCGATACTGTCGAAGTCGAGCTCACTGCCATCAGAGAAAGTGATCGTTCCTTCGGCATCTTCGGACAGTTCGATATATCCATCGGCCTGTTCTTCGATGGTGCCGCTTTCAAGTTCGATGGTCCAGTCATCTTCGTTGACGGCAGAACCGTCTTCGTTTTGCAGATAGACCGTATCCATCCAGCCTGCGCCATCGCCGCCGTCGACCACGTCATCACCGGACCCTTCACCGAAGTAGAACAGGTCATCACCAGCCCCGCCGTCCATGGTGTCGTTGCCTTCGCCACCGAAGAAGGTGTCATCGCCGTCGCCGCCTGTCAGGGTGTCATTGCCCCAACCGTCGCCGCCTCTAAGGACATCGTTGCCGTCGCCGCCTTCAAGCGTATCGTTGCCTGTGCCGCCATCAAGCGTGTCATCACCGGCACCACCCATCAGCACGTCGTTGTTACCGCCGCCATCCAGGTTATCGTTGCCTGTTCCGCCGTCCAGCGTATCGTTATTGACACCGCCATCCAGCGTATCGTTACCAGACCCGCCGTAAAGTTCGTCATTGCCGCTGTCACCTGTCAGGGTATCGTGACCGGAACCACCATGCAGTTCGTCATTGTTCACGCCACCATCCATGGTGTCATTGCCGGACCCGCCAACAAGGAAGTCATTGCCGGACCCGCCATCAATAACGTCATCACCGCCTTCGCCGTAAATCTCGTCATTGCCGGACCCGCCATCCAATGTGTCGTTTCCATCACCAGTGGCTGCATCGGTGCTGGCATCCAGATTGTCTCCACTGTCACCATACATGACGTCATTGCCGGACCCGCCATAGACGATGTCATCGTCTTCGCCGCCCAACATAAGGTCATCACCGTAGTTGTTGCCGCTATCGCCTAGAACATCGTTGCCGTCTTTACCGTTGTAGAGTTCATCGCCGCCAGTTTTGTAAGCTTTGCTGGCACCGTCGATGTCATCATTTTTGCTGCTGCCGGATGCTTTGGTGAAGGCCTTGCTGCCGCCCATATCGTCTTCGGCATCGGCTGCAATCCGGTAATCGTCGTTGTTGACACCTTCTTTTTCGGCATCATCAATTTCGACAACCTTGCCACCGGAACTATCGTCTCCTTTGCCTTTGCCACCGGAGCTATCGCCTTTTCCTTTGCCGCCAGAGCTATCGCCTTTTCCTTTGCCGCCAGAGCTGTCGCCTTTGCCCTTGCCACCGGAGCTATCGCCTTTTCCTTTACCACCAGAGCTGTCACCTTTGCCCTTGCCACCGGAGCTGTCACTCTTACCACCTGAGCTATCGCCAGAGCCTTCGGAAACAGCAGTTTCAACGACATTGTCAACGGTAATTGTGCCAGATGCTTCTGTTGTGGTTGTCCCGTCAGACACATCATAGGACAGATCAATGTCACCATAGAAATCCACATCTGGTGTGAAGGACCAGGTGCCGTCGCCATTATCCGTCAGTGTTCCACCTTCTGCTTCCAGATTTTCAACAGACAGGCTGTCCCCATCTGCATCACTGGCATTTTCAAGCAGTTGTGCTTCGGTTATGGTGATGGTTGTATCTTCATCCATCTCAAAGCTGGTGTCTTCGCTGACTGTCGCTGCTGCATTTTCTTCTTCAGGCATTGAAATTGAAACGGTAGCATTTGTTGTTTCACTTGTTCCATTTTCAGTCGATGTGATGGACGCATCAAGGTCAAAGTCCGCTGTGCCTTCTGGTACACGCAGAACAACATCACTCAAATCGCCTGTGGAAATATCAGCAGACCCATCAGTAACGGTGACTGCCTGGCCATCGACCAGCAGAATTGCGCCGTCTGGAATTTCCGACAGCGTGACATCAGAAAGCGTTTCAGAATTATCGCTGTCACCCTGTGAAGCACTCAGGTTGATTGGGAAGTCCTGATAGGTGGTGCCTTCACCCGCCTGTGTATATTCAATTTCCTCAATCATAAAGGTGCCGCTATCGCCATCTATGACGATCTGGTCAAAGCCCTGACCATTGCCGTCAATCTCAACGGTTTGACGGGCACTGGAACTGCTGCCACTGCCACTCAGGCTGCCGGAACCAACTTCCTGACCGTCTTTGTATAGGGTGTAATTCCCTGAATCACCCGACTGGAAGCTACCGAATGTGATGCTGCCGGAAGACATGTCATCATCAAAGGTGATGGTCAGCTGTTCATTGTTGTCAATCCCATAGCTGCCTCGGCTGCCTTCAACACCCAGACCGCCTCGAATTTCAGTCACATTGTTGGCGTTTTCAGAGCCATTGTCTGTACCTGTAATCGTTACGCCGTCGGTGTTATCGTAATTATTGACCGTAATGGTGCCGCTCTCGCCATCATCACCCGCAACTGTATAGCTGGTTGGCGTGCCAACGCTCAGGCTCAATGTCGCTTCATCCGCAACGCCGTCAACGGTGACCGAACCGCCAGCCTCTGTGGTGGTTGTGCCGTCTGAGACATCATAAGACAGATCAATACTGCCACTAAAATCGTCAGCCGGTTCAAACGTCCACGTGCCGTTGCCATTGTCAGTGAGAGTGCCGCCATCGGCCGACAGGTTCTGAACGGACAGGTCATCACCATCGACGTCAGAAGAGTTGGCTAAGAGCTGTTCTTCTGTGATTGTGATGGTGCCGTCTTCGTTCATGGAGAAGCTTGTATCACCGGATACTTCAGGACCGTCGTTCACGGCTGCAACAGTCACCGTGCCGCCAGCTTCCGTGGTGGTTGTGCCATCAGACACATCATAGGACAGATCAATGTCACCGTTGAAATCATCCGCAGGTTCAAACGTCCATGTGCCGTTGCCATTGTCTGTGAGGGTGCCGCCATCGGCCGACAGGATCTGCACAGACAGGTCATCGCCATCGACGTCAGAAGAGTTGGCTAAGAGCTGCTCTTCTGTGATTGTGATGGTGCCGTCTTCGTTCATAGAGAAGCTTGTGTCACCGGATACTTCAGGACCGTCGTTCACGGCTGCAACAGTCACCGTGCCGCCAGCTTCCGTGGTGGTTGTGCCGTCAGACACGTCATAGGACAGATCAATGTCACCGTTGAAATCATCCGCAGGTTCAAACGTCCATGTGCCGTTGCCATTGTCTGTGAGGGTGCCGCCATCGGCCGACAGGTTCTGCACAGACAGGTCATCGCCATCGACGTCAGAAGAGTTGGCTAAGAGNNNNGACAGATCAATGTCACCGTTGAAATCATCCGCAGGTTCAAACGTCCATGTGCCGTTGCCATTGTCTGTGAGGGTGCCGCCATCGGCCGACAGGTTCTGCACAGACAGGTCATCGCCATCGACGTCAGAAGAGTTGGCTAAGAGTTGCTCTTCTGTAATGGTGATGGTGCCGTCTTCATTCATGGTGAAGCTTGTGTCACCGGAGACTTCAGGACCATCATTGATTGCATTCACAGTAACTGTGCCGCCAGCCTCTGTGGTGGTTGTGCCATCAGAAACGTCATAGGACAGATCAATGTCACCGTTGAAGTCATCAGCAGGTTCGAACGTCCAGGTGCCGTTGCCATTGTCAGTGAGGGTACCACCGTCTGCAGACAGGTTCTGAACGGACAGATCGTCGCCATCTACATCAGATGCGTTCGCCAGAAGCTGTTCTTCTGTAATGGTGATGGTGCCGTCTTCGTTCATGGAGAAGCTTGTGTCACCGGAGACTTCAGGACCGTCGTTGACTGCATTCACAGTAACGGTACCGCCTGCTTCAGTGGTGGTTGTGCCATCAGACACATCATAGGACAGATCAATGTCACCGTTGAAGTCATCGGCAGGTTCGAACGTCCAAGTGCCGTTGCCGTTATCAGTGAGGGTTCCGCCATCGGCCGACAGGTTCTGAACGGACAGGTCATCACCATCGACGTCAGAAGAGTTGGCTAAGAGCTGCTCTTCTGTGATTGTGATGGTGCCGTCTTCGTTCATGGAGAAGCTTGTATCACCGGAGACGTTGGCTGCATCGTTCACAGCGGCGACATCAATGGTGCCAGCGGCGTCTGTTTCCACCGTGCCATCAGAGACATCGTAAGAAAGGTTGACTTCACCGTTGAAGTTTTCGTCTGGGGTGAAGGTCCATGTGCCGTTGCCATTGTCGGTCAGGGTGCCATCATCGACGGACAGATTGGCAATGGACAGGTTGTCGCCATCGACGTCACTGGCGTTGGCCAGCAGGTCTGCTTCGGAGAACGTAATGGTGCCGTCTTCGCTGACGTCAAATTCAACTTCGCCGTCAACAACAGCGGCATCGTTGACTTCTTCAACTTCAATTGTACCTGTGGCTGCGGTTGTCGTTGTGCCGTCTGAGACATCATAGGTCAGATTGACATCGCCGTTGAAGTTCTCATCCGGTGTGAAAGTCCAGGTGCCATCGCCATTGTCCGTGAGGCTACCGGAATCTGCAGCAAGGTTTTGAACGGACAGATCATCGCCTTCAACATCGCTTGCATTGGCCAGAAGGTCTTCTTGGGTGAGGACGATGGAATTGTCTTCGGTTCCGTCAAAAGAAGTTGGACCGGATACTTCAGCTGCATCATTTACGGCTTCTACTGTGATGGTGCCGCCTGTTGAAACCGTTGCGGTACCGTCAGATACGTCATAGGACAGATCAATATCACCGTTGAAGTTTTCATCCGGTTCGAACGTCCATGTTCCATCATTATTATCTGTGAGGGTACCACCGTTGACAGTGAGGTTGCTGACCGACAGTTCATCACCATCCGCATCAGAGGAATTGGCCAGCAGCTGTTCTTCAGTGATAGTGATCGTGCCATCTTCATTCAAGCTGAAGTCGGTTTCTTCACTGACGATGGGGGCGGCATTGGCAGCTGTGTCGCCATCATCTTCGCTTACTTCTTCGTCAAGTGTCGCGGTTTGAGTGGTTTCGTCTGACTGGGTTTCAATCGTTTCCGGTGTCTCAATAACAGGAACAATATCGATTTGAATTTGGAAAGACGTGATTTCGGTGGGATCAATGGCAATGATCACTTCTTCCGGGTTTTCAGTTGGGAAAGAACGCGATCCTTCTGGCAGGTTAGGGATGGTGGGTTCTGTGCCATCCTGTACAAAGTCGGCAAGGTTAACACGCAAAAGGGCGATCTGCCCGTTGTCCGCAGCTGTTTGTAAATCTTCGTCGGATACAGTCAGTTGCAGACGGCTGAGTTCAACAGTTTCATCATTGAACTGAACACCTTGACCAAGTGCAGCACCTTCAGCTTGTGCGGCTTTGTTCTTGTCACTGGCAATATGGGTGGACTGAAGCGTGAGGTCACTTTCCTGTTCAATGTCAAAATCATTGATCACAAAGATCTGATCGGAAAGTCCTTCTTCGTTGCCCATATTATCGAGATCGAACATCTCAATACTGCTTTTGGTGCCTTGTTCATTTGCCATGTTAATATCCACCGTATAAATCTACGACTTTGTCGCCCTGCCACAGGAAGTCGAAACTGATTAAAATTTGTCCTAATTTAGCACGATTGAAGGCGTTAAACCGCAGATTTCAAAAGGGTTTGCAAATAGGATTATTTAATATTTTCTATTTTCATTAAAATAAGAAAAGTATTACGGATATATACGTAATTGAGGTGGTTTGTGCATGAGAGATGTCTAAGGCAAAAACGAATCGGATTAGATGCGAAAAACGGCGCAAATACAGAACTCTACGCCGTTTTTCACAAGTTGACTAATGCTATCGTATTACCATTCGAATCGTTCTACACCGTCGAAGGTCAGTTCGCTGCCGTCGGCAAATGTGATGGTGCCTTCTGCATCGTTGGATAATTCCATGTAACCTTCGGCCTGTTCTTCGATAGAACCGGATGATAATTCGATCGTCCAGTCGTCTTCGCTTACTGCTGTACCATCTTCGTTGATCAGTTCAACTGTATCCATCCAGCCTTCACCGCCATCAACAATGTCATTGCCGGACCCTTCACCGAAGTGGAAGATATCATTGCCTTCGCCGCCATCCAGTCGATCGTTGCCTGCCCCACCGATGATGAGGTCATCACCGTCGGTCCCGGTGATCCGGTCATTGCCCGCGCCGCCGTCAATTGCTGCGACATCGGTGAGGGTGGTTTCAGAGAAATCCATGATCTGGCTGGAAGCATCACCAGAGACGTTGCCGCCGTTGGCATCAATTTCTTCAATGGAGTTTGAAGTGCGGAAATGGCCGTCGATATTAACGCCGGAGCCATCTTCGGAAATAACCTTGTCCGTGCCTTCGCCACCAAAGAAATCGTCAACACCGTCTCCTTCATTTACAAGGAAGGTGTCATTGCCTGCCCCACCATAAAGGTCGTCATTGCCTGTGCCGCCGACAATGGTGTCATCCCCGTCGGTACCTGTGATGCGGTCATTGCCTGCGCCACCATCGATAGATGTCACATCGGTGAGGGTGGTTTCAGAAAAGTCCAGGATTTGACTGGAAGCATCGCCGCTGACGGAATTGCCGCCCGCGTCAATTTCTTCTATGGAATTGGTGGTTCTGAAATGACCATCGATATTGATGCTGGAGCCATCGGTGGAAACGACTTTATCTGTTCCGTCACCGCCGAAGAAGTCATCGACACCGTCGCCGTCTTTCACCAGGAAGGTGTCGTTGCCGTCCCCGCCATAAAGATCATCATTGCCTGTGCCGCCGATGATGGTATCATCAGATGCAGAGCCGTAAATGCGATCGTTGCCTGCCCCGCCATCAATAGAGTCAACGTCTGTCAGGGTTGTATTGGTGAAGTCCATAATCTGGCTGGACGCATCACCGCTGATGCCCCCGCCGTTGGCATCAATTTCTTCAATGGAGTTCTGTTCGCGGATATGCCCGTCGATTGTGACGCCGGACCCGTCAGTGGAGACAACTTTATCAACGCCTTCGCCACCGAAGAAATCATCAGCGCCATCCCCTTCTTTAACCAGGAAGGTGTCGTTGCCTGCATTGCCATAAAGATCATCGTTACCTGTTCCGCCGACAATGGTGTCATCAGCCGTTGAGCCTGTGATGCGGTCATTGCCTGCGCCACCGTCAATGGATGTCACATCTGTCAAAGTGGTTTCAGAGAAATCCATAACCTGACTTGAGGCATCCCCGCGAACGGAATTACCGCCTGCGTCAATTTCTTCGATAGAGTTTGTGGCCTGGAAGTGACCATCAATATCAACGCCATGACCGTCTTCGGAGATGACTTTATCAGTGCCTTCGCCACCGAAGAAGTCATTGACGCCGTCGCCTTCGTTGATCAGGAAGGTGTCGTCACCGCCACCGCCATAAAGGTCGTCGTTGCCAGTGCCACCAACGATGATGTCATCGCCGTCTGAGCCATAAATTCGGTCATTACCTGCGCCACCATCAATAGAGTCGACATCTGTCAGGGTGGTGTTGGTGAAGTCCATAATCTGGCTAGAGGCATCACCACGAACCGCCCCGCCATTGGCATCGATTTCTTCAATTGAATTTTGTTCACGGATATGGCCGTCGATTGTGACGCCGGATCCATCGGTGGAAACTACTTTGTCAGTGCCGTCGCCACCGAAGAAGTCATCTGCACCATCACCTTCTTTTACCAGGAAGGTGTCGTTACCTGCATTACCATAAAGGTCATCATTGCCTGTGCCACCGACGATGGTATCATCGCTGGCTGCACCGTAAATGCGATCGTTACCCGCACCACCATCGATGGAATCGACATCCGTCAAGGTGGTGTTGGTGAAATCAAGGATTTGACTGGAAGCATCGCCATTGATCGCGCCGCCATTGGCGTCCATTTCTTCAATGGAATTCTGTTCGCGCATATGGCCATCGATGGTGATGCCGGAGCCGTCTTCGGAGACAACTTTATCTGTGCCTTCGCCGCCAAAGAAATCATCTGCGCCGTCACCGTCATTCACCACAAAGGTATCATCGCCAGCCCCGCCGAACAGATCGTCATTCCCGGTGCCGCCTGCGATGGTGTCATCTGCTGCTGAACCTGTGATGCGGTCATTACCCGCACCGCCGTCGATGGAGTCGACATCTGTCAGAGTTGTTTCAGAGAAATCCAGTACCTGACTGGACGCATCCCCGCGCACAGAGCCGCCATTGGCGTCAATTTCTTCAATAGAATTTGATGTCTGGAAGTGCGCATCAATGGTCACGCCAGAGCCATCTTCAGAGATAACTTTGTCAGTACCTTCGCCGCCATAGAAATCATCTGCGCCGTCGCCTTCATTGACCAGGAAGGTATCATCACCCGCATCGCCATAAAGGTTATCGTTACCTGTGCCACCGATGATGGTGTCAGCACCATCACCACCACGTACATTGTCGTTGCCTTCGTTGGCGATGATCATGTCGTCATCGGCCGTGCCGCGCAAAGTTTCACTGCGTGATGTGCCTGTGATGGTGTTGATCTGTTCCGGTTCAACGTTGATCACGCCACTTGCCGCCACAGTTTCTGTGCCATCGCTGACGTCATAGGAAATATTGACATTGCCTTCATAGCCATCCACCGGATCATAGGTCCATGTGCCATCGCCATTGTCAGTCAGGGTACCGCCGTCTGCCGACAGGTTGGAAATGGTCAGGGTATCGCCATCCACGTCAGATGCATTTTCAAGAAGCTGTGCTTCTGTGATCACGATGGTCTGGTCATTGTTCACGCTAAAGCTTGTCGCTTCGGAAACAACGGGGCCTTCGTTGGTACCGTTGACGGTGATGTTGATCTTTTCAGTACCAGTCACACCGGATTGATTTTCAACCACATTGATGTTGAAGGTTTCAATCGCGCTGTCACCTTCGCCAAGGGCGAGAACGTCAGGATCACTTTCGTTCAAGTCATATGTATAGCTGCCATCGGGTTGGATGGTCAGGGTACCGTAGTCGCCTTCAATCACCGTAGTGCCGTCAACTTCAGCCCCGCTTTGCTGGGGAAATTGTGGGTTGCCATGACCAACTGTTGCATCATTGCCATTGCCGGATTTATCAGTCAGCGGCGCGTTGCCTTCAAAATCATAATGGGCAACCAGACCGTCGGTGACTACTTCGCCGTTGTTGACCGCTGCGACCTCATCCGCGCTTAAAGCATGATCATGCAATTGGACGTTATCCATTTCCCCGCTGAATTCATAGCCATTACCACGGCCCCAGCCGCCAAGGTTGAATTCTTCGGTAATGTCAGCCCGGCTGTTGTTGGGGGAATTGCGAACCTGACTCAGGTCCTGTTCAACCCCATCAATATAAAGCTTGTTGGAATGAACATCGCCATCGGTGAAGACGGCTGTGATTGTATGCCAACCATCGGACAGATCTGAGGTATCTGAGATACCAAAGATATCGCCGTTACCTGTGTTAAAGCCGAAGTTGCCATTGTAGAACCAAAGGTCGTAGGTATCAAAGCCACCCGGCATAACCGAGTTCGTTCCATCCCAGTTGATGTCAAAGGACACAGTGACCTGATCACCAGTTGAGGCGCTATCAACAATAGACGTGGTGGTGACTTGTGAAGAACCATCCATATCAAGTGTTTTTTCCATGCCTGCACCGATGATCGTAAAGCTGCTGCCGTCGTCTACGTCGCTGTCATTGGCAAGGACGTTGCCCGAGAGGATAGTGCCGTCATTATCGGCATCAATGGTATGGCTTTCATCAACCAGAACCGGGGCGTCGTCGGTGCCTGTTACGGTAATTGTTGCCGTTGCTGTGCTTTCTGCCCCTTCGTCATCGGTGATGGTGTAGGTGAAGGAAACTTCCTGTGTTTCCCCACGTGCCAGGCTATCCATACTGTCAGATGGGTTATAGGTGATGGTGCCATTTTCGCTTAGGGAAACGGTACCAAGGTCCGCATCATCAATGACAATATCCGTCAGGGTGAAGCTGTCGCCTTCGATGTCGCTGTCATTTGCCAAGAGCGCAGACTGGTCAAAGGAAATGCCGCCATCAGCTGATGTTGTGGTGATTTCACGGCTGACTTCAACCGTTTGTACACTACCGCGCACAACGGACAGGTCATTGCCGTTGCCGGATTGGTCGGTAACGGCGCTGTCACCTTCAAAGTCGTAATGGGCGACAAGGCCGTTTTCGACCACGCCACCAGTAGCCACTTCACTGACTTCATCTGTTGTCAGGCCGTGGTCGTGCAGTTGGACATTATCGATCTCGCCTTTAAATTCATAACCATTGCCACGACCCCAGCCACCGATGTTGAATTCTTCAGAAATATCCGCACGACCATTGTTGGGGGAATTGCGAACCTGTGACAGGTCCTGTTCCACGCCATCAATATAAAGCTTGTTGGAATGGACATCACCGTCGGTAAAGACAGCCGTAATGGTGTGCCATTCACCCGAAAGATCAGATGTATCTGCAATCCCGAAGATGTCACCATTCCCGGTGTTGAATCCGAATTTGCCGTCATAGAACCAAAGGTCATAGGTATCAAAGCCGCCTGGCATAACCGAATTGCTGCCATCCCATTTCATATCGAAAGAAACGGTGACCTGATCCCCTGTGGACGGATCATCAACAATGGATGTCGCATTCAGTTTCGTTGCCCCATTCATGGAAAGGGCGGTGGAAGTCACTTCCTGAATTTGGTCATCCACGGCTGTTGGACCATCATTGACAGCCGCCACATTGATGGAACCAGATGTTGCAATTGTGTCGGTGCCGTCAGACACATTATAGGAAAGATCAATGGTGCCGCTAAATTCTTCAGTTGGTTCAAACGTCCAGGTGCCATCATTGTTATCAGTCAGCGTGCCGCCATTTGCGGTGAGGCCAGAAACGGACAGATCATCACCATCTACATCTGTTGTATTGGCGAGCAGCTGTTCTTCGGTGATGGTCAACGTGCCATCTTCATTCATATTAAAGCTGGTGGAACCGGAAACTTCCAGTGTGTCATTGACCGCATCGACGGTGATAGTACCGCCTGCGGATGTTGTGGCTGTGCCATCCGAGATATCGTAAGTCAGATCAATGCTGCCGTTAAAGTCGGCTGCAGGTTCATACGTCCAGGTCCCATTTTCATTTTCTGTGATGGTGCCGCCATTGGCCGCGACATTGGAAACAGTAAGGTCGTCGCCTTCAACATCAGATGCATTTGCCAGCAGTTGTTCAGGCGTCAGCGTAATGGTGCCGTCTTCATCCATGGTGAAGTTTGTGTCACCGGATACTTCGGCAGCGTCATTTACGGCTGCGACTTCGATATTGGCTTTGGCTTCAACGGTGTCAAAACCGTCGCTGACAGTGTAAGTAAGTTCTACATCGCCATTGAAGTTTTCATCCGGTGTGAAGGTCCATGTGCCATCGTTATTGTCAACAAGGACCCCGTCATTCACGACAAGGTCTGACACTGCCAGAGCATGACCATCTGCATCAGAGGCATTTGCCAGTAGATCGTCTTCTGTGATGGTGAAGGTACCGTCTTCGTTCATGCTGAAAGCGAGTTCGCCATCAATTTCAGGGCCAGTGTTCTGGAAGACTTCTTCGATGACCTCTTCGCTGGTGACTTCAACGGTTTCTTCTTCGGCTTCTTCTTCCTGCACGGGTGCTTCAGCAGGAACCACATCTACAAAAATCTGGAAATCAACGATTTGGGTTGGGTCTACAAGGATGACCAGTTGCTCAGCTTCTTCAGGTGAGACGATAACCGTGCCATCATCCTGAATTTTACCATGTGAGATTTTGGTGCCGTCAGGAAGATCGCGCAAAACGAGTTTGTCTTGGCCTTGCGTTGCGGCAACTCCCAGATCGAAGGAAATTGCAGCGAGTTTATCCGAGTCGGCAGCATCAGCAAGGGCATCTTCGTCAACACTGACACTGTAACGTTGAAAGTCGTCAATGTTCTTCTCTTCCGTCAGACCGCCGGATCGCACGTACTGTGTCTCACGACTGTGACGCACATCTTCACTACCCATATGGGCGTTTTGAAGTGCCATATCGGTTTCATTTTCAACATCGACTTTGTTGATGACAACTGTTTGTTCAGAAAGGGTTTGCTCCCCACTTTCTGAATGAAGGTCAAACATTTCAATGCTGCTTTTTGTGCCTTGTCCGGTCGCCATGGCTAACTCCAACCTTGGGTTTTTTAACGTTACTTCAGTTTATATTTATGGGAATTACGTAATGTTTCGTAGTTCTCTCGGTCTTTTTTTCTCACAACAATTTTACTTGAGATGAGCTGTTCAATTACTTAGAAAATAGCATGAATTTATAGGGGGTGAGGAAGCAGAAAGACGGCTGTTGGTGAATAGGATTAATTCAAAAATCTTATTTTCAGTTTCGCATGAAAAGTATTAGGGGAATGTACGTAATTACTAGGGGATACCCCGTATTCAAACACCTGAATCTGTTACCAAATTTTTAACCAAATTCACCTAGAGTCAGGATGCTGAAGTACTGCGCGTGTATGTTCGGATTCTGTGATTCGAGCTGTTTTTGAGAGAAGAAAAGATCGTCGATATGGCCAGTGATAATAAGCCGATCAAGTTTATCCGACCGATTAGTCGAGTCGTTTTTAGCCGCATGGATGTGGTTCTTGCCTCCTTTGCGCTGAACGTTCTGACATTGGCGTTGCCGTTGGTGGTTTTGCAGGTTTATGACCGGATTATTCCTAGCCAATCGACCGATACATTTACCTTTATGGTCTTGGGCCTTGTAACCGTTGTGTTGTTGGATGGCGGTTTGCGATATTTACGCACCTATGTGACGACTTGGGCTGGGACGCGTTTCGAACATGCGGCATCCGTTCGTGCCTGTGATGCTTTTTTGGGTGCAGAAGTTCAGGACTTTGAAACAACACCGCCGGGTGTGCAGATGGAACGTTATTCCGCCATCGAAGCCTTACGTGAACATCAGTCCGGCCAGGGACTGGTCAGCTATACCGAACTTCCTTTTGCCTTCTTGTTTGTCGGTTTGATTTTTGTAATCGGTGGTCCGTTGGTTTATGCGCCAATAGCAGTTTGTGTCATCGCTGCCTTGTTTGCGATCTGGCTGGGGATCAGCCTGGATCGTATTATCCGCGAGAGAAACGAACTTGATGACAACCGATATAATTTTATCTTTCAGGTCCTGAATGGCATTCACTCTGTTAAAGGATTGGGTATGGAAGCCCTGATGTGCCGTCACTATCAGCATCTGCACGCGCCTGTTTCCCATGTGATGGAACGTCTGGTTTTTTATTCATCCCTCGGTCAATCGGTCGGGGCGATCTTAAGTAACTTCGCCATGATTTCCGTTGCTCTGATGGGCAGTATCTTCGTGATCAATGGGGATTTGACAGGTGGTTCCCTGATGGCTTGTACGCTTTTGGGTGGGCGAGCCATTCAGCCGCTGATCCGTATGATCGGGGTCTGGGTGCAATATCGTTCCTTGAAACTGTCAAACGAACGTCTGAATGCGCTGGGCGGTATCCGTCAGGAAAATAACTCACCTGAGAATATAGAAAAAACACCGGAGATCACGGGTGATATCCGGTTCGAACAGGCAACCATTTATCAAAGCAATACGGGCTTTCCAATCTTTAAAGATCTGGACCTGCATATTAAATCGGGCGAAATCATTGCCATTCTGGGGCAGGTCGGCGGCGGTAAGTCTGCCCTGCTTGAAACCATTGCAGGCTTTATTCCGGTGACCGAAGGGTCCATGAAATTTGATGGCGTGGATTCAAACGATATCAGTTATCGAAAACTGCGTCGCCAAATGGGTTATGTGCGTCAGAATGCGCCGCTGTTTCGTGGAACCTTGCGCGAAAACCTGACCAAGTTCAGGAACCGTGACCATCTGCCTGCTGCCCTTGAAGTAGCTGATAGACTGGGTTTGAGCGAAATTATCGCAGCTATGCCAAAGGGGCTGGAAACGGCCGTAGGGGAATCAGCTTCGGAAGGTCTTTCCGGTTCGGTTCAGCAGATGGTGAGCTTGACACTGACCTTTGCCGATAAGCCAAAAATTCTGTTGTTGGATGAAGCCAATACCGCCCTTGACGGTGATGCGGACAGACGTCTGCGGGAATATCTGGAAACCCTGAAAGGGGAGGCCACTGTGCTGATGATTACGGAACGTCCGTCGCTGATCAATATCGCTGATCGGGTTCTGGACGCATCCCACGGGGTTGTTAAACAAATTGAATGGGAAGGTTTTGGTCCTGCAAAACCCAAAGCACCGGAACCAGACGCAAAAAAAGATAATACCGAGGGGGCAAAAGCTTCATGAATGACGTCGTTCTCCATCAGCCGCCACCCAAAAACCTGGCCCGACTGTGGCGCAAAGCTGCCTTTAACAGGACGGGAGCTGAAGAACTGGACCCGATTTTGTCAGCCTTGCTGACACTGCTGGAACAAATGGGCTGGAAGGGGTCTGCCCACCGTATTATCGATGCGATCCCTTACGAAGCAGAAGACCTGACTATCCATGATTTCCGCGATATCATGTCACGTCTTGGTTTTAGAACGGTACGGGTGAATACACCGAAGAACAAACTGTCACCGCGTCTGTGCCCTTGTATTTTTCAGACACGGGGCAAAAAGGTTTACATCGCGGTTGAACAGGACGGCGAGATCATGGCGATTGATCCGGTTTCTGGTGGAACCATGCCGATGGAGAGCATTCGTGCACGTGGTACCTTCTTTGTGATCGAACGGATTGACCGTGATGCCAACGAAGAAGGTGACCGATCCGCCATGTGGTTTCGGAACCTGTTCCTACAGTTCAAACCGTTGATCATGAAGTCCTTTGCCATCAGCTTTTTTATTAACTTGATGGCTCTTACGATTCCGCTTGCGATCATGATGATTTATGATCAGGTGATTGCGAAAGAATCAAAAGAAACACTCTATTATGTAGCAAGTGGTGTTGCGATTGCGCTGGCCTTTGAATTGATCCTCAGGATCGTGAGGTCAAAGGAGCAAGCTTATATCGGGGCCAGGTTTGACTATCTTGTCGGTACCAAAGTGTTTGAACAGATTTTGCATCTGTCCCCCATCTTTACGGAACGCGCGCCCGTAGGTGGGCAGGTGTCGCGTATCCGTAGCTTTGAATCATTGCGCGAAATTTTTTCCGGCACGCTGGCGAATACCATCCTTGATCTGCCGTTTGTACTGCTGTTTATCGCGGTGATTGGGTTTATCGCTGGGCCTATGGTGGTTGTACCTTTGGTACTGGCTGCGATCTATGCCATTTTGGGTGCGGTGATCATGCCGGAAATCCGCGCACGTTCGCAGGCCGCAGGTGAGGTGCGCACCAAACGTTATGGCTTTTTGGTGGAAATGCTCTGGCAATTGCGTCAGGTGAAACAGCGCTGTTCTGAAGAACGATGGAAAGAACGTTTCCGCGCTTTGTCCGGTGATGCGGCCTGGGAAAACCTGCAAGTCTCGCGCCTTCAGGGGAATGTTCAGAATATCGCCCAGACCTTGATGATGGCTGCAGGTGTTGCGACCTTGGTCTTTGGTGTTTATGGCGTGATGAATGGAACGATCAGTCTGGGGGCCTTGGTTGCCACCATGATGTTGGTCTGGCGCATTTTGTCGCCGTTACAGGCCCTGTTTAACGTCTCCAACCGCATTGAGCAGATGCAGAATGGCATCCGCCAGTTAAAAAGCATCCTGCGTTTCGCGCCGGAACAGGATCCGGGCGATGCCCCGCAGACAGTTGTGGATTACAAAGGCGCCATTGAATTTAACCGGGTCAGTATGCGTTATAAGGCGGACGCCAACCCGGCCATGCTGGGGGTGAGCTTTAAGGTGAAGCCCGGTGAAATGCTGGCAATTACGGGAAATTCCGGTTCGGGTAAAACCACGCTAGCAAAACTGATCCTGGGGCTTTATCGCCCACAGGCGGGTGCGGTAACACTGGATCACATTGATATCCGCCAGTTACGCCCGATCACATTGCGCCAAACCCTTGCTTATGTGCCGCAAAGTAACCATGTATTTCCTGGAACCCTTTATGAAAACCTGACCCTGGCTGACCCGACCGCGTCTTTTGCGCAGGTCCGTAAAGCATGCCGTCAGGCAGGTATTCTGGAAACGATTGAGGCTTTGCCAGACGGGTTTGAAACCGAATTTAAAGAAGGTCTGCAAACTCAGGTTCCGCAAAGTTTCCTGCGTAAAATCGCGCTGGGTCGTGCGTTCCTGCGCAAAGCCCCTGTGATGATTTTGGATGAACCGGCCGGTTCCATGGATGAAAAAGATGAAGCCACCTTTATCGAGGCGCTGGAACGTGCGCGTGGCACGCAAACGATTATTATGATTACCCAACGCCCCAGCCATATGCGGCTGTGTGATCGCCTGATGGTGTTGAAAGAAGGGCAGATCGATATGTTGGGCAAACCGAATGAGGTATTGGACAAAATGTTCGCAAAACCCAAGCCGAAACCAAAACCTGAGGGGACAAGCTGATGAGCACGTCAGACGATATCGAAAACGAAGTTCTGTCACGCAAGCGGACCATGCCGCGTGAACAGCTGAAACTTTTGTCCCACGAAGCCATGTTGGAAGAAGCAGGGCCATCGCGTGCAGCCTCCAGTCTGATTATTCTGATCATGGGCTTGTTGGTCGCAGCCGTTGTCTGGTCGCATTTCGTTGAAATCAAAACCTCTGCCACCACCGAAGGCACGGTTATCCCATCTGGTGACAAGCGGGTTGTGCAACATCTTGAAGGCGGGATTGTTAAAGCAATTTTGGTTCGTGCGGGTGACTATGTTGAAAAAGACCAGCCGCTGTTGCAGTTTGAACCAACCCTTCGTACAGCTGAATTAAATCAGATCAAAGCCCGTGAAGCGGCACTGTCTATTAAGCAACGCCGCCTGCGTGCTTTTATTGATGGGACTGAACCCGATTATTCTGGCTTTATGAAGGATTATCCGGAACTGGTTGAAGAAAGTAAGTTTAACCTGAAAGGGATCTTGGCGCGGATTGAAGGTGAGAAAACGGTTCTTCGCTCCCAGATCGATCAGCAGAAGAAATCAGTGGAAAACTATGACCGTCAGGCCCAAAGTTTGGCAAAACAGTCCAAGCTTCTGGCGCAACAAGTGACCATGCGGAAAAAGCTGTTTAAGTCTGGGCATGGATCACGCGTGACCTTGATTAATGCGGAACTGGAACTGGCGAAGAACAAAGGTTCGATCACAGAAGCTGAAGTTTCCAAAGAACAGGCGCTGGCCAGTATTGAAGAAACCGAAAACCAAATCCTGGAAGTGGATGTTCAGGAACGCGGTAAAGCGTTGGATGAACTGGATAATGTTAGTGGTCAACTGGCCGAGGTGCGCGAAAATATCGCTCGCCTGGAAGATAAAGTAACACGCCTTGAATTGCGTGCCCCTGTAAGCGGTGTGGTGCATGGCCTGGAAATCAATACACCAGGCGCGGTTGTAGAACCTGCCCAGATCGTGATGGAAATTATCCCGGCTGATGAACAGGTGATCATTGAAAATAAGATTCAGCCCAGTGATATCGGCCATATTGCTGTGGGGCAACCGACAAAGGTGACGATTACAGGTTTTGATGCCCGTCGTTATGGGACTGTTGAGGGAGAATTGATCAAATTTTCCGCTACAACATTTACCGATGAGGAAGGAAATCCATTTTTTAGAGGTCATATTCGCTTAAAGGAAGACTTTCTCCTCGCAAATGGTGTAGAACATAGAATTGTGCCCGGCATGACAGTGCAGGCAGCGATTATTACGGGGGAACAAACACTGTTGGAATATCTGACGCGTCCGGTTTACGTATCTTTACTGAATGCGTTTAGGGAAAGATAAGTGTATGTATTGGATGAAGAAATACTCAGCTGCGGAGAGAGTGTAAGTGTTAGGCTGGTTAAAAGGCAAACGGGATACCAAACCGTCATATGAAGAGGCCAAGCAAATCGCGATGAGCGATGATGTAGAGGCCCGCAAGGATTTGGCTGCCCTGACAGATCTTGAGCCGGAACTGCTCTATTTCTTTGCCACCGATAAGAACAAGGAAGTCCGCGAAGTTGTGGCACAGAATAAGCAGGCCCCGCTTCAGGCCAAGGTGATTTTGACCAAGGATGAAGACGAAGCAGTGCGTAAAAAACTGGCGTCACGTATTGGTGAGCTAACGCCTGCGTTGGATGATGATGCAACCTCTAAAGCCAGTGAAATGGTGATTGAGGTGATGCAGGGGCTTGCCAATGATCAGTTGGCAGATATCCGTGCGATTCTGTCTGAAGAAATCAAGACCATGGATAATATTCCGCAGGATACGGCATCGAAGCTGGCGCGCGATATGGACGCGACAGTTTCTTCGCCTATGCTGGAATTCTCTCCCATGCTGGATGATGACGAACTGATCGAGATTATTTCGGAAAGTATTCAGGATGACGCACTGACGGCGATTGCGAAACGTCAGGGACTGGGGGAAAAGGTTTCCACAGCCGTTGCGGAAACGGAAAGCAATCAGGCGGTACAGGCCCTTTTGGAAAACCAATCGGCCAACATCAATGATAACACCCTGACTTTCATCTCGGAAAAAGCGAAAGATCATAAGAACTGGCACGGGCCTTTGGTCAACCGTGATACTCTGCCGGAACAGGCGATCAATAACGTTGCCAATTATGTCAGTACGGCGCTTGTGAACCAGATGATTTCCAAGCATAATCTGCCAAATGATGTGGTTAAACAGTTGCGTCGCACGGTCTTTAACCGCCTGAATAAGGTCCGCAGCCGCTTTGCAGAACAATATGCCGACAGCCGTGTGTTGCTGGCAGAAGAAAATGATGACATCCGCCGTCAGATCGAAAACTCCCTGACCGAGGTTGGTTTTGTAGATATCCGTTCTGTTGCGGATGGGGAGACGGCCCTGCGGGTCTTTGAAGCGGAACGCACGCCTGTGAAGCTGATGATCTGTTCAGACAGTCTGGATGATATGGATGGTCAGGAAATTCTGGAAGAAGTGCGCGATCTTGATGAAGACCTGCCGTTCATGCTGATGTCTGCCAAGAACGATGAAGATTCTATTCTGGAAGCCAAGGAATATGGGATCAGTGAATATGTGCTGAAACCATATAGCGAGGCTGATCTTCTCAAGCGGATCGAAAACATTTACCGAAAAATTAAATAACAAAGGTATGAGACGGATGGAAACGAAACTACGCATCCGTATTGCTTTTCCAAAAGGTCATATCGGCCCGGGCAAAATCGCCTTGCTGGAACAAATCGAAAAAGTCGGTTCGATCAGCGGGGCGGCCAAGGAAATGGGCATGACCTATCGCCGCGCTTGGCATCTGCTGGAAACCGTGCAGTCCGTTCTAAGCGAAGATGTGGTGGAAACGTCTATCGGCGGTAAACGTGGTGGCGGGGCACGACTGACCCCGGTGGGTAAAGAGTTGATCGCGCTGTACCGTGAAGCCGAAGAAGGCGCGACCAAAGGGGCAGAACCACTTCTAAAGAAAATGGATAACCTACTTGAGGAATAAAAAAAGGGGCGACCTGGTCAACGGGCCGCCCTTTAGTTTTATCTGCAAGTGAAAGCGCTAGAAATCACTCACAGTTTGAGTTTGGGGTTATTGTGCGTTTGGTGTGAAGAGACGTTCATTCTGCACACGGAAATCACCGATTAGTTTCTGACCTTTCAGGGATACCAGCCATTTGACGAATTTTGTGGCTTCCATTTCCTTGATATGCGGGAACTTGTCTTTGCTGACAGCGATTACGCCATATGGATTGAACAGGGCCTTGTCACCTTCGCACAGAACTTCCAGAGACTGTTTGTTTTTAAAGGCAATCCAGGTGCCGCGATCACTTAAGGAATAGGCGTTCATGCCAGCTGCGATGTTCAGCGTTGCGCCCATGCCAGAACCCGTTGCACGGTACCATTTGCCGCTCAAACCTTCTTTGGCAAGGCCTGCCGCTTTCCACAAAGATAGTTCACGTTTGTTGGTGCCGCTGTCATCCCCGCGTGAGGCAAAAGACTGACCCGCATCTTTAATCATGGAAAGGGCTTTGACAGGGGAGCTGCAGCCTTTGATCTTGGCCGGGTCTTCTTTTGGGCCGACGATGACGAAATCGTTATACATCACATCAAAGCGTTTTTTGCCAAATCCGTCGGCAACGAATTTTTCTTCGGATGGGCGGTGGTGAACAAACAGCACGTCCGCATCGCCTTTGCGTGCCAGACGGATGGCCTGACCTGTACCAACAGCCACAACGCGGACTTCAATGCCGGTTTCTTCGGTGAATTTTGGCAGCAGGAATTCAAACAGGCCGGAATTGGCCGTTGATGTTGTGGAGGCCACCGTAATAAAGGTGGAAGACGCATGTGCAAATGTCGCGGCCATAATGACAACGCAGACAGTTGAAAGGAAAACACTTAAACGTTTCATGTGTTGTTGGGTCCCTAGAGGTGTTTTAAAATTACGTTATGTTCTTGATGTCATAACGATGAGCAGTATGTCCTTAATGACATAACGAATCAATATGGAATTCGTACAACCTTAGTCGTAGGGTAACTTTCGGTTTTCATTTCAATGTGAAGCGTGTATGACAAAGTGATGGAATTGATTACAGATACAGAAACGCTCACCGCGTTTTGCGACCGTTTGTCGACGGAAAGCTTCGTCACGGTTGATACGGAATTTTTGCGTGAAAAAACATACTGGCCGAAACTGTGTCTCGTGCAGTTGGGTGGGACGGACGAAGCCCTCTGTGTGGATGTGCTGGCCCCAGGCATTGACCTTGCGCCTTTGTATGATCTGATGGCGAATGAAAATGTCCTGAAAGTCTTCCATGCTGCACGCCAGGATGTAGAAATTTTCGTGAAACTGACCGGAAAAACGCCTGTTCCGATGTTTGATACACAAGTCGCCGCAATGGTCTGCGGTTTTGGGGAATCTGTCGGTTACGAAACGCTGGTCAATAACATCTGTAAGAAGACGCTGGATAAAGGGTCACGTTTTACCGACTGGTCCAAACGTCCATTGACAGAGCGTCAGATCACCTATGCACTGGGGGATGTGACACACCTGCGCGTGATCTATGAACGTTTGAAAGACAAGTTGGAAAAGAATGATCGTGCGTTTTGGCTGGATGAAGAGATGACGGCGCTAACAAGTGCCAGCACTTATATCGTTGATCCGCAGATGTCCTGGAAACGTTTGAAGGCGCGCACCAAAAGTTCAAAAGTGCTGGCTGTCTTGCGCGAAGTAGCCGCCTGGCGCGAAGAAGAAGCCCAACGCAAGGATATGCCACGCAACCGCGTGATCCGTGATGATGCGATTATCGAGATTGCACATCATACTCCCAAAGACGCCCATGCGCTTGAACGGGTGCGCGGGATGAATAAATCTTTGGCGCAAGGCCGTTACGGCACAGAAATTCTGGCTGCCATCAAACGTGCTTTGGCGATGGATCCGTCTGAATACCCACAGCCTCCTGCCAAGAAAGACCTGCCTAAAGGTCTGGGCCCGGTGATGGATTTGCTGAAAGTTCTGTTGAAGTTCAATTGCGAACATAATGATGTTGCCCAGAAATTGGTCGCCAACGCATCTGATCTGGAACAATTGGCCGCTTATGGGGGACAAGCCGATGTGCCGTGCCTGAAAGGCTGGCGTCGTGACCTGTTTGGTAATGATGCGATCAAGCTGAAAGAAGGCAAGCTTGCTTTGGCCGTTACGGGTAAGAACATCAAGGTTATTGATTTGGCTGATTAATCGATAACCTCAAATATGTCATCCCGACCCTTGTGCCGGGACAATCCGTTGTGGCATGCCCGAAAGGTAATTAATTGCCTCTGGCCGGTTGTCCCGGAATAAATCCGGGATGACAAAGTTTATAGTATCACCCATGCTCCAACCGACTGCTCAAGCCCAGATGTTTAGCAACGGTCTGGACGCGCTTTGCAACGGCTTCGCCTAGGAAGATATCTTCATTTTCTGGCAAAGACAGGATCAGTTCACCGCCACGGATTTCGAGGTGGGTTTGATCTAGCAGGTG
The DNA here is from genome assembly GCF_033100395.1 of Terasakiella sediminum. Classification (NCBI taxonomy): domain Bacteria; kingdom Pseudomonadati; phylum Pseudomonadota; class Alphaproteobacteria; order Rhodospirillales; family Terasakiellaceae; genus Terasakiella; species Terasakiella sediminum. Next base: position 31,433 of record NZ_JAWLVJ010000016.1, on the reverse strand, counting down.
CGGGGCACCGCTTGCAAGTGTGTGGGCGAGGCGTAGCGCAGCACCGACTGTTTTTGTCCAGACGGCATCTTCATCATTTAAGAAGGTCTGCAACGGCTTGGCAATCCGGGCCTTGAAGTCGCCTTTATAGCGGCTATAGACACAAGCGCCCATCAAAGCGCGATCATGGTGTGACAGGCCAGCAACAGGCAGGCGCAGAACACGCAGGAAGCCGTGATCTGCGCGGTAATCCGGATGTTCTGCCCAGGCGATGTCATGCAGCAAACAAGCCGCGTGACGCAGGTTATTATGTTCTTCGCTATCATTGGCAAAGATCGGTTCCATCCAGTGATAGACTTCTTCACCTTGTTGTCCAAAACGACCTTCGCGTTCCACCAGATTGATGCAGCTGCTGATCAGCGGGTCCTGGCTTTTCAGTTCTTCATCCAGCGACAGGAAGAACTGGCCTTCACGCATGGAATAGCCGGAAAAGACAAGTTCGGATGGCTGAACGATCTCCAGCACTTCCTGGAGCAAAGCAATGGCAGAAGGCAAGGTTTCCAGACGTTTTTTGGAAACGTCGGGGACTGAGAAAAGCTTATCCTGATCCAGTTTAGCAGCCTCATCTAAAAGACGGGTTACGTCACTATGGCTCAGTGTATAATTATCAATGACATGCAGTGGATAGTCGGTCTGATGCATGAGCAGCCGCGCAACAGCACGTAACGATCCGCCGACGGCATAAAATGGACGGCCCTTCATGTCTGATAGCCATTTTAATGGTGTTAATTTATTGCGGATGAATTTTCGCATGTCAGGGATGGACGTCCGGTCTCCATCACTGATCCGAAGGTGCCCAAGGGGCGTTGTGTCATGTTTGTCGAATACGCCATGATCCAGACCAACCAGATCAAAGCTTGCGCCACCCATGTCGCCCAGCAGGCCATCGGCATGGGGTAGGCCGCTTAAGATACCGAAGGCTGCCAGCTTTGCTTCTTCTTCACCACTAAGCACGCGCACGTCAGCACCAAAACGTTTTTTGATTTCTGCCACAAAGGCAGGGCCATCGCTTGCTTCACGCACGGCCGCCGTTGCCAGCAGATTGACGTTATCAACCCCCATGACCTCAATCAGCTTCATAAAGCGATTGAGGGTCTCATAGGCCAGTTCGACCCCTTGCGGGTTCAAAAGGCCTGTATCATCAATTCCCAGACCAAGGCGGCATTGTACCTTTTCGTTAAAAACGGGCAGGGGGATACGGGCGGGACCATGAAACACCACAAGGCGCACGGTATTGGACCCGATGTCGACGATTGCGGTCAAGCGGCCCTTTTGATCGGACTTAAGCGTATAATCCATAGACTTAGTCTAACATCAACTTCTTTAGACTTCTGCCTTTTTTCTTCAGGGCTGATCCACGACCAGACAGGCTTGGGTTGGTCATGAAGTAGTTGTGACACGAGAACCCGGTTTCATCAGCTTCAACGCGATCAAACGATCCATCGGCTTTTAGGACCCAGCTTTGGGCTTCGTCCTTCAGGTTCGCCAGCATGATCTGATCCAGAATTTGACGGTGAACGGTTTCTGTCTCAATCGGGATCAGGGTTTCTACACGGCGATCCAGGTTACGCGGCATCCAGTCCGCAGAAGAAATGTAAATCTTTGCTTTCGGGTTCGGCAGCTTGCCACCGTTGCCAAAACAGACGATGCGGGAATGTTCAAGGAAACGACCAACCACGCTCTTCACCCGGATGTTTTCAGAAAGACCCGGCACACCTGGGCGCAGGCAGCAAATGCCACGGATCACCAAGTCAACCTGTACGCCGGCTTGGGAGGCTTCATAAAGCGCATCGATGATTTTTGGGTCCACGACCGAATTCATCTTCGCCCAGACAGCCGCTGGCTTTTTGGCCTTGGCGTTTTTGATCTCATTATTAATGCCGTCAATAATGGTGTCGCGCAAGGTCAGTGGCGAATATTCCATTTTTTCCATTTTTTCAGGTTCGGCATAGCCCGTCATATAGTTGAATAGCTTGGTCGCATCTCGACAAATACCGGGATCACACGAGAAGAAAGACAGGTCAGTATAAATCTTGGCCGTAATCGGGTGATAGTTGCCAGTGCCCAAGTGAACGTATGAGCGCAGTTTTTCACCTTCGCGGCGCACCACAAGGTTAATTTTGGCGTGTGTCTTTTTATCAACGAAGCCATAGACCACTTGGGCGCCGGCACGTTCCAGATCACGTGCCCAGCGAATGTTGGCTTCTTCGTCAAAGCGCGCTTTCAGTTCCACCATTGCTGTGACAGATTTTCCCGCTTCGGCCGCTTCCATCAGGGCCTTAATGATGGGGGAATTGTTGGAGGTGCGATAAAGCGTCTGTTTGATTGCAACTACATTTGGATCACGCGCAGCCTGCAAGACAAACTGCACAACTGCATCAAAGCTTTCGTAAGGATGATGAACCACAAAGTCTTTTTTGCGAATGGCGGCAAAACAATCGCCGCCAAAGTCACGGATACGCTCCGGGAAGCGCACGTTATAGGGCTTGAATTGTAGATCAGGGCGTTCATCCGCGATCAGTTCTTTCGTATCTGCCAGACCCAGCAGTCCGTCCAGAACGAAGCAGTCTTCCATATCCACGTTGAGCTCATCGATTACCAGATCACGCAGGTCTTCTGACATTTCAGAATCAATTGACAAACGAATGACAGACCCTCGACGACGGCGTTTCAGTGCGCTTTCGAAGGTGCGTACCAGATCTTCGGCTTCTTCGTCGATTTCCATCTCGCTGTCACGGATGACTTTAAACAGACCGGAAGAAATCACTTTATAGTTCGGGAATAGACGGTCCAGGAACAAGTCAATCACTTGTTCCATTGGCATGAAGCGGATGGTCTTGCCATAGTCCGGCAGGCGGATAAAGCGCGGCAGCATCTGCGGCAGCGGTACCATGGCTTTCAGCGGTTGCTGATCAATCGTGGATTCAAGGGAGAACATCATCGCAAGCCCCAGGTTCGGAATGAACGGGAAGGGGTGCGCCGGGTCAATTGCCAGTGGCGTTAGCGATGGGAAAATCTGTTGAATGAAATGTTCTTCCAGCCAGGTGATGTCGCGTTTGGGCACATCCTGGCTTTTCAAAACCTTGATGCCCTCTTTCAGCAACAAGGCGCGCAGCTTGCGATATTGTTCCTGCTGACCCATTACCAGTTTGTTGGCGGCCTCATGAATTTGATCCAGCTGTTGTGCCGGGTTGAGGCCATCATAGCTGAGCGTTTTTACACCGGCATGAACCTGACCGTTCAGACCTGCAACGCGCACCATGTAAAATTCATCCAGGTTGGCCGCAGAGATCGAAAGGAAGCGCAGGCGTTCCAGGAGCGGGTGATGTTCATTATCGGCTTCTTCCAATACACGTGTATTGAACGACAGCCAGGAAATTTCACGGTTAATAAATCGATCCGGGGAGTCCATGGATATGGTGCTTGGGAGTGCTTGTTTTTGTGTTTGTGCATTCATGTGATGATGCCCCCTTTGAATCAGAAATCAGCGCCGCAAACAGGATATGTTCGGTTTATATAGGTCTCGAATATATGCGGTGTAATCTAAAAAGATGAAACTTTTATGATAGTGGCTTACTGTATAGCAAATTATTGCAGTAAATTGCAAAGGTAACCTTATGAAAAATCTTCTGTTATTGCGCCACGCCAAATCCAGTTGGGCTAACCCTGAATTGATTGATTTTGACCGTCCGCTCAATGGTCGGGGTAATCAGGCGGCAGAAAAAATGGCTGTCTATTTAAGCGAAAATGTCAACCTGCCTGACTGTATCTTTTGTTCTACCGCACAGCGCACGCGTGAAACATTGGGGTACCTCTTGAAAGTCTATCCCCATCCCATCAGGGTTGAATTGACACGTGATCTCTATATGGCATCACACGTGACTATGATGGGGCTGGTGCAGGCAGTGGAGGCAGATGTGGAAACGCTTATGCTGATTGCACATAACCCGGGGATAGAAGATTTTGCAGCGGCCCTTTCCAAGCCAGCAGAAAGTGAGGCGATGCAGGATATGCTTTATAAATATCCGACTGCGGCTTGCGCGCATTTACAGTTTGATGTCAAAGACTGGGCGGACGTATCGATCAGAAGTGGGGAGTTGAAAGGCTTTGTGAAGCCACGGGATTTGTAAGTGATGACAAGAGAAGGGGGGTCACTTCTTTCCCATAAACGCCCTTAACGCCGTCAAATAAAGCTTCGCCCGTGTCTCATCATCCAAATCTTCCAGTATTTTTGCCTGCTGTTTTCGTACCCGTTGCGCCGATTCAATTAACGCCCGGCGTTCCGGTGTCATTTTCTTGGCGGCTTCTGCTTTGACCTGGGCGAGTAGTTCTTCATTTTGGGAAAGCAGGTCATCCATCTTCTGACCACTGCCTTCCAGCTTGGAAATGGCGTCATCAAGTGCCAAGCCCGACTCGCTTCGATAGTCGGTCTGTTTTTTCTTAGGGCGGCGTTTTTTTTCAGGTTCTTTGCCCAAGGCTTTGCCCAGCAGGCGTTTTTGTAAGGACTCAAACATTTAAATTCTGTGTGACAACTCTGTGAAGATTGGTGATTTTTGTTAGTGTAGCATGAAAATATTGTGGAAATCTAAACACATCTCGCTATGCTTGAGTTTATGAAAAGATCACGTAATGCAAAAATTATCGCAACGCTCGGCCCGGCCAGTTCCACCCGCGTGCGTATCGAACAGTTGTTTAAGGCTGGCGCTGACGTCTTCCGCCTGAACTTCTCCCATGGCAGCCATGAAGATCATAAGGATCGCTATGATGCAATCCGTGATGTGGAGAAAGAACAGGGACGACCAATCGGTATCATGATGGACCTGCAGGGACCCAAATTACGATTAGGGACCTTTAAGGATGGATCTGCTTTGTTGGGCATGGGGCGTCGTTTTCGTCTCGACTTGACAGACGAACCAGGTGATGTGACGCGTGCGCCATTGCCGCACCCTGAAATTTTCGAAGTTCTGGAACCGGGCATGATGCTTTTGCTGGATGACGGCAAGATGCGTCTTAAGGTTCTGGAATGCGGTAATGATTTTGCTGAAACCGAAGTGATGGTGGATGGCACATTAAGTGATCGCAAAGGCGTTAACGTTCCAGATGCCGTTCTGCCTCTATCAGCGCTGACTGAAAAAGACATGACGGATCTGAAGTTTGGCCTGTCCATTGGTGTGGACTGGGTTGCCTTGTCGTTTGTGCAGAAAGCGGATGATATCCGTGAAGCGCGCAAGATCATCGGCAAGAAAGCTTCAATCATTGCCAAACTGGAAAAACCTTCTGCCATTGAAGACCTGGAAGAAATCGTTTCGTTGGCTGATGCTGTTATGGTTGCACGTGGGGACCTTGGGGTGGAATTACCGCCTGAGGACGTGCCAATTCTGCAAAAACGTATCATTACAACGGCCCGACAGCAGGGGAAACCTGTGATCGTGGCAACACAAATGCTTGATTCTATGGTCAGCGCGCCCGCACCAACACGTGCGGAAGCATCAGATGTGGCAACAGCCGTCTATGACGGATCCGACGCGGTGATGCTGTCTGCAGAAACAGCAGCGGGTGATTACCCGGTTGAAACGGTTGAAATTATGGACCGTATCATCCAGCGTGTGGAAGGTGACCCATTGTGTAAACGTACCCGTGAAGCAGACCGTATTATTCCGGAAGAAACCGATAATGATGCGATCAGTGCCGCGGCACGTCAGGTTGCCCAAACCATTAAGGCCAAAGCAATTGTGACATATACGACGACCGGCTCTACATCGTATCGTGTGGCCCGTGAAAGACCGGAAACAATGATTTTGAGCTTAACGCCCAAAGTCGAAACAGCTCGTAAACTTGCCTTGTGCTGGGGCGTCCATTCTTCTGTTACGCCGGATGCGGCGGATTTTAGCGAAATGGTCAAAGGTGCAAGAAAAGTTGCCAAAGCTGAGAAAATTGCAGGGCGCGGGGAAAGCCTTGTTGTCACCGCAGGGGTACCGTTTGGTACGCCGGGGGCCACAAACATCCTCCGTATTGCAAGTCTCAGTTAGGTTTATGTTTACAGAAATATTTTCTATCCTCGCACCTGTATTTGTGTGTGTTGCCATCGGTTATGGCTGGTCCAAAAGTGGTCGGCCGTTTGACACACCGATGGTGACTGCCATCGTGACCTATTTCAGCACGCCATGCTTGGTGTTTTATGCACTCGCCAATGTGGAACTGGATATGTCGACGCTTAGTGACATGGGGCTGGCGGCTGTTTTGGCCAATGTCGCTTTTGTCATTATTTCATCGATCATTCTGGCGGTTTTAAAACTGCCACAACGTGCGTTCCTGCAGGTTCTGTCCTGGCCCAATGTGGGTAATATCGGTTTGCCGCTCTGTCTGCTGGCGTTCGGTAATGAAGGCCTTGCGCTCGCCATCACTTTCTTCACCATCTATGTCGTCTTGCAGATGACGGTAGGGGTGGCCTTTATCTCCGGCACATTTTCGGTTCAAAGTTTTTTGAAAATGCCGATCATTCCTGCAACACTTCTGGCCTCCATGTTTCTATTCACTGATCTGGAAGTACCGGGTTGGGTATTTAACACCACGAAACTGATCGGGGATATGACCATCCCGCTGATGCTGTTTACGTTGGGCGTGTCGCTCGCAAGTTTGCAGGTCGGCAGTTTGAAAACAGCCATCGGCTTATCGGTCGTGCGCTTGGCGATGGGGTTTGCCGTCGGGGTCGGCCTGGTTGAGATTATGGGGCTAACCGGGGCACCTGCTGGTGTTGTGATCCTGCAATGTGCCTTGCCTAGTGCGGTCTTTTGTTATCTCTTTGCCCAGCTCCATGACCAGCGACCGCAGGAAGTCGCTGGGGTTGTTATCGCATCAACATTCATGGGGTTTGCGGTTCTTCCTGCGTTGCTTTGGTACGTGCTTTAAATTCAAGCCTTATTCGGCGGCGAGGTCCTGTACCTCGCCGTTTTTGAATTTGGCCAGAAGCTCTGTTTCTTTTGCCTTCACTTCTTTAACGGCTTCTTCCTTGATGTGACCAAAACCACGAATTTCGCGCGGCAGGTCAGCGATTTCAACAGCAAGGCCAAGATTTTCCGCATGAAGGTTCTGACAGATTTCTTCCAGAACGCCCATATATTCAGAAATCAAGGCCCGTTCCATTTTGCGTTCGGCGGTCTTGCCGAAGATATCGAACTTGCCGCCACGCAGGTGCTTGAATTTTGCGACAAACTTGAAGGCACCCAGCATCCAGGCCCCATATTCTTTCTTTAAAAGGTGACCCGTCTTGGCATCTTTTTCTGACAAAAGGGGTGGGGCGAGATGGAAGGAAAGCTTGTAGCCATCTTCAAACTGCGCGTCCAATTTCTCTTTGAAGGCAGGATCGCTATAAAGGCGGGCAACTTCATATTCATCTTTGTAAGACATCAGTTTTGCCAGCACGTGGGCGACAGACTTTGTCAGTTCTTGCGAGCCTGTGCCCAGCTCTTTTTCCGCTTTATAGACACGGTCCACCATGGACTTATAACGGTTGGCGTAAGCCGTATCCTGATAATCTGTCAGGTGCTTGACACGGTGATTGATCAGTTCTTCCAGATCTGTCTGGATGAATTGTGGTTTTTCATCTTCCAGCAAGGCTGTCAGTTTATCCATATCATGTGCGGCCCAGCGACCCAGATTGAAGGCACGTTTGTTGAAGTCAATCGCTACGCCGTTCAGTTCAATGGCTTTCAACAGTGCATCTTCAGAAAGCGGGATCATGCCCATCTGATAAGCATATCCGACCACAAACAGGTTGGACCCGATTGAATCGCCCAGCAGTTTGGTTGCCAGATGGCTTGCATCAAAGAACCAGCTGTCGCCTTCGGCCACAGATTCTGCGATGGTGTTTTTCATGCTGTTCAGCGGGAAGGCAGCGTCGCGGTTGCAGGCGAAATCAGGGGTCATGACCTTATGGTCATTGATAATCGCTTTTGATTTGCCCGCTTTCAGTTTGGCAAGACCGTCAAAGCTTGCGGACGTCACAAGATCGCAGCCGAGCATCAGGTCGGCTTCACCCGCCGGGATTTTAACTGCATGGATATCTTCCGGTGCATCGGCCAGACGCACATGGGAAATCACAGACCCGTTTTTCTGCGCTAGACCCGTCATATCCAGAACGGAGACACCTTTCTTTTCGATGTGGGCTGCCATACCGATCAGGGCACCAATGGTGACAACACCTGTGCCACCAATCCCGGTGACCACGATGGAATATGTATCGGCTGTGGATGGCAGGGTAGGGGCCGGGAGCTTGCTGACATCAAACTGATCCAGTTGACTGCTGCCTTCTTTCTTCTTCAGTTTCGCGCCATGTACAGAGACAAAGCTTGGACAGAAGCCTTTGACGCAAGAGAAATCAAGGTTACAGGATGATTGGTCGATCTGACGTTTACGCCCCAAATAAGTCTCTTTCGGGGTGATGGACACACAGTTGGATTTTACCCCACAGTCACCACAGCCTTCACAGACGGCATCATTGATGAACAGGCGATGGCCCGGTGTCTCGGCTTTTCCACGTTTGCGCATGCGGCGCATTTCGGTGGCACAGTGCTGATCGTAAATCAGAACGGAAACACCTTTCCAGTTGCGCAGGTCACGCTGGACTTCATCCAGTTCATCACGATGGTTGAAGGTAACGATAGAGGCAAAGTCGGAACGACTGCCGTATTTGTTCGGATCATCTGCGACAATGGCGATACGCTTGACGCCTTCACCTTCCAGCTGCCTGGTTAGCCCCTGAACGGAAAGCGGGCCGTCAAATGGCTGGCCCCCTGTCATGGCGACAGCGGCATTGAACAGGATTTTATAGGTGATATTGACGTCTGCGCCCAAAGACTGACGTATGGCGAGAATCCCGGAATGGTAATAGGTCCCGTCGCCCAGATTGGCAAAGACATGTTCTTCATTGGTAAAGTGGCTTTGACCCACCCACGGCACACCTTCGCCGCCCATCTGGGTAAAGGTTTGTGTCACATCCGGGCGCACCCAAGTGGCCATATAGTGACAGCCGATGCCGGCCAGTGCGCGTGATCCTTCCGGCACGCGCGTCGATGTATTGTGCGGACAGCCGGAACAGAAGGTGGGGGTACGGTGCGTGGTGCGACGTGGTTTTGCCAGTTCAATTTCTTTTTGATCCAGCCAGGCCAGGCGTTCTTCGATAGCGTCATCCGTATAATATTTCTGAACGCGTGCAGCGATCACACGGGCGATGCGCGCAGGCGACAATTCGTTCGCACTTGGCAAAATCCAGTCAGACTGTTCGTCGAATTTGCCGACAACGCGGGGGCGATCTTTTTCATCCCAGTTGTAAAGCTGTTCTTTCAACTGGTTTTCAATGACGGCGCGTTTTTCTTCAACGACCAGAATTTCATCCAGACCTTTGGTGAATTCTTTAATACCGTGAGGTTCTAGCGGCCAGGGCATGGCGACTTTATAAAGGCGGATGCCAAGTTGGCTTGCGCGTTCTTCATCAATACCGAGGTCTTCCAGAGCCTGAAGGACATCTTGGTATGATTTACCGGAGGTGACAATCCCAAGGCGGGCCTTGTCGCTGTCGATCATGACTTTGTCTAATTTGTTGGCGCGGGCAAAGGCGAGGGCTGCGTAAAGTTTGTATTTCTGCAGGCGGTATTCTTGTTCCAGCGGCTTGTCCGGCCAGCGGATGTGAACGCCATCTTCAGGGAAGTCGAATTCAGGATAGACGGTCTGGACGCGGTTCGGGTCTACATAGACAGAAGCGGACGCATCAACTGTTTCAGAAATCGTCTTCATCCCGACCCAGCAGCCGGAAAAACGCGACATTTCCCAACCAAGGACGCCGTAATCAAGAAATTCCTGAACGTTGGATGGGTTCAGCACAGGGATTTGCGCATCCATAAAGGCATATTCGGACTGACACGGCACGGTGGAGGATTTACAGTTATGGTCGTCACCTGCCAAAGCAAGGACGCCCCCGTTTTTGGAAGTGCCTGCATAGTTTGCGTGTTTCAGCACATCACCGGAGCGGTCCACACCGGGGGTCTTTGCATACCACATGCCAAAGACGCCATCATATTTTGCACCTTCAAACAGATCAACCTGTTGCGAGCCCCAGACGGCGGTTGCGCCGAGTTCTTCGTTGATGCCGGGTTCGAATTTTACATGTTGTTCCGCGATGAATTTTTTTGCGCTCCAAAGTTCCCGGTCCAGGTTCCCAAGGGGGGAGCCACGATAGCCGGAGATAAAACAGGCCGTGTTCAATCCGTTTTGCAGATCACGTTGTCGTTGCAGCATGGGCAGGCGCACCAGGGCCTGTGTCCCGGTCATATAGACCTGACCGCATTCGAGGGCGTATTTATCTGATAGTGTGACGTCGCGCATGATGTTCATCTTGGTCTCTCATCCCTGTGTTTTAGCGATATGCCAGTAACTTTACTTATATGTAAGTATGAGGGGATGAATTACGAGGTTTCAAGTAGGTAAGTGATGCTGACCTAAAATTCGCAAGAAACGGATATGGTTTCCAATGAAATCAAAGAATTGTTTCAGAAGTCGTTCGGATAATGAACAAAAATTACGCCTTCGCGCATGCAAAAATGACCGTTGCATGTGCGAAAAATGGTGGGGTGACGAACAGAATCAGTTTTAAGGACTGTTTTCAGCCCATAAAATCTTCGCCAAATTCCTGCTGAATGGCTTCGATTTCGATCATATGGCTGGCGAGCGATTCAACGCATTCTTTGTCCAGACGCACGCCTGCTTCGATTTGCAGGGTTTTCATGGCGCGATCATTTGACCAGCCGTCTTTGTACGGGCGTTTGCTGGTCAGGGCATCGAATATATCGGCGACCGCGACAATGCGCGATTCAAGCGGGATTTCGCCGCCTTTTAATCCATGGGGATAGCCTGTCCCATCCAGAGCTTCATGATGATACATGACGATATTGCGTAACATGTCAAAGAAGTTCAGGGCGCTAAGGCCAAACTGTTCTGCCATAACCGAAATGATATCCCCGCCTTTGACCACGTGGGATTTCATCAGCTCATATTCTTCCATAGTCAGTTTGCCGGGTTTTAACAGGATGTCATCCGGCACAGCAACCTTGCCCACATCGTGAAGCGGAGCAAACTGGAAGATATATTCGATCCAGTCTTCTTCGTGATTATATTTGGGCGCGAGGTCGCGGGCGATGAGGCGGGCATATCTGGACATACGTTCCAGATGATTACCTGTTTCTTCATCACGCTGGCGGCTGAATTCCCGGGCAGTCTTGACGGCACCTTTAAAGGTTCTGAGTGTCTGAAGTTCATTGATGATCAACAGGGACACCACGCCTGCATAAGCTTTAAGTGAAGCCAATCGCCCATCAGAGAAATAGCCTTTCTCCGCTGAATTGAAAAACAGGAAGCCATAAAGCTGGCCATTAAACCGGATGGGAACCGTCATGCTGGCAAGATAGCCATGTTCAATCAGATTTGCGGTATGTGGGGTTGACTGCGAAAAGACGCTCAGGTCATCAATGATGCGTGGCTGGGCGTCTTCGGCGATTTCCTGTAAGGATTTCGCTTGTGCCAAGGGAGCTTCGTAAAAACTGATGGGAGAGGAGCCGTCGGTGCTATGGGCAAAGGTTTTCAATTTGTCGGTTTCGCGGTCATAAACAGCAACCGCAATACGGCATAGGGCCGGGTGAGTGATGCGGATTTCCTCGTGGATTTGGCACAAGCGTTCACCAATGGATATCTGATCTTTATTGAGCACCTTTTGCAGCATCTATCCCTCGTTCAATGCCAGTACATTTCATTATTGTGACAAGTATACGACTTAGGGGCGAAAAAGCGATTGTCTAAATGTAGTGGGACTATGGGATGAAGTATTAGATTTTGAAGTTTTACGTATAGAGCGCGCTTAAGCGGTCTCCATAGTGGATTTTGATCACATGGCGGCGGATTTTAAGGGTCGGTGTCATTTGCTCGTTCTCAATGGTGAAGGCCTCGCTTGTCAGGATGAATTTGCGCACCTTTTCGATATTGGACAAATGTTGGTTTACCCGAGACACGGCACCGGAAATTTCTTTGATGAACCCTTCTTCTTTGATGATGACAGACAGGTCCTGTTCCACATCATTTGCCTTGGCCCATTCAAAGGCAAATTCTTCGTCCGGTACAATCAAAGCTACAAGATGCGGGCGTTGATCGCCGTAGGTCATCGATTGTGCAATCTCTTTTTCCAGAGACAGGAAGCCTTCAATCCGTTGTGGGGAGATATTATCTCCACCGGAATTAACGATGATATCTTTTTTGCGATCTGTGATCTGTAGATAGCCGTCGTCATCCAGAAAACCGATGTCACCCGTATGAAGCCAGCCGTCCTTGATTGTTTCCTGCGTGGCCTTGTCATTGCGCCAGTAGCCGCGCATGAGCAAGCTGCCACGCACCAGAATCTCTCCATCTGCTGCAATTTTGAGCTCGGTATCTTCCAGCACTGGGCCAACGGTATGCATCTTGATTTGTTTGGGCGTATTTACACTGATGACAGGCCCTGTTTCGGTCTGCCCATAGCCCTGGAAAATCTGGATGCCGATACCCTGAAAGAACAGGCCGACTTCAACGTTTAAGGGGGCACCACCGGAAACCATGGCTTTCAGACGTCCGCCAAACCGTTGACGTACCTTGTTGCGCACCAGCCGTTCCAATGCAAAATTCTGGATATGGCCCATCAAGCCGATAGGTTTGCCTAAATGTTTGTTGATGCCCAGTTCCACGGTTTTATGAAACATGCTGGCTTTCTTGCCGCCTGCCTGTTCAACACCTCGCAGTATTTTGGCGCGCATCATTTCGTAAAGACGGGGCACGGCAGTCATGACAGTGGGGGAACATTCCGCCATATTGTTGACCAGCTTGTCCGCACTTTCCGCATAGTAAATCTGTGCACCCAAGGAGATCGGCCACATCAAGCCGGCAGTATGTTCATAAGAATGCGACAATGGCAGGAAGGACAGGAAGGTTTCATTGTCCAGCCCGATGTCTTTTAACAGTGTCGTCGCCCCCTGGCAGTTATGCATGATGGCACGATGCGGCAGCATGACGCCTTTGGGGGTGCCACCTGTGCCGGAGGTATAGATGATACAGGCGGTATCTTCTCTGGTCAGGGTGGCTGCTTTTTCAACGATTTTGCGATCCTGATCTGCGCCTTCTTTCAACATGTCGGCCCACAAATAAATTGGGTGGGACAGTTCCTGTTTTAAATCGACATCTTCAATGGAAATCACAAATTCTATGTCGCTGGCTTCATGTGTTGCGGGCAGCAGGTTCCCGGCCAGGCGTTGTGTGGAAACAATAGCTGCCTTGGCTTGGGAATTATTCAGGATATGTTTGTGATCGTTTAAGGTATTGGTTGTGTAAGTCGGCACCGTAATAGCACCTGCGGCCATGATGGCGAGATCGGCAATGGCCCATTCCGTTCTGTTTTCAGAAACCAGAACCACCCGGTCACCCTTCTGAATACCTTTGCCAATCAAGCTTTGGGCAAGTGCGATGACGGCAGATGCGCATTCTTTCCAGGTGGTGGGTTGATATGTCCCGTCAACCTTTTGCCACAAAAACGGCTTATCTCCCAGGCGTTCGGCCTGATTGAAAAACAAGGTGACGAGGTTGTCAGTCATGGCATTTCCTTTTTTGCGCGGTTGACATCTGATCGTGGCGGGACAATTCTACCTTCAACTGATTTTAATCTTTAAAGTGAAAAGAAAAAATGACAACAGAAAATGCTGCTGAATTGCCCACCTGGGACCTCTCTCACCTCTATAGCGCGCCTGATAGTGCTGAATTAAAAGCCGATCTGGAAAAAGGCAAAGAGCTTGCCCAGAAATTTGCGGATACCTATCAGGGCAAGCTGGGTGAAATCGATGGCGCTGGTTTTGGTCAGGCACTGGCTGATTTTGAAACCTTGGAAGACCTGCTGGGTCGGGTCGTCAGTTACGCGCAATTGCTTTATGCAGGCGACAATACGGATGCAGATATTGCGCAGTTCTATCAGAATATGCAGGAAGAAATTACCAATCTGTCCAGCCTGATCCTGTTCTTTACACTTGAGATCAATAACCTTGAAGATGACGCGCTGGAAGCCTTGTTGATTGATCCAGCGGCCGGGAAATATCGTTCCTGGGTCATGGATGTGCGGGTGCATCGCCCTTATCAGTTAAGCGAAGAGATGGAACGTTTGCTGGTGGAAAAATCTGTCAGCGGCAAGCGCGCCTGGAATCGTCTGTTTGACGAAACTATGGCCGGGTTGCGTTTTCCATTTCAGGGTGAAGAGTTGACCAATTCAGAAATTCTGGACAAGCTGTCGTCCAAGGATGGGGATGTACGTCGCGAAGCGGCCAAGTCGTTTGGTAAAGTGCTGGGCGACAACATTCGCCTGTTTTCCTTGATTACCAATACATTGGCAAAAGACAAGGCAACAGAAGATCAATGGCGCGGGCTGGAACGTCCGATTTCGGCACGTAATTTGTCCAACCTTGTGGAAGATGAAGTTGTGGATGCGCTGATCTCTTCTGTGAAAGACTCATATGGTGATCTGGCGCACCGTTACTATGGCCTCAAGGCCAAGTGGTTTGGTGTGGGTCAGATGAATTACTGGGACCGCAACGCCCCTTTGCCTGAAGATGTGGATCGTAAGATCCCGTGGGATGAAGCACAGGAAACGGTGTTGAAAGCTTATGGCGCCTTTGATCCGGAAATGGCAAAAATCGGTCAGCGTTTCTTTGATGAACGCTGGGTGGATGCCCCACCACGTGCAGGCAAAGATAGCGGGGCCTTTGCGCACCCGGTAACCCCGTCCGCGCACCCTTATATCCTGCTGAACTATCATGGCAAGGTACGTGATGTGATGACCTTGGCGCATGAATTGGGCCACGGGGTACATCAGGTTTTGGCATCTGATCAGGGGGCCTTGATGGCAGATACACCCTTGACCTTGGCAGAAACGGCGTCAGTCTTTGGGGAAATGCTGACGTTCCGGTCTATGTTGGATCAGGAAAAAGATGAAAAAGTACGTCGCATCATGCTGGCGGGCAAGGTTGAGGATATGCTCAACACCGTCGTGCGCCAGATTGCCTTCTGTGACTTTGAACGTCGCGTGCATGATGAACGCAAAAATGGGGAGCTGACATCGGACCGTCTGGGTGAGATCTGGATGGAAGTTCAGACCGAGAGCCTGGGGCCAGCGTTCAAGTATGACGATGAGTATAAGCATTACTGGGCCTATATCCCGCACTTCATCCATACGCCGTTTTATGTTTATGCCTATGCCTTTGGTGACTGTCTGGTGAATTCACTCTATGACGTATTCCAAAGCGGGCACGAAGGCTTCCAGGCGAAGTACCTGGACATGCTGGCAGCAGGTGGCACCAAACGTCACAAAGAACTGCTGGCACCCTTTGGTCTGGATGCATCTGATCCGGATTTCTGGAAGCGTGGCCTCAATGTGATCTCAGGCTTTATTGATGAGCTGGAAGACGTGCTTTAACGCATCGGTGCTTTATGGCAGACGGAAGAATGGGGGATCAGAATGGTAATTCTGGTCCCTGTTCCTTTTTGACTGTCCATGCGAATAGCAAATCCGTGAAGCTGCGCCAATGAATTAACCAGCGGCAGGCCAAGGCCCGTGCCTTCATGACGCCGTGTCATATGGCTTTCCACCTGACCAAAGACCTGTGTGGCTTTCTGGATTTCTTCTTGCGTCATGCCGATGCCGGTATCTTCGATTTCCAGTAGCAATGCGCCTTCGTCGGTTTCAATTGCGCGCAAATGAACAAGGCCGCCTTCTTCGGTGAATTTTATGGCGTTTGACAAAAGATTGATGACGATTTGCTTCATGCGCATTTCATCGGCCAGAATGGCTGGCAACTGGTCGTTGGCATCGTTCTGTAGTTTGATGCCACCGGATGCGGCCCGTTCTTTGACCAGATTGAAACAGGCATGGCACAATTCATGAAGGTTTACTTCTTCAATATGCAGATCCATCTTGCCCGCTTCGATCCGTGACACATCCAGAACATCATTGATGACTTCCAGCAGGTGAATGCCGGAAAGATGGATGTTTTCGATATATTCAAAGTATTTTTCATGTGCTTTGACGGGGCCAAAAATATTTAGTTTGATGGCTTCTGAAAAACCGATGATGGCATTTAGCGGCGTGCGCAGTTCATGGGACATATTGGCAAGGAATTCGGATTTGGATCGGCTGGCCAGTTCTGCGGTATCTTTTGCTCCTCGCAATTCCTGCTGATGTTTGATCAGGACGATATGGGTCTGATAGATGATGAAAAAGGCCGCGCTGATACTGACCAAAGCCACAACAATAAGCACGATCTCGCTGGTTTTCAGGGTGCCGGACAGTTCCGTTCGAATTTTACGAATATTTTGATCGACCGAATTTACCGCATTTTGTGACAGGATGGAGATCATATCAGCGAGTGCGCGTTGTTCCTCCAGGTGGTGCGCGATATCATGTTTCGTTTCCAATTCACGCTGTTTGATGGCAAAGAGGCTTTGATCATCAAAGCGCAGGGCTGAAAATTTATCGCTAAGGTCAATCAAATTGCGGGTCAGGATCGGGTTGCGTTCGGCAAGCGGGCCTTTCTGGTGTTCTGCCACCGCCTGTTGGAATTCATCTAAAGATCGATCAAACTGATTTCTAAGCGGGGTCAGCATTTGTAGATCCGTTGTCTGGGCTGCGGATGTCAGCTGTGCGATCATCAGGGCCCCCTCGGCCTGAATGCCGCGGGCGTAGGAGGTATGGTTGATGGCCTGATCGACCAGGTCAGTTATTTCTTGCTTGGTGTCCTGCGTGTGGTCTGCATGATGACGACCATCTAGATGAGCGCCAATATGCAGGGCGGTGCGCTTGCCTTTCAAGCGGGTAAGGGAAGTAACGCCATAAAGGATGGGCTCATGGATGTCTGTCAGTTCATTTTGCAGTACATGAATGATCTGAGTGGCACGTTCTTTCTGTTTTTCCAGTTCCAGGCGCAGGCTGGTCAGAGTGCCTATTTTCTGGGTGAGCTTCCAGATTTGCTCGCTGTTTTTAAGAAAGGTCTCAAAGTCACTTAAGGCGTTTTGAGAATTCAAAAGATTAAGTGACGACAGCATGTTGGTATGGTGTTTGCGCAGCCGTTCGATTTCATCCTGAATTTGCTTTTCTGATGTCGATAGGGCGATTTTGGGCGCCCCGGCAGCAATCAGGGCGGCGCGTTCGGAAAGGCCAAGGGTGGCCGACAGGGTTGGCAGGGTCTGGCTGTTGTGATGATCAACCGAACTGGCAAAACGATCAAATGAAATCAGGGCAACAGCGGTAGAAATCAGAATCAGGACAACGACACTGAAAAAAGCGATCAGCAGTCGTTTTCTGATTATGTTTTCTTCACCTACATTCATGCGCGATTACTTTACCAAGCCATGTTTTTTTAGAATGTCTTTTGCGTTGTTTTCATCGATCCTTTGGGTGGGTAAGGTCAGGCGTTTGACGATTTTACTGCCGTTTAGAAAACTAAGTGCTTGCTGGATGCCATCAGCGCCCGGTGTTTTATAAAGGAAGGTTGCATCGAGAATGCCGTCATCGACCCATCGCACACCTTCTTCCGGGATGCCGTCAATGCCAATAAATATGCTTTCATTTTCTCGCCTCAAATCCTTGGCCGCAAGATATGCACCAAAGGCCATGGGGTCGTTATGGGCATAAACCAGGTCAATTTTTTTGTATTTGGCAAAGGCGTCTGAGGCAATGGAATAGGCGATATCCTGTTTCCAGTCTCCATCCTGGGGTTCGTTTAACAGGGTAATGCCTTTTTCCTTGGAAACAACTTCCCAGAAACCGTTGTGACGATCATGAGCAGGCGTGGATTTCATTCCGCCCCAAATCTCAACAATCGTGCCTTTGGCCTTGCCGGGGCCGCCCAGCTGTTCAATCGCATATTTACCTGCCGCGCGACCAATCAGCAGATTGTCCCCACCAATATATTGGGTGTAAAGATCGTTTGAAATATCACGATCCAGGACGAAAACCGGAATACCTGACTTGTGGGCTTTATTAACCACTGCGGTTAAGCCTTTTGCTTCCTTCGGGGAGACCAGAAGTGCATCAACCTTACGTTCAATCAGTTCTTCAATATCGGCTATCTGTTTGCTGACACTGTCCTGTGCATTTCGCACGATAAGTGTGATGTTGCTGTGCTTTTGTGCTTCTGCGCGTGTTTCCTTGTTAAACAGCAACCGCCAGGGTTCTGTTGTTGTAGCTTGTGAAAAACCGATCACATATTTGGTTTCAGCCATCAAAGAGCTTGCCGAAAAAAGGCAGAGGCAAAATACAAAGAAGTAAGAAATGAAGCGTTTTGCGTCTGATCTGACCACCCTATTCCTCCTTTTTATCATTTTGTTATTCTTATTAGATAGGAAAGGGTTAGCGGCTGTCAAAGGATTAAAACTATTTCAATGTGTGTATAAGGTTATTGAAATGCAAGTTTTGTGTACTAATTTTATAAATAGGTAGGTGTTCGCAACTTAAGATTAAGATTATTCGTTTTTCATCGCATAAAATGGAATGAGTACTTGTTCTTTAACCGATGATCTTCCATGATTGAAAAAAACTAAAAACATATCTTCTGGCCTAGGGACTCAAGAATGCCATTAGAGAAATTCAAATCACTGCTTTCAAGCCGTGGGAACACACTGCTTTCCCAAATTATTGAAAGCACGCCGGTACCAACATTTGTGATTGATTCAGAGCACTGTATCATCCATTGGAATTCTGCGTGCGAACAGGTAACGGGCGTACCTTCTGAAGAGATGGTTGGTACAAAAAGACCCTGGCATCCCTTTTACAAGGAAGAACGCCCAACCATGGCGGACCTGGTTCTGGAAGGGCGCATCGAAGAAGTGAAGGCTTTTTATAAGGGCAAATATAAACGATCCAGCATTCTTGAAAATGTTTGGGAAGCTGAAGACTTTTTTCCACATTTTCCCGATGGAGGGAAATACTTGTCATTTAGTGCAGGTGTCTTAAAAGATGACGATGGGATGGTGATCGGTGCAGTGGAAACCTTGCGCGATATCACCAAGCAAAAACAATATGAACAGTCTTTGCGTGATAAAGAACAGCTGCTAAGCGGGGTCATCGAAGGATGCCCGGTGCCGATGTTTGTGATTGATGAAGATCACTATGTCACCCATTGGAACAAAGCCTGTGAAGCGATCATCGGGACGGCAGCAGAAGAGATTGTAGGCACCAAAGATCAATGGAAAGCATTTTACGATGAACCCCGGCCTGTCTTGGCTGATATCATGTTGGATAATCGCGCATCTGAACTGAGTGAGTTTTATAACGGTATCTGGGCAGCATCGCCCCTGATTGAAAATGGCTGTGAGGCAACGGACTTTTTTCCAAACTTCAGATCCGGGGAAAAATGGCTCTATTTCACGGCTGCCCCGATTATGAATGAGGAAGGCCAAGCCGTTGGCGCGGTGGAGACATTGCAGGATGTCAGCAATCAGAAAAAGTATGAAGCCAAACTGGAGTTTCAGGCAAACCACGATGCTTTAACAGGCCTTGCTAACCGTAACCTTCTGTCAGATCGTCTGAAACAGGCGATTGCACATGCTGAACGAGACAAACGGCTTTTATCCATCCTGTTTATTGATCTGGACAATTTCAAGACGGTTAATGATACGCTGGGGCACAATGTGGGTGATCAGTTGATCGTGGAAACGGCCAAGAAAATTTCCAATGCGGTGCGAAGTGGCGATACGGTTGCGCGCCTGGGCGGGGATGAATTTGTGGTATTACTGTTTGCCCCTGAAAATGAAGACCATGTGATTGATATTGTGCAGCGGATTTCAAAGGAAGTTGCTACCAGTTTCCGCCACGAAAGTCAGGATTTGCATGTGAGCTGTAGCATCGGCGTTGCCATGTATCCGCAGGACGGCCAAGATGTGGAAACCCTGATGATGAATGCTGATACGGCCATGTACCGGGTGAAGGGCCGTGAGAAAGGTGGCTTCCGCTTCTTCACGCAAGACCTGAATGAACGGGCCGTTCAGCGTCTGCAAATCGAAAATGATCTTCATAAAGCGATTGAAGATGATCAGTTTGAGCTGGTTTATCAGCCGATTTATAATTTGCAGACAGGCGAAATAATCGCGGCAGAAGCCTTGTTGCGTTGGAACCATCCGGAACATGGGCTGATCCCTCCCACCGACTTTATCCATATTGCAGAAGAAACCGGAAAAATCGTTGAAATTGGTGACTGGGTTTTGCAAACAGCGGCGGAAGAGGCGCTTTATTGGTTTAACACCATGGGTAAATCCCTGCGTATTTCCGTCAACGTGTCAGCGCGACAATTCAGAAACCATGAAATCCATAAAACCTTGAAACGGGTCTATGACACCATTGGTCGTCCCGGATTTAATATTGAACTGGAACTGACCGAGAACCTGGTCATGCATGACCCGGACAAGGCCAAGTCGGGGCTGGAAGAATTACGCGACCTTGGTGCGCATTTGGCAATGGATGATTTTGGTACGGGCTATTCAAGCCTTGCGTACTTGCGCCGCTTCCCTTTTGATATGATCAAAATCGATAAGGCCTTTGTCGATGATCTTGGTAAAGACCGCGAAGCCGAAGCGATTGTACGTGCTATGCTGGATTTAGGGCGTGCCCTTGGATTGCGTATGCTGGCAGAAGGGGTGGAGCATGAAGTACAGCGCCGCTTCCTGGTTGATGAAGGCTGTGATGAAGTGCAGGGATTCTTATTTTCCAAACCCAAATCTGTCGAAGATTTCAGACAGATGCTGCATGATGAAGAACATCAACCCGTGCCGGAATTTGCAGGCCTGGGGATTTAACGCGATAGGACTTATCCGTCCCAGAGGTTCTCCCCACCGGGAAGGGCGCGTCTTGCCTGAATGACGATTTCCGGCGGCAGGCCTATGTGGTCACAGAAAGCCAGCAGACCGCCTTCGTCCCCTAAAAGGAAGTCAAGTACCCCTGCTAAAAAGGACGGGTCGGTCATATTTTCTTTCAGGTCATCAAGGCCCATGCCGCTTTGCGCCATAAGTGCATTCAGCGATTGTTCATGGGCACCGATAAAGGTGATGGCCTGTATCGCGATGATTTCAGCTTGTTCCGACTTCATGGGAATTAGCTGGCCACATCTTCGATTTGATCCTGATGTTCAGCGCGAATGTCCAGAATTTTGGGCAGACATTCAATAAACAGGGGGACCAGGTTTGGGTCAAAGTGAGAGCCTGCATTTTCTTTCAGGAAGTTGATGGCTTCATCAATCGTCCAGGCTTTTTTGTAGGGGCGCCAAGACGTCAACGCATCAAACACATCACAGATCGCCGCAATACGGCCTTCAATGGGGATATCTTCCCCCTTTAGACCTTTGGGATAGCCAGAGCCATCCCATTTTTCATGGTGGCTGATGGCGATGGTGCGGGCAAGCTGCACCATTTCAGACTCGTTATCCGCCAGAATTTCTGCACCCAATTGGGCATGGGTCTGCATAATTTCCCATTCGTCCGGGGTCAGTTTACCGGGTTTCAGCAGGATATGATCGGGGATACCGATTTTACCCACATCATGCATGGGACTTGCGTAAAGGATCAGTTCAGCCTGGCGTTCTGAAATCCCGGCAGCGCGTGCAAGCACCTGACAGGATTTGGACATGCGGATTACATGTTCGCCTGTTTCATTGTCGCGATATTCACCCGCACGGCCCAGACAGCGGATGATATCCAGTTGGGATTTGCGCAATTCAGCTGTTGCTTCATTGACCTTTTCTTCCAGCGTGTGACTGTAGTCTTTCTGCTGTTTGTAAAGGTGTCTGATTTCAAGGGAATTGTGGATACGCTGCAGAACTTCGGCATGCTGGAACGGCTTGGTCACAAAGTCACGTGCACCCAGATCCAGGGAACGCAGACGCGTTTCCATATCGGTTTGCGCAGTCAGAACAAGAACGGGCAGATAGTCGGCTTCATCATGTATTTCTTTTAATTGTTCCATGACTTCAAAGCCGTTCAGGCGCGGCATCTGGATGTCGAGAAGGATCAGGTCATATTCATTTTCCTGATGCAGTCCCTTCACCTGGGTCGGATCGGTGGTGCTTGCAACATTTTCATAGTCTTCCTGTTGCAGCAATGCTTCGAGCAGCAAAACATTAGAAGGATTGTCATCAACGACTAATATTTTTGATTCTTTTAGTATTTTTATTTCAACAGCCATTGCCGACTCTCCCTGGCGCCGAGATTTTATTCATCGTTAGCTTGTTTTAGCATATTCCTGCCACCTTTGACAAAAATCTTTCGTATTAATTGTAATGCATTGTGAAGATATTGCGCCCTAGTGATCATCCATGGGAATGAGGGGACTGTCATTTTCTGCTTTGGGAAATTCAATCCAGAAAGAACTGCCTTCATTGACCTTGGTGAAAAAGCCAATCTTTCCGCCCATCAGGTCACATAAATGCTTGCATAGTGTCAGGCCTAGCCCGGTCCCTTCAATACCTTCGCTATGGGCTGTAAGTCTGTTAAAGGGAGCGAAAATATCATTATGTTCAGTTTCTGCGATGCCTCGCCCGGTATCGCTTACGATAAGGCGGATGGTGCTTTCAGTGGGTTCTTCACAGGAAAGGGTTACGGTGCCTTCTGGCTTGTTATATTTTATGGCGTTGCTCAGCAAATGAACCACGATCTGCTGAAACCGTGCCTGATCAGCAATGATGATGGGTGCATGCCCGGCATGGGGTGATTTTATGATGTTCACATTCTTTTTATCCGCCATGACCTGGACTTGTTGAACGCAGACATCAATGATATCGCACATATTAAGCGCCTGTTTGGACAGGCTGACCTGCCCATTTTCAATGGCTGAAATATCAATAGCTTCGTTGATCAGCTTTAAGAGATGTTCACCCGCACTGAACATATGTTCGATAAACTTCAGCTGCTGGTCATTGAGATTATTTTCCGGGTTCTTATTCAGGATTTGCGCAAATCCCAAAATGGCATTTAAGGGGGTGCGCAGCTCATGGCTCATTACCGACAGGAAATTGGATTTTGCCCGACTGCTGTTTTCGATATCTTTCATGGCCTGGCGCAGCACGTCTTCGGTTGCGACCCGTTCGGAAATATCATCAAAGACAATGATTTTTCTTTCATGGCCTTCACTGTTGCTGATGCGAGAGACGTTGAATTTCACCGGGAAGGCGGCTTTTGACTTTGTATGCATCTGGGTTTCGCCGCTGTTTCGATCACTATGTAAAAGATCGGCAATGTCACTGTCTGGCATCAGCAAGTTTGCCAGCGGCTGGTCTTTTAGTTCTTCAGGTTCATACCCCAGCAATTTTGCAGCTGCAGGATTGATGAACTGAATTTTGTTGGCATCATCAATTTCCAGTATGCCAGCCCCAGCCGCAGACAGGATCAATTCATTTCTCTCGCTCAGCTTTTGGATCGTTTCTTCAGCTTTGCTGATGGTTGTCAGGTCATTCACCCAACTGAAAATCCGATCCTTTCCTTTGAGATTGATGATCTTTGACGTGATCAGGGTAGGGAAGGTCTCCCCATTCTTCTTCTTTCCCATAAAACGAAAAGATGATGGGGTGTCATTATTTTGCAGGACATCCAGAAATGTGATGCGGTCATTTAAATTCGCATAAAAATCCAGCGTGGAAATACTGCCTTCGTCGCTGCGATCGTAGCCAAAAATATCCAACATGCGCGCATTGATAAAACGCACCGTGCCGTCCAATTCGACCAGCATGGCCCCAACCGGGCTGAGTTCCAGATAGGTGCGAAACTGTTCTTCGATATCGACCAGTGTGGTTTGATCGGACGGGGTGTGGGTCACATCTGAATATTGGGTGATGAACCCACCGTCGGGCAGAGGGGTGCCTTTGACAGAAATGACAGTGCCATCGGGGCGGCTGCGCACAAATTGGTGGGGGCGTATATGTTTGACCTGATCCATGCGTTCCTGAAACTGCTGTTCTTTATCGCCGGGGCCATATTCCCCGTGATCAATATTATAGCGCAGCAGGTCAGCAAAACTCATCCCGGTCTCAAGGAAATCGTCGGGATAGTCAAGCAAGGTCTGAAATTTCTTATTGAACAGGATCAGATTCAGCTCACCATCAAAAACACTCAAGCCCTGATCCAGGTGGTCAAGTGCCTGAATGATCAGATCAACTTCCAGTGTCGTCTTTGACTTTGTGATCTTTTGCAACTGTCTCACCCGCGAGCGATTTTATCCCCAAGACCAAGAGCTTAATATTCTTTAGGCTATTGAGCAAGTTAGACAAGTTAAAAAAAGAAACTTAAGGTTAAGGAAATAACCTTAGAATCCTGTCACCGCCACTGTCGAGGTCACCTGAACCGAAGCCGTCGTGTCATTCTGGCTATAGTTATAGGTGGTGTAGCCTGTTTCCTGATCTGTGGAACCTTGCGACCAGCCAGAACTATCTGCAAAGGTTAGTGTATCACTGCCATTGCCGTTGATGGTGGTGACAGACCCGCTGTTAATCTGGGTTGCACCGATGGTGATGCTGTTGGCAGACGTATCGGTTGCCAGATCAATAATTTCAACAGAGGTCAGCGTGATGTTTGCTGTCACGAAGTTCGGATCAAATCCGGCTTCCAGCTGCAAGGTATCGGTGCCTGTGCCGCCATCAATTGTGACATTACCGGATTGAATGGCAATCACGTCATCATTACCACTGGAGGCAAAGGTGTAATCTGGCACATTGACCGTCTGTGTGGTGATCGCCGTATCATTGCCGTCTGTGGAGGTAATAGACGCTGTGAGGTCGAAATTGTCCTGTGTGTCAGTGACACGGATTTTCACATTATCCAGATTATCATTGGCAAGGGTGGCTGATCCGCTGGAAACGCTGACAGCGGAATTGTCAACATAAAGGGTCGCTGTGTCTGGAATGCCGGAAAGCGTAATGCTGGACAGCGTTTCTGACCCGTCAGTATCTGTTTCTGCATGGCTTAGATAGATCGGAATATCCACATAAGCCGTTGTCGTTGATGGCTTATCAAAGGAAAGAGAGTTGATAAGGAAGTCATCGCCCTGTGCATCCGGTTTGAAGACGATCTGGTCAAACTGGCTGCCGTTTGAAGGGGCAAGGGTTATGGCCGTATCAATGGCGTCGGTGACCCCATCTCTGGTTCCGGACCCAACAGATGATCCATTTAGGAAGAATTCGTAAGAAGCCGTTTCTGAACTTGAAAGCCAGGCAAAAGCCACGCTGACGGAAGAAACATTGGTGTCAAAGTCAACATAAAGAGTTTCTGCAAAACTTTGATAACCGATCTCGGTATGGTTTCCCGATTGATCACCTGTCACCCCAAAGCCACTTACAGTGCCGTCATCTGAGGCGTATGTAGCAATATCATCTGCATTTGGTGTGTGATTGGATTGAGCTTTACCTGTGATCGTATAACCATTACCAGTTGCGGTGACATTGTCTTTTGTAATGGTGACGGTTGATGCATCGCCATTGACCGTTATTTCTGTCCCTGTGCCCAGGCTCATGTTCAAGGTTGGGGCGTCGGCATCTGCGGTGACGGTCAGGTTCACGGTTGCGGTCTGGGTTTCCCCATCTTCATCAGTGACGGTGTAAGAGAAACTGTCTGATCCCGCATAATCGCTTGCCGCCGTATAGGTCACCGTATTGTCGTTATTGATGGTGACCGACCCGTGTGATGGGGTGGAGGTTGCCGTAACTGTGCCGCCATCAATGATCGTATCATTGGATAGAACCGAGATGGTGGTAGACCCATCTTCGGTCAAAGTCACGGTGTCGTTGGTAAGTGTGTTGTCGATATCGGCAAAAGTGATGGTGGCGGTTTGATTGACCGAATTTGTTCCGTCACTAACCGTGAAGGTAATGGTTTCGGCCCCTTCTTCTGATGATGTGATGGTCCAGCGTTTCGCACCGCTTTCTGGATCATTTGTGGTTTGCGTGATGGTCAGGTTGCTGCCACCTGTCACCGCCGTGACTGTCAGGGCGTCACTTTCGATATCCGAGCTGTTCGCCAGCAGCGTGGTTTCTGTCAACGTATAGCTGCTGGCCTCTGTGCCATTTGACAAGCTTACGGTATTGACGGTTGGGGCATCATTCACGGCATTGACGGTGATGGTTGCTGTCGTGCTGTCGCTCAGGCTGCCATCACTTACGTCATAAGAAAAAGTGACCGCACTGTCGTCATTGGCCGCAGGGGTATAAACCCAGCTGACGCCATCTTCATTTTGAACCAGGGAACCATTCCCACTTTGAATAGTAAAGTTGGCTATGCTCAAACTGTCGTTATCGACATCAGATGAACTGCCCAGTAATTGGGTGGTCGTGATGGTCAGGGGGGTATCTTCATTGGTGCTCAGAGAAACCTGATCACCCGCTACCGGGGCGTCATTTACTGCCGTAACAGTCAGGTTCACGGTTGCTGATTGTGTTTCCCCATCTTCGTCAGTAACCGTATAGGTGAAACTGTCTGACCCGTTATAGTTTGCCGTTGGTGAATAGGTGATCGTGTTGTCGTTATTGAGCGTAACCGACCCATTTGATGGTGTGGAAATGGCACTGACGGTCGCCCCGTCAATGATCGTATCATTGGCAAGAACGGAAATGGTGCTGGAGCCGTCTTCACTTAAGGTCACACTGTCATTGGCTAGCGTGTTATCCGCATCGACGAAATTGATGGTCGCGGTTTGAATAACATCAACAGTGCCGTCACTGACGGTAAAGGTGATGGTTTGTTCACCTGCTGCAGTGGATGTGAGGGTCCATGTGCCTGCCTCGGTATTTTCAGTTGCTGTGATATTGGTCCCGGTAATGGCGGTGACATTCAGGGTATCATTGTCGAGGTCTGAACTGTTGGCCAACAGTGCACTTTCCTGCAGGGTATAGCTTATATTCTCAGTGCCGTTTTCAAGTGTGACGGTGTTGACCGTTGGGGCGCGGTTGATGTTGGAAACGGGTTGGTCATTCTCAACAGCAGTTTTTGCACTTTCAGCAAAAGAGGTCGCATTTTGCTGAGTTTGTGAGGTAACTGCAAACAGGTCATCACCTGTCTTGCCTTGCGAAATCGCGGTGTCAATATCCGCGTTTGACGTACTGATCTGGGAGGCGGTTGCCGCTGCATTGGTGCTGACTTTTGATGTATCAATCGTAACACCACTGTCAGAAAGCTTGCTGGCGGTGGAATTGATTACTGCCGTCAGATCGTTTGAATCGCTGAGGTCAAAGGTGATATTGCCGTCATTGGCTGCTTCTGTAATTTTCTCGGCAATGACGGTAAAAATGTGACTGGCAGCGGTACTACCGCCCAAGTTGCTAGATGCTCCCTCAAGAACCGCACCTGCTTGAATGATGATGTTTTGAATTTGTACACCCACAGCTGCCAGTTTTGAATAAATTGCTGTGTTTTCTCCAGTATTAGCTAATGCGATGGGGTCATCGCTCAATAAGCTAATACTGTTACCAAGCCCGAACTGGGTCTTCAATTGTGCTTCACTCACCCCATTTACCATGAGGGTGGTCAGGGGGGAAATGATGCTTGTTCCATCTCCTTTTGGAGCCTGTAAAGCTCCATAAAAGGCCGCTCCTGTAGAGGCATCAGTCCCGCCAACAACAGAAATAACATAGTCGGTTTCTGTGGTAGAGATGGTGAAATCACCATCTGAATCCGTCATCACAATGCTTGCAATTTCATTGGCATCCAGCACACCGTCTTTATCAAGATCAATAAATACATTTGCGTTTTGCAGGTATCCATCAAGGGCTTTACCTGAATAGTTATCAACAGGTGGGGGCGGGGGTGTTTCGTCACCTGTCTCTGAAACGGTGATTTGAACGGTGGCGGTTTGAGTCGCGCCGTCTGTTTCTGTGATCGTATAGGTGAAGCTGTCATTCCCTGTGAAATCATCACTTGGGTCATAAGTCACAGTGTTATCATCATTAAGCGTGACTGTTCCGTTTGAGGGGGTGCTGAGGGTTAGGGTCTTGTTTGTATCTATTGTGTCATTGGCAAGAATATTAATGTCTACTGTCGAATTGTTGGCAACACTGTGATCTGAATCATTTTGGAGTGTGTTGTCCGCAACAGCCGTAAATCGAGCAACAGCAGAGGTCGATATCGTCTGTGTCTGCGGCCCGTCATCTGTTGAATATGTAGCTTCAAGATCATATGTGAAGGTTACATTCGAGCTGTTGTTTTCAACAGGGGTATAAGTCCAGCCGGTATCGGTTTCTGTCAGCGTACCGCCATTTTTGGAAGTCGGGTTTAATACATTAATCGTACTGCTTTCTGGGAAGGTATTGTTTGCAATGAGCTGGGCTTTGGTGATTGTTAAAATCTGATCCTCTGTCCCTTGTAAGGAAACGGGCTTCAGGCTGGCGGTCCCATCACCGTTAATATCGCCAATTTTTGCATCAGAAAGTTTTGAATCGAGTGTGTCGACGTAAGAAGATTTCAAACCATCCAGACTGGTGCTGTCAAACGTACTGATTTGATTGAATTCTTGAGAGGCCGCTTCGGCCACAACAGCGACTTGTGCCAACTGAGTGAGTAAAGCCCCACCATCACTATTGCTGTCAATTGCATCAATAAGGTTTGAAATTGTTTCGTTAGAAGCTTGGATGATTTGGGCCGTTTGTTCTGCCACAGCGTTAACGTTGGTAATTAATGTGGGGCTGAAGATCGTATTTCCGCCGCTATCTTCCAGTGCAGCAGCATCCTTAATTGCTTTTTCCAATGTCGCTGCTGAATCTAAAGGAAGTTTCTCTGTAGCGGAAAGACCTTTGATCGATTGAGCAAGGGAGTCAAACAGAGCAGCAGAAGTTGTACTTTGCTCTAATGTTACGCCATCGCCTGCCGCAGCTTCAAATACATTTGCGGCCTGCATGATGGTGTTTTGTATTTGCACCCCTACTGCGGTGACTTTTGTCAGCGCCTGGATATAGTCGGCATGGTCAGCTGTGGGAATGTTGTCCGGCAAAGTTCCGTTTGAACCCGCTACAGGATCATGTTGGGTTAAATCAAGCAGGGCTGGATTATCAAAGTTGAGTGCGGTGGCAAGCTTTGCCTGGGCGGCCGCGACATCTAAAGCCGGGTCTGCGTCCATCAAGGCAACAAGCATGGTGGTCAATGGTGTGATAACAGTGGAACCTGCAGGCGCTTGCAGGACACCATAAAATGGCTTGTCTGTAGCGATGTCAGTGCCACCCGTCAGAGAAATTACATAGTCTTCTGCCGTTGTCGAAAGCACAAAGGTGCCGAAACTGGAAGGGTTATCTTCTGTGCCTGTGGTGGTGTATGTCGCACCTGCTACATTTTCGTTATCATCCAGAACGCCGTTTTTATTCAGGTCAATAAAGACGGTTGCACCTTTAATATATCCATCAACCGCTGTACCATTTAGGGTGACAGTGACGGCAGTGTCATTATTATTTTGCGACGTCGTGGTGGTGGTGTCTTCTTCATCACCGTCGCCATCACCATCGGCGTTTGCAACTAATGTCGTATCGTTATTGTCTGACGTCTCATCTGTAAATCCTGTAAATGTGGTGTCGGTACCGTCGTCATCATCCGCGCTGTTGGGAATGACTTCCACATTCGAATAATCGGTATTATCTGCAAGCTTTTTGGCTTTGGTGTCTTGATCCTGATTGGTACCGTACCCTGCATATTCCTGTGCTTTTTGCAGGGCGTTGAAAGAGTCTTCTTCTGCTTTTTTCGCTGCTTCATAGGCCAGGCGTTCGGCTTCTATGGCGCGTTGGGCTTCTTCCAGGGCTTGGAGGGCAAGTTGTTCAGCCAGTTCGGCTTCTTGTTGTTCCAGTGCGGCTTGTTTCTGCGCTTCAAGGGCGGCTTCCAGCAGGGCTTGGTCTTCTGCCGCCTGTGCCAGCAAAGCTTCGGCTTCCTGTTGGGCGAGCAGGGCTTGCTCTTTAGCTTGTTCTGCGTCTAATTCTGCCTGATTGGCATCTTCCTGTGCTGCCTGCGCTTCTTCGGCAGCCTGTTCGGCGGCTTCCTGCAGGGCTTGTTCCATTTCGCGTGCATCAACGGCTTCTTCAACCAGGTTGCGTGGCAAGTTGCGTTGCGCATCGCGGGTCATGGTTTCTATTTGGTTTGTGGTGAAACTTTGCTCTGTGGGGCGACTTGATGTCGTCGGGTTCCAGCTCCAGCCGATATTGGCTTCATTGGTGGTGCCAATGATGCCGCCCGCATTGTCATAGATAACAATTTCACCCGCCTGTTCGCCATCCAGCGTGGTTTCCAGCAGGTTGACGGCGCGGAATTCACCTTCTTTGTATTCGACAAATACTTTCGTTCCACGGATCCCGATGGTGGCGACCGGGGTCGTGATGTTGACCGCATCCGGATTGATCTTGGCGATTTGCCCACTGACAAAACTGGCGGTGCCTTCCACAAGGGAGATCACCGCGCTGCCTTCCTGATTGCCGGGGTCATAGACCAGTTCATCCAGAACCAGCTGACCTTCTTCACCTAATGAAAAGACCGAGGTATCAGCAAGGGTAATCCCGATGCCGGATCCGGTTTCTGTTTCCAGAATATCACCCTGATATACCTTGTCGCCTACATTGAGGAATTCCGTTGTGCCGTCCACATGGGTGACGCTGACCGCACCTTCCACATTATCGACGGTGCCGATGGGCTCGCCAATGCCGTCCGGGATGGCATCAGCCGGGGCAGGCAGGTCAAGGCCCGGGATTTCCACCTGGGCAAATTGATCTTGTGCTGCGACATCGCGCGCATTTTCAAACAGGGTGCCGTTGATAAAATCGCCATTGGGGGTGGTGAGGTCGGCTAGTGTTTCCGTTGCAAAATATCCGGGCGCAACAAAAACTGATCCATCCTCTGTCTCGATCAACAAATCAGAACCATCACGAACGAAATTAGCCGAGTGAAGCGATAGGCCCTCGGGTAAAGTAATTTGACCGGCATCGCTGTCCAATGCGCGGTATTGAAGTGGCTCATCACCACCTGGTGTATTCAGCATAGACAACCCTCACAATTGTCTATGTCATAATCCTCTGCCTGAAAGCATGAAGCTTTGGTTTATTATCCCTCAAGTCACCCATAAAAATCAGATGTGCTTGCTTCGTTAATTTAACGACCTTCAACAGTGCATTTTGACATAGGAACGCCCTCACATGGCGTAGTGTCAAGTATACGGGAAATTACCTAATTTTACGAGTTTATTAGTCGAGTATCGTACTTGGGTATCTAGGTCCTGTTGACAAAGTGGATTTACAAATTGCGTAGAATGTGATTCAAGACTTCTTTTTATGAGGAGAAGTCTATGCGTAATTTGA